>CAYRID010000001.1:0-78630 GCA_964424225.1 uncultured Geobacter sp.
CCGCCTCTTGCACCGCAAGAGCATCTTCGATCACGCGTGCGCGCCCTTGCTCGCTGCGCCCCTGCACGCGAAATCCACCCATGCGATGGATGGCTTGTGGCGTAAGACCCACATGCCCCATCACTGGAATTTCCGCTGCAACAATACGCGAAATTGTGTCAGAAACCGCCACGCCGCCTTCGAGTTTCACGGCCTGTGCGCCCGCCTCTTTGACGAGACGAATTGCGCTGCGTAGCGCATCTTCGCCGCTGACTTGATACGAGCCAAACGGCATATCACTCACGACGAGTGCGCGCTTGGCTCCGCGCGCCACGCAGCGCGTGTGATAAATCACTTCATCAAGCGTAACGGGAAGTGTCGTCTCGGCACCCTGGCAGACATTGCCCAGTGAATCTCCGACGAGCAAAAGATCAATACCGGCTTGGTCAAAAATCTGCGCGAAGGCAAAGTCATAGGCTGTAAGCATCGTAATGCGCTCAAGCTTGGCTTTGCGCCGTAACAAAGAAGGAACCGTGATGCGCTGCTCACGCGCAGCATCCGTGCGAACCGTCGACATGCATCTACCTCCTGTTTTGCGTCGGGCTTTCGTCCGACCAGTGCGGTGATTGACTTTTTCGCGTTTTCGAGACTTCGCTCGAAACCATTTGTGCTCTCTAACTTTTTTGTGTCTCTCGCTTGCGATGGTTTGCTGTGCACCGCTTCAGCGATCACTACAAACCCAAAACAAAAAACGCGCCGACCGGAAATCCGGAGGCGCGAATGAAGCGTACTCATTTCGACTGCCGCCCCCGTCTCGTTCTCTTTTCAAACCGAAAAATCGGTGTGGAGATACAAGCGTTGCTTGGCGTAAAGGTCGCAAGTTTTATTTTGGGTCTCGCACCCGTGAACTCATGCTCGATGAAGATCAATGCCGCAAAGCTACGTCGGCGCCGGTTCCTCTCTCCACTGCCGTCACGGGCGCGAAAATGGTAAGCGATCTCGCCTCTGCGTCAACAAGCCAGTGCAAGAGTGTCTCGCTTTGACAGAAACTTTGTGTGACTTTTGCGTGATCCCGCTGCGAGTTTGTGCAAAAACCGAGCAGCCCGCGCTTTTGATTTCAGGCCTCGTGGTCGCGAATTGGAATGGTTTTGGCGGGAGCACCCTTTCGCGCCGCGAGCACACGGGCGAGCGCCAAGAATTTTTCGGAAGAAACGGCCTCAGCACGCAGCGTGCGCTCAATACCAACCTCTGCAAGGGCATGCAAAATTTGTTCGCCCGAAACACGCGTACCCAGCCCATTGGCCAGCGCCTTCGGCAACATCTTGCGGCGCTGACCAAACGCCGCACGCACCACGCGCTCAACCTCTTCAAGTCCCCCTGCGGCGAGATGCACTTCAGCACGCGGCGTCATGCGCAACACTTTTGAGTGTATTTTGGGCACTGGATAAAAACAAGGAGGTGGAACGTCAAGCATACGCTCCGTCGTGACACAAATTTGGTGCAGCACTGTCAGCGATCCATAATCGCGTGAATTGGGCTCCGCGATCAAGCGCTCGGCCACTTCGCTCTGCAGCATCACCGTCCAGTCCACGAGCTTTTCCCGCAAATCAAGAAAGCGCCGCAAGAGCGGCGACGAAACCGAATAAGGCAAGTTGGCCACGATGCGTACCGGACCTTGCTTCGAAACTCTCGCCAGCAGCGCTTCAAAATCGAACGCAAGTGCATCGGCATGGAGCAATTCAACATTGCTCGGCAGCGCATCTTCGGCGCGAAGCGCACGCACGAGGCCGGCATCAATTTCCAGAGTGATGACCTTTTGCGCGCGTTTTGCAAGCGAACGCGTCAAGATGCCAAGACCCGTGCCGATCTCGATCACAACGTCTGACTCACCGACACCCACGGAGGTCACGAGCTTTTCGACAAGCTGCTCGTCCACGAGGAAATTTTGACCAAGATCACGGTTCGGCGTGAGTCCATGGCGGGCTAAGAATTCACGAACGGCCGAGACGCTCAAAGGCGATGACCTCCCGCAATTCGCCACATCATCGATCTCGTACCTCGGTCACCGCACACGCAATGAAGATTATCGACACAAAAAAGAGTCATTTACGTGCGCCAAGGTGCTTCACCAAAAGGCACGCGAGAAAAAGCACTCAGCGATACTCCGTGCGACTCACCGCTTGCAATCAAACGCGCCCCCGCCGCCGCAATCATCGCAGCATTGTCGGTACAAAGCGCAAGCGGCGGAAACACTGCACGAAACTTTTTCTGCTCCGCCATGCGCTGCATTGTCTCGCGCAAGCGCCGATTCGCCGCCACGCCACCGACGATCGCCACATGCTCAAGCCCCTCTTGTTGCACAGCTTTCACCGTACGTTGCACAAGCACTTCCGTCGCAGCGGCCTCAAACGACGCTGCGAAATCCGGCACTGAAATCGCGGCCAGCCCGCCGCGCGCTTCCATTTCCACCGCCACGGCGGTTTTTAGCCCGCTGTAGGAAAAATCGAGCCCGCCTTGGCCTGCAAGCGGCCGTGGAAACACAATCGCTTCGGGATTTCCCGACTGCGCCGCTTGCGCGATCGCAGGCCCACCGGGATACGGAAGCCCGAGCAACTTCGCCACTTTGTCGAAAGCCTCTCCCACGGCATCATCGCGAGTCTCACCAAGAAGTGTAGATCGACCATCGCGGTCGATGCGATACAGCGCCGTGTGTCCACCCGAAACCACGAGCCCAATATACGGCGGGCGCAAACTCGACTCTGCCAGTTCTGCCGCAGCGAGATGCCCCGAAAGATGATGCACACCGACGATCGGAATCTCCAAGCGATAAGCGAGCGCCTTGCCAAACGACACGCCCACGAGGAGCGAGCCCATCAAACCCGGTCCGGCCGTTACCGCGATGCCATCAAGATCTTGCTCGGTTAGTGATGCCGCCTCGAGAGCACGGCACACCACGCTCGAAATCGCGCAAACGTGATCGCGCGATGCAAGCTCCGGCACGATGCCTCCATAGGGTTGGTGCACAGACGTTTGATCGTGCACCACGCTCGAAACGATTTCGTTCCCGCACAAAATGGCAGCCGCCATTTCATCGCAGGAACTTTCGATACCCAAGATGTTCATGATTGAAACTTTTCAGTGTCAGTGCAACCATTGCCACAAAAAGGACGCAGCAATGCTCACGCGATCAGCACCAACATGAGCGATCAGCCCATCTGACGCTCGAGCTTTTCTTGCTCGGCTTTGCAATCGATACAAAGTTGCGCCACAGGACGCGCCTCGAGACGCTTGATGTCGATGTCCTCGTCACAATTTTCACAAGAACCAAAGACACCTTCGTCGATCTTTTGAAGCGCCTTATCGATTTTGTTTAACAAGCCGCGTTCGCGCTCGCGCAAACGTCCGATAAACGCAAGTCCCGCCTCCGACGAAGCCGTGTCGATCTCGTCCGGAAAATCATCCGGGTCGAGATGAATGTCACCCGCAAGTGCCTTCTTCGCGTTACCCAAAATGGTTTCGCGCTTTTCCAATAAAATCTTTCGGAATCGTTCTTGATCGCGCTTTCTCAAAGTCGGTCCCTATCCCATGTTAGAGGTTAAAGTTGACAGCCTCTCTTTATCCGCCCAAAAGTTCAAGCTGCTTTTGCGCTTCTTCCACGCGCGGAGAAGCCGGATACTCTTTCACCACGCGCTCAAATGCCTTGCTCGCCGCCTTCGAATAGCCGGGACCAAGTTTGAGCAAGGACTCCCCTTGGCGATACAACGCATCCGGAGCCTTGCTTCCCTTCGGATAGTTGCGCACCACGTCATCGAATCGAACAATCGCGGTTTTGTAATCGCCTTGCTTGAAGTAACAATCCGCCATCCAGTACGACGCATCGTCGGCATAGCCGGAAGGCGGATAAGTCTGCAGGAACTGCCGAAAGCGGTCAATACAAGTCTGCGTATCCCCACTGCGCCAAGCCGCGTAAGCGTTGCGATAGGCCTGCAATTCTTCGGCTGTCGTCACTTTTCCGTCCGCCGCCGCCGCTAGCTCTGGATCCGAAGCCAGAATATCGAGCGCATCTTGTCCTTTTCCTGTTGCAGCCGGAGGTGTAGCCGTCACCGCGTGCGGCGCCGAGGAGGAAGCTGCCGGGGGGGGCGACTGCATGGGCGCTGCTGGCGCTGTTGGCGCTGTCACCGTCGGCGGCTGCGCGACCGCCTCGATATCTGAAAGTGCACCCTGCGCCGCGAGATCGCCCGTCGTCGGTGCTAGCTGCGAAACTTGACCCGTCGCGTTACGCGCCACCGCGCGCCGCGCTTCTTGTGCCTCCTCGAGTGCTTGCGTCGAACGGTGCTCAGCCACATCAAGGCGTCCCTGCAGCACTTGCACTTCGTTTTGCAACGCTTCGATCTGCGTCAGCAAATCCGCTTGCACCGTGCTGCTTGAATCCGCCGCACTCGCATTTTTCTTCAAGCGATTCACATCGCGCTCGAGCTTGCGAAACTCTGCCGTCGTTGCACACGCGCTCAAAAGTGGGAGCAACACCCAAAGCACCACACTCGTTTGCAATACGCTCTTTCCGCTGCACGACATCTTTGCCTTCAAACTTCGCACCATGAGATCGCTCCTTCTAAAATTTTCGACTCGCGTTTTTCCGACTCGCATCAAAATTTTTCGGCACATCCTGCGCAGCTTCCCTTGCACCGCACGCCGCGTTCATCTTCCTTCGCACACAACTTCGCGACACTTTTTGATTCACTCAATTTTGTGTCGACTAACGCAAGTAAGGTCCCCACGCCGCATTGAGATTATCGCCTGCGTCGCGCGTCAACTGACGCAAATTTTCACCGGTAATATCCACCGAATACAAATCTACACTGCCACGACGAGTCGAACTAAATACGATTTTGCGACCGTCCGGCGACCAACTCGGCTGCTCGTCGTTACGCGGATGCGTAACGATCGGCGCATTCGCTTTGCCCTCGGGATCAATCAACCAAAGATCAAACTGTCCGCCAACGCGCGTTTCATACACGATCCAATTGCCGTCGGGCGACCATGCCGGACCCGAATTGTAATTGCCCTCGAAAGTCAAGCGACGCAAATTCGAACCGTCACGATCAACGACATAAAGCTGCGGTGAACCTGTACGATCCGACACAAAAACGAGACGGTTCCCATCGGGCGACCAACTGGGTGCAATATCGATACCCGGATTATTGGTGAGTTGTTGCAAGCGCCGCCCATCACGTCGAGAAATAAAAATCTCCGTTTGTCCATTCACACTCATCACAATCGCAAGATTTTTTCCCGTCGGATCAAGCACGCCACGATATTGCGGCGTCATCAGCGGCAACTCACCAGCAATGCGTTTGGCATTTTGGCCCGTACCCCGCGCGAGCAAATAAAGCCCCGAACGCGCCTTCTGCATGAAGGAAGCAAAAAGAATATCTCTGCCATCGGGCGACCAACATGGAAACGAGTTGATCGAACCGTTGTGTGTAGCACGACGCAAATTCGAACCGTCAGCGTCGATCACGTAAATTTCTTTGTTTCCAGAACGATTCGAGGCAAAGGCAATCTCCGTCGCAGCAACGCCCAGCTTTCCGGTGAAAGAGCGCACGATTTCATCCGCGACACGCTTCGCAATGAAGTCGCGCTCCGACAACGAGCCTTGAAATTTCTTGCTCATCATCAAGCGGCATCCGCGCGAGACGTCGTAGACATGCACTTGCGCCGAGAAACCTTCGAGAGTGGTATAAAGTTCGCCGGACACCAAAACGTCGGTACCGATGTCGATCCACGTCGGACACACGGGTGTGTCTTTGAGCGAAGTCGTCTCTGTGGGACCAAGAAATGCTTCCGCCGGAATCGCTTTGAACAAACCCGAATACTCGAGCGCTTCATTGATCACGGCGCGAAAACGCTCACTGTTTGCCGTACCCGCCGTCACACCCTTCTCCGCAAAGCGCTGCGTCGCTGTACGATAGGCCTTTGCCGACGCATCGCGCACCACCACAGCCGGACGGTTATCTTCCGCTCGCACCGTCGGCACACAAAGCACGGAGACGAAGCTCATACAAGCCAACACCAAATTGAGACAGAACACTCGTTGCCAACGCATACCCCAAGCCCACCATCGGCATTTTTTATCCATGCACACCATCATTCATCCTCCAAGCGAAACACAAAAGGCCAACGCCCCGCTTCCGGCGGTGGCGGCAGTGGACTTGCTTTGCGAATCGCGCGCACCACGCCATCATCAAACCACGGATTGCCCGATCCCTGCACGATCTCCGGTTCACCGCGCACGGCGCCGTTCTCGTCGATGTCCACGATCACGCGTGTCTCAAACGCCTCAAAGCGATGCCCCGGCGCCACCACCCAGTTTTGGCGCACACGAATGCGCGCCTGTTTGAGCCACGCCAAAACTTCCGGACTCACGCGCACACCCGCACCGCCGCCGCCCGCGCCCATCCCACCGACGGCCGTCTGCGCTGCGTTGTTCGCAGCACCTGTCGTGCCTGCATCCGCTCCAGACGTCGCACCGTCGCTACCCGATTCTGCACGCAATGCATCGAGCACATCTTCATAAGATTTCTCGTCGGACTTCGTCGCCTCCGGCTTGGTGGGCTTCGCGTCCTGCGCTTTGGAATTCGTCTTTGGATCCGTCGGTGTCGTCGGTAACACAACTTTGTCTTGAACAGGAAGTTTTGGAGGCGTCGGCTCCGTGGGTGCGGGTTTGGATTTCGCCGCCTTGGACGCGCCCGCTTTGGGCATGGGCGCAGGCTCGCCCGGCAAAGCCGAAATCAAATCCACCGTTACAAAATCCATTGCATCGATCGGAGGCTGAGAGTGCGGAAAAAATGCAAACACCAAAATGAGTAATACATGGAGGAATACGGAGATGCCAACCCCGCGACGAAAACGAAGCCGTGCTGCTTCCGTTTGCCCAGATGCAAGAACTAGGCTCGCCATGAAATACTTCTCGCCCCCTGCATTGGTTGCAGCTGCTCAACAAAATTGTGTGTGGTGACACTTTTCAAGGTTGCGGTTGCTCGGTCACCATGCCGAGCTTTGTCGCCCCCGCACGGCGAGCCGCCGACATCGCCTTCGCTACATGACCATACGGCGCAGCTTCGTCGGCGCGTAGATAAAGATTTTTATCGTCTCGATTCTCGAAAATTGCATGCAGCTTGCCTTCGAGTTCGTCGGACGCGATCTTCGTCTTTCCGATGAGAATCGTGCCGTCTTTCTTCACCGTGAGGATCAGTGGATCTTCACGAACTTGCAGTGGCTGACTCTCCGTCTCCGGCAAGTCGACGACTTCACCTTGTTGCATCATCGGCGCCGCCACCATGAAGATGATCAAGAGCACGAGCATCACGTCAACGAACGGTGTCACGTTGATCTCAGCTAGCGGTTGCCCCGCACCTCCGGAACGCAGTCCCCCCACTTACCACTTCCTCTTTTCTTTGTGGCGCCCTTTGTCGACGGAGCGATCGAAGTCGCTCAATTCGACCGAATGAAAATCTGCCTCGAAGTCGGCCGTAAAAAGATCGAGCGCCACGTTGAGACTGCGAATCTCATGCAGAAAATAGTTATAGAAAATCGTCGCGGGGATTGCGGCAAACAGACCAATGGCCGTCACGATCAACGATTCCGCGATGCCCGGCGCCACCACTGCCAAGCTCGCCGCGCCCGTCGCCGCGATATTCGTAAACGCATTGATGATGCCGACGACCGTACCAAACAGACCGATAAACGGAGTCGTACTTCCCGTCGTCGCCAGCACGCCCAAGCCCCGTTCAAGGCGCAGCGTCTCTTCCGAAGCGATCCATCGAATGTGTCGCACGAGAACCTCAATTTGCTTGGGCTCGAGTGTTTGCGTGAGTTGATTCGGCGAGCGCTTGAGCATGCGGTGCATCTCGCCATAGCCCGCAAGGAACACTGCAGAGAGTGGGCTGTCATCGAGTTCGCGTGCGGCTTTGTACGTCTCGTCGATCGCACCTTTGCGATACACCTCAAGCAGTGTCGCACTTTCGTCTTCTGCGCGGCGCAGTTCGCGCCACTTCATTGTGATCACAGCCCACGATACGACGGAGAAGCCAAGCAAAAACAGAATCACCGCTTTCACGAGTGGACTTGCATCGAGCAACAATTGCAAAACGTGAACACTCGCCAAACGATCTGCTGTCATCGTGAGCGCTTCGACTGAACTAAGCCACATAGATCCTCATTTCGTATAAATTGCGAGGTGGTAGAGTAACGGCTCACGGTCGGACTACCAAGTACAGAGATCAAGGAGAACCTATGCGAATCTCAGTTGAAACCAAGGTACCTGCACGCAACACCGTCGATATTTTCGTGCTTCCTCTCTTTCAAGAACAGAAGGCTACGAAGTCACTGCCTTCGATCATCTCCACAATCGGTCGCAACTTAAATAAGAAAATCGAACACCTGATAAAAAGTGGCGACTTCAAAGCCAAGACCGGCGAGCGACTGATGCTCTACTCCGATACACAAACACGAAGCGTACGAATTCTTTTGCTCGGACTTGGCAAACAGGCGGACTTCCAACTACGAAATTTACGCCGAGCCGCTGCGGAAGCTTTGCGTGCAGCCGAAGCAACACCCGCACGGAAAGTCGGCGTCTGGATTCCAGCCTGCAACGAGATCTCCGACGAAGACGTGGGCCAAGCACTCGCCGAAGGCAGCTTGCTCGCCAGCTACCGCTTCGATCGCTATCGCAGCGTGCGCGACGAAAGCAAAGAGCGCGGCAAAGTAACGGCGATCACCTTTTTCGGTGCCAACGCGAGCAGCTTGCGCGCATTGCGTAATGGTGTCGCAACGGGAACCGCCATTGCAGAATCGCAAAACCTGGCACGTGACCTCTCGAACGAGCCCGGCGGTAACCTCACACCGACGGAACTGGCCAAGCGCGCGCAAGACGTGGCACAAAAAGTCGGGCTCGAATGCAAAGTGCTCGACGTGGAAGCAATGCGGGAACGCAAGATGGGGGGAATCCTCGCTGTCGGGCAAGGCAGCGCTCATCCACCACAAATGATCGTCCTCGAACATCGCGGTAAAGCAGCGCCCAGTGCACCACTGCGCACGCTTTGCATCGTCGGGAAAGGCATCACTTTCGATTCCGGCGGCATCTCGCTCAAACCGGGCGCTGCGATGGATGAAATGAAGCATGACATGTCGGGAGCAGCGGCAGTCATTGGAATTTTACGCGCTGCCGCCAAGCTCAAGCTTCCACTACATATCGTTGGCATCATCGGAGCGGCAGAAAATCTGCCAAGCGGCACAGCATATCGGCCTGGCGACATTGTCACGACGATGGCGGGCAAAACAATCGAGGTTCTCAACACCGACGCTGAAGGCCGGATCGTACTCGCCGATGCGTTGTACTTCGCCAATACCGATTACAAACCCGAAGCGATCATCGACCTTGCGACACTGACGGGTGCCGCCGCGATCGCACTCGGCAACTGGTGCAGCGGCGTGCTCGGTTCCGACGGTAAATTGATCGAAAAGCTGATTGCTTGCGGTGAGAAAACGGGCGAACGCCTCTGGCAACTTCCACTTTGGAGCGAACATAAAGAAGCCGTGAAGAGCCCGATCGCCGACATCAAGAACACCGCCGGACGCGAAGGCGGCACAATCACAGCGGCCGCCTTCTTGTCGAACTTCGTCGAGCAAACACCGTGGGCACATCTCGACATCGCTGCGACGGCCTGGACAACCAAAGAAGCCGGTGCTCTGCAAGTGCGCGGCGCGACGGGCGTCGGCGTACAGCTTCTGATCGACTTCTTGCGAAATTATTAAATCCCTCTTATTCGAATCATCTTCGAGCAAAAAAACAACTATCCCCGACGGAAGTAACACTTTACCGAGTCACGACGCACAGCACCTTGCAGGGTCATCGGACATTGCCCTAGGACAATTTGCCCTAGGGCAATTCGTCCCATTTCACGTTTTCCTACCCTCTCGACTTTGACGGTCATTCCCCGCGCCCTACTCTGGCTTCGATTCTGCGGCGTAATGAAGCGCGCAGAAAATGAATGGCTCAAATTATCTCAATCAAGATCACTTCGAATTGGAGAGAATAAAAATGACTCGTTGGCTGACCTGCTTTGGTTTTCTATTTGCGTTTGGCATTGCCATGTCGATGGCACCGAGCATCGCGATGGCAGGCGGTGATGCTACCGCCGGGAAAGCGACCTACACGACGTTCTGCGCAAGCTGCCACGGTGACAAAGGCGACGGCCTTGGACCGGTTGGCGCAGCTCTTGAACCCAAGCCGCGCAGCTTCGTCGCCGCAGCTTTCACTCTCGATACCGACAAAGACGGCAAGAAAGGCACCGACGCCGATTTGACCAATGTCATCAAGAACGGAGCAGGTCAATATGGTGGCTCACCGATGATGACGCCATGGGGTCATCTCTCCGAGGCGGATATCGCGAACCTCGTTGCGTACATCCGAACATTCAAGAAGTAGGCATAACGAGCGTCGGTCGCTAAGGCTGAGGCGGTTAAAAGAAGACGGCGAGGCGGGGTATCGGTTCCCGTCTCGCCGTTTTCGTTCTAACATGGCGTGCTGCATTTTTGACCGAGGTCTTTGCGTTGGATTCAAACAACGATCTTCGAGAAGTGACCGCAACCCTGCCGGTGCCAAGCGAAGTGCATCTCCCGGTACCTGTCACCGAAGAGCATTACGAGCGCGGCCTCGAACCGCAAAGCACACTCCAGCGCTACTACCAAGAGCTCGCCAAGTATCCACCGCTCTCACGGGAAGAAGAACATGCGCTGGCAATCAAGATGGTCGAGGAGAACGACCTCGTCGCCGCCCGCAAACTCGTCGTCTCGAATCTGCGGCTTGTCGTCAAAATCGCGATGGAATATCGGCGTGCATGGACGAACGCACTCGATCTGATCCAAGAAGGCAATACGGGACTTCTCGAAGCCGTAAAGCGCTATGACCCCTACAAAGATGTGCGTGTATCGTCGTACGCAGCGTATTGGATTCGCGCCTACATCTTGAAATATCTCATCGACAACATACGCATGGTGCGCATCGGAAGCAGCCGCGCACAACGCAAACTTTTCTTTCGTTTGAACAAAGAGAAGCGCGAGCTTGAACGCCAAGGTTTTGAAGTAAGTCCTACTCTTTTGGCGGAACGTCTTGACGTCACCGAAGACGACGTTCGCGAAATGGAACAACGGCTTGCGGAAGGAGACATCTCCTTCGACGCTCCCCTGCAGCGAGAAGGTAGTCACGCCACCGTCGGAGACTTAATCGACAGCAAACACCAAACGGCCGAGGAAGAATTCGCCGATCGTGAACTCAAGCAAGTATTTCTTGAGCAAGTACTCGGGCTGCTGAATCAACTCGACGAGCGCGAACAATGCATTCTGCGTGAACGCATTCTCGCCGAAGAACCAAAAACTTTGCAAGAAATCGGCGATGCTTACGGCTTAACACGAGAACGTGTACGTCAGCTCGAAAATCAAGCCATTCGCAAACTACGCGAACATCTCAAAGCCACGCTCGTCGATTTCAATTATCACTTGCCGGAAGTCATCGATAAATAACGCATGTCTAAAGCGTCGGTACCAAAAATCGCAAAGCCAACGCCGCATGCAGCGCAACGCCTCGACACAAAACAGTTTCATCCATTCGCATTCGATCGGAATGCACGGGATGCACTTCGCCGTCCTGCGGACTCGCGCCAAGAAAAAACATCGCGCCTGGAATTTTCTCAAGGATATATGAGAAATCCTCCGCATAAAGCTTGGGTGCCGGAAGCTCCACAACATCGGCAACACCAAAGAGTGTGCGCCCGACCCCAAAAGCAAACTGCGTAAAGGCAGGATCGTTTCGCGTGAGCGGATAGCCCGCCTGCACTTCGAATGTTGCGCGCACAGCATGCGCACTGGCCACGCCTTGCACAACGCGTGCTACACCGTCGAGCAAGCGCGTACGATTCTCCGTTGAAAGCGTACGCAGCGTACCTTGCAATTGCACTTCCGCAGGAATCACATTCGTGGTCGTTCCGGCATGAATTTGTGTCACCGTCAAAACGCTGGGATCCGTTGCATCGAGGCTTCGTGTCAGCATCGCTTGCAAAGCAAGTACGATTTCGCAAGCAGCAGGAATGGGATCGACGGCAAGATGCGGACGCGAACCGTGTCCTCCCTTCCCATGCACCGTGATCGAGAAAGAATCTGCCGCCGCAAGCAATGCTCCGGCTCGCGACTCAATACATCCTGCACGAGCACTGGGCTCCATATGAATCGCAAACGCCGCCGCGACCGAACCTTCGCGTTCAAGCAAACCTTCCTCGAGCAAAATTTTTGCGCCGCCAAGGCCTTCTTCTCCGGGTTGAAAAAGGAACAGCAAATCTCCTGCGATTTGTTTTCGATGCGCGCTCAAAATTCGCGCCGCTCCGAGCAAAATCGCCATATGCGCATCATGGCCACAAGCGTGCATCCTGCCTGGATACTCCGACGAAAACTCCGAAACGACCGCCTCGCGAATCGGCAGCGCATCCATGTCCGCACGTAACAAAAGGCGCTTGCGCGACACTCCGCTCGCGACTTGCGCCTCGCCGCGTAGCACGGCCAAGACTCCACTTGTTTTGTCGCTAAAATGTGTCGGAAGGCCGAGCGCCGCCAACTCGCGCAAAACAATTTTGCGTGTTTCAGGCAGCTCAAGACCAAGCTCCGGCACACGATGCAGCTCCTGACGGATGCGCACGAGATCCGGTTGCAGCGCTTCGGCTGCGCACAGTAAGCGATTTAAATCTTCCGACATTTCATCTCCAAATTTTCCCGGCATTCTCGCACACGGAACCTTGTTGCACTTTGCACAGCTCGGTGCAAAATCACACACAACGTCGAAACTTTTGAAAGACTAAAAATGCTACAAATTTATCAAACACTTTACTGCGTAGTTTTTTCTCTTGGATTTCTTTGTAGCGTTCTTGCGGCTTCCGTTCGCGCTGACGAACTTCCGACGAAAACCTTGCAAATTCGAGATCAACGAATTTCCGTTGAAGTCGCAGAAACTGCAGCACAAAAAATGCGCGGCCTCAGCGAACGCGATGCTCTCGCTCCAAATTGCGGAATGCTCTTTCCCTACGCCAAAGCAGACTACTATGCGTTCTGGATGAAAGGGATGCGCTTTCGCCTCGACATTCTTTGGATTCGCGATCTTCGCATCGTCGATCTTCGCACAAACGTACCGACACCACGCGGCGAAACACTCATTTCGTACCGGCCACGCACCCCTGCGGATCAAGTACTCGAAGTCGAAGCCGGTTATGCCGAGCGACACGGCTGGACGATCGGCGACCTCGTAACGATCGAACCCTCAAGTCCCTAGCGTTTCTGGCCGACGCATCGAAGCATGACTTTCGACTCGACCTCCATGCTTTTTGCTCCGCCGGCACCACCTTATCGCTTGCAGCAAGGCTGCTCCGTCGTCATCGGACGTAGTCGCGACTGCGAACTGCCCATTCCCGCAGCCGAAGCTTCGCGCCGGCACTGCGAAATCACTAGCGAAGGCAATCAATTCGTCGTGCGCGACTTGGGCAGCACAAACGGCACATGCATCAACGGCGAACCTCTCACGGCCGCGCACGCGCTTTGCCCCGGCGATCGCATTGAGATCGGTAATTTCACCATTACTTTCTGCCAAGTTGCAAACACCACTCCCGAGCCACTGGACGGCGGCAAAACCATCCTTTTTCAGCGCGGCACCGCTGCACCACCCACCATCGAAGTCTTCAAAGGCGACCTCGCCGAAGTACCGCCGTTCGCCATCTTGCAAATTCTCGAAATGGGATTGAAAACGGGAGCGCTGCAAATTCGCACCAACGACTTCAACGGTTGCATTTGGCTTGAAAAAGGCGCACCTGTGCATGCGATCACGAATCGTCACGCTGGTTTTGAGGCTGCAGCGCAGCTCGTCATCTTGGAACGCGGCAGCTTCACCTTTGAACCCAACGCACAAAGCCCAGAGAAAACCATTGCTGCATCGGTGACCGAGCTTTTGCTCGAAGCCTCACGCATGGCCGATGAAGCAGCGCTCCTGTAAGCAACACACGCAAGATGATCTCCAACACAAATTTGTGACTACGGCGAAACTGCTTCGAAATTCGCGAAAAAAGCGTCGCGCAACGCCCGGTCTATCTCAATAGAATCCACTCCAAGCGCGGCGCGCAATCCTGCGTCGTGAGATGCACTGCGCTGCTTGGCCAAAGCCAGCGCCTCCAAACATTTGGCAAGCGATTCGGGAGCGAGATGCTCGTGCACCCAAAGCGCCGCCGCCGTCGACTCCAAATAGGCAAGCCGAATTTCCTCTGCCTGCAAGCTCACGAAGTTGTGTTCAAGACGAACAAGCGAAATCCAGCGCTCCGCACGCAGAGCCTCCGCAATCTCTCGCAACTCTGCATCGGTCAAACCCGGTCGCTGCAACACGCGACGTTCGAAAAGCTCCGCCAAACCCTCGTTAAGCCAGAACGGTTGATCTCCACCAGTTTGCTCGCGAAAAACAGCATGAAAGTATTCATGATGCAGAAGAGCGTAGAGTTCCGCTCCTGCTGTTCGCGGCGCACGCAACCGCATCGCACCGTCGTAAAACGCAATCGTCGCAAAGCCGAAACGATCTTCCACTTCGTGGCGGTAAGCGTCCTCGCGGTACAAAAACACAGAAAGTGACTTTGTATATTCAACACCAAAAAGTGTTTTCAAATTTTGACGTGCCGCTTCCAGTGCAGCCAATACTTGTGTAACATATTCGGGTGTCATCGCTTCGAAATTGGCATCGTAGTGAACGGTGAATCTCTCCGTCGCGATCGACTTCCAGTCCTCATTGAGCACCGCTCCCAGTGCAGCGGCTTGAGGCGGATCAGCCTCGGACGCAGACACTTCGTTCGATGTCACCTGGAAGGAAGTCGCTTCTGCAAACGAAAGAGATGACGCAGCGAAAGCGACAAGGACTGCGAAGGAACCAACAATCCAAAAGCGCTGTATCCCCGACGCTCGCACGCGTAAGTCAGATACTTTTTTTCTGTGACTCAGCAATCAAATGCCCCATCTCGGGCAAGATCAGCTTATCCATCGCAAGCTTCACGGCCGCACGCGAGCCCGGCACAGCGAACACAACACGTCCGGCGGAAAATCCTGCAATCGCACGCGACATCATCGCCGCCGAACCGATCTCGGCGTAGGAAAGCATGCGAAACAATTCGCCAAATCCCGGCACACTGCGATCGAGCAAAGGCGCAAGCGCCTCGGGCGTCACATCGCGGGGCGAAAGCCCAGTACCGCCGGTAAAAATGATGACCCGCGCTTGCTCGGTGGCGAGCTGGCGCCGTAACGCATCCGCAATTTCAACCATCTCGTCTTTGACAATCTCGCGAGACACTATTTTGTGTCCAGCCGATTCAAGGCTTTCCATGATTTGTGCACCGCCTGTATCGGTTTCCAGTGTGCGCGTATCGCTCACCGTCACCACAGCGACGTTGAGCGACTTGGGCGCCGCATGCTTATGCTGGTGCACGCTCTCACTATGATACGCACTAATGTGTTTCGAGCTTGTCATGCGTGATCGTCCACCCAATAAGCGCCGTCGCAGGCGAATTCTTTTTTCCAAATCGGTACGCGCGTCTTGAGCGTATCAATGGTATAGCGGCAAGCCTCGAACGCATCGCCGCGATGCGGTGCAGCACCGACGACCACCACAGCGAGATCGCCAATCGCAAGCCGTCCCACACGATGCGCCACAGCCACACGCACGCCCGGCCATCGCGCCTCGGCTTCGTCGACGATCTTGTCGAGCTCGCGCTCGGCCATCGCCGCATAGGCTTCGTATTCAAGATGATCAATGTCATGTCCGCGTGCTTCATTTCGCACGGCCCCAAGAAAAGTCACAATGCCACCCATGTCGGGCCCGTTCACGCGCTTTACGACTGCTTCCACATCAAGCGTCGTCTCCGAAATCGTGCAACGTCCCGCACCGCCGGAAACGGGCGGCAAAAACGCAATTTCATCGCGATCGCAAAGCACACGCTCTTCGGTGGCAAATTCTTGATTTACGGCTGCGCGCAGTCGCGTGCCGTATGCGGAAAACACCGAGTACTTGCGCGCAAGCTCCGCACGCAAACCCGCAACGGAAGTATTCGAAGTAAGCTCGATCTCAAGTGAGTCGGTACCCACCGCTTCGCGCAAAGCACCAAAAAATTTCACAGTCACCAACATGGCGAAGCAAGATAGCCAAGCTTTGATTTTTATGAAGCCGCACCGTCGACGGCTTTGAGCGGTAGCGATGATTTACCGGCCTCAACGGATTTCATCGCTGGCTTTTGTGTGCCGCCCATTTCAATTTCACCGTTGAAACTCGCGCCCTCTTCGACGACGAGTGACGGCGTGTTGATGATGCCCTTCACGCGCGCTGTCTTGAAGAGCACGACCATGCGTGCAGCCGTGATCTTGCCGTTGACCTCGCCGCTCACGAGAATGTTTTGCGCCTTGACGTCGGCATCGATCTGGCCGGTCTCGCCCACTTCGAGCGTATTCTCGCTCGAAATTTCACCGCGAAAGCGTCCGTCGATGCGCGCCGTATCTTTGAATGAGAGCTTGCCTTCAAACTCAGAGCCTTGATCGATGAACGCCGTCGGCGGACCAATCAAGGTTTCCGTCGCCGTCGTGGGGCTTGCCAGGCGATCACTGCTGCGGCGACCAAAGGGGGTAAGAATCATCGAAGTATCCTCCAAGTTTTACGGCCGGATTGAACGGCCTGGCGCCTAACGGCCGATTGAACGGCCTGAGATTTCTTCTCTTCGTCCTTCTTCTGCAAATCTGCAAATCTGCAAATTCCGAATCAGCGCAGAAGTCGACAGAAACACGCTTCGCCAGGAACTAGGGTCGAATCGGTTAAAAACTCACAAGACTTGAGGCAACTCACAAAAGCGAAATGCCACTTTAGCGCCGACGTCGGGTACGCGCCGGACGGGCGCGTGTTGGACGCGGCGAAGATCCGACGGTGTCAAGCCGCATCGCGTTGGCGAGCGAAAAGCCCGCCAAAAAACCGCCGATATGCGCCCACCACGCGACAAGTGCCGTGCTGTTCTCCGTCGGTGCGCTTTCTTCCGCAGCCCGCTTCGTCGAAGAGCCCGCCTTCACGTCTTCCGACGGAGATTGCGCTGTCGCCGCTCTCGTGAGTGCGCTCGTTTGCATGCCGCGCTGGGTTTGAAGATCTTGCGTGGATTGCACCGACGGCAGCGAGTTCTGCCGAAGGTCACTTTGGAACGCAGGCGTCGGCAAAGCGTGCAAGTCTACGCCGCCCGCCTCAAGGCCCGACACGACTTGCAAAGCAAACCAGAGCACCAAAAAAAGCAGTGCCGGCACACGCACTGGAATCAAGAACAATTCGAGTTTGCCTTTTGGATGCAAACGCAGATACGCACCGAGCACGCCCGAAATCGCACCGCTTGCACCCACCGTCGGAAGCAATGAATCCGGTGCACTCGCAACCTGAATCATCGAAGCCGCAAAGCCGCAAACAAAGTAGAAAATCAAAAATCGCGAAGTCCCCAACGCGCTTTCGACGCTCGCACCAAAAATCCACAAATACAAAAGATTGCCGAGTAAATGCGTGTGCCCGCCGTGTAAAAACAGCGAAGTCAGCGGAGTGGCGAGCACCTGCGGTTTTTCAAACGCATGCAGAAAATCGCGTGGCACGAGCCCCCATTCGCGAATCCACGGTTCCAGTGCCTGCAGCGCAAAATGCAAATACAGTTCATAGCCGTACACGCAAACCGCAATCGCAATCACGAGTAGCGTTGCACGCGGCACACCTCGCCGCACAATGTCGTCTCGAAGCGGAATCATTTGCGGCCCAGTATCCGCATTGCGTATGCGCGAATCAATGCAATCTCGCGGTTCTCGTAGCGTTTTGTGCTTGCTAGACTCGGACTCCTCATGTCGAGCAAAAATCACAACGTCCAAGAAATTCTCGAACGCGCAATTGCTGGCGATCGCGTGCACTCGGCGTATTTATTCGTCGGTCCAAGCGAAACGACACGCCAAGCGGCCCTTCTTTTTGCGCGCGCGCTCGCCTGCACGCATGCCGCAAATCGACCGTGCGAAGAATGTCTTGCGTGTCGGCGCTCGACAACGAAAGAGGAAATCGCTCTCGACGGCGAGGGCAAAAAGGGACCGTTGTTTCGACACATCGGTGATCATCCCGATCTCTTTTGGGTTGAGCGTGGAGCAGATGACACAAGAGTGCGTATTGGGCAAGTTCGTGCCGTCCAAAGCGCTTTGCGCTTCCAAGCCAACGAAGGTGGCCGACGCGCCGTCGTCATCGCCGATGCAGAATGGTTAAACAGTGAAGCGCAAAATGCATTGCTGCGTTTGCTGGAAGAGCCGCCGCCAAAGACGAGTTTGATCTTGCTCTCGACCAGTGCATCAAGCTTGCTCGTCACCGTGCGCTCGCGCTGCCAACGCTTCACTTTGGCGGCGAACACCGATGTCATGTCGACCGAGCGCACCGACGAGGTCGATCGAATTCACTCTCGACTTGCCGGCATTGGGCGTCTCGCTACGCCCGCGCTCCTCGACTGGGCAGAACAGTTTCGCGGTGAACGCGCCGTGGCGGCCGCTGAGCTAAGTGAATTTTTAGAAGTCTCTGCACTTTGGTTACGCGATCGCGTACGCGAACGTGCACGGCAAGGGGCAAATTTCTTTGAACCCGAACTCTCTGCATTCACGGCGTTGCACGAATGCAGAAAAGCACTCGTGCAACGCAATGCCAATCCGCAAATGATGGCTGAACGCGCACTACTCGCACTGCGCGAAGCCACACGCGCCGCCTAGCGAGTTTGCGGCGGAGGAAATCGTTTATGACACAGTTTTTCTACATCACGACCCCAATTTTCTACGTGAACGCCGAACCGCATATTGGACACACCTACACGAGTGTCGTAGTTGACACACTTGCGCGTTATCACCGTTTGGCAGGCGAACAAACTTTTTATCTCACGGGCACCGACGAACATGGAGACAAAATTGCCGAAGCAGCAGCGGCAAAAACCATGACGCCACTTGAATTTGCTGATCAAATTTCAGGCATCTTCCGTAGCACTTGGGATGAAGTTGGGTTTTCCTACGACCGCTTCATTCGCACGACCGAACGCGAGCATCAGCGCACCGTGCAAAGCATACTCCAAAAAGTGTATGATGCGGGCGACATTGAATTTCGTGAGTACGAAGGCTCCTACTGCGTCGGTTGTGAGCGCTTTCTCACCGATCGTGATCTCGTCGACGGTCGATGTCGCGACCACGAACGCGCACCCGAACTGCGTCGTGAATCAAACTATTTCTTTCGACTCTCGAAGTATCGCGACTGGCTCGTGCAACACATTCAAGACAATCCCGATTTCATTCGCCCCGAGCGCTACAAAAACGAAGTGCTCGGAATGCTACGTGAAGACAGTGGTCTCGACGATCTGTGCATCTCTCGTCCAAAAGAACGGCTGCATTGGGGCATCCCGCTGCCCTTCGATGAAAACTATGTGTGCTATGTCTGGTTCGACGCCTTGATCAACTATCTCACTGGCATCGGCTATCCGGACGCACCGCATTTCAACGATTACTGGTGCGTCGCTGAGCATGTGATCGGCAAAGATATTTTGAAGCCGCATGGAGTTTTTTGGCCGATGATGCTCAAAGCCGCCGGCCTCGAACCTTTTCAACACTTAAATGTGCATGGATTTTGGAATCTTGCGGACCGTAAAATTTCGAAAAGTCTCGGCAACATGGTTTCACCGCTCGTGATGAAAGAAAAATACGGCTTTGATGCCTTTCGTTACTTCTTGCTGCGCGAAATGTCCTTCGGACTCGACGCGGCGTTTTCCGAGGCAGCGCTCATTGCGCGCATCAACGCTGATCTCGCGAACAATCTTGGCAATCTCGTCAACCGCACTCTAAATATGGTGGGACGCTACTCCGACGGGAAAGTGCCACAACCCGGCAAAACCGGCGAACTCGAAGATCGCGTCTCCGACGCGGCTGCACGCACTGCCAATGCTGTAGACACTCATGTGCGTAGTCTCGAAATGCACCGTGCACTCGCAGCCATTTTTGACCTAGTCAACGAAGCCAACCGCTATCTCGAAACGCGTGCGCCGTGGACCGCTGCAAAAGATCCCGCTCTGGCCGAGCAAGTACGCACAACTTTGTATACGGCCTGCGAAGCCTTGCGTGTCATTGCAATCTTGCTAGAACCCTTCTTGCCCGCTACCGCACCCGCGATTCTTGATCGCCTCGGCTATCCAGAAGCCTTGCATCACACGAAGCTTCCCAACGATGCAATCCATTGGGGCAAGCTACCGACCGGCCTCGTCACCCAAAAAGGTACGCCGCTTTTCCCGCGCATCGAAGTCGATCACGAGGGCGAAGCCGCCGGCAATGGCGCAGGGCAAAACGTCTGATGTGGTTCGACAGTCACGCGCATCTTACTGCCCCCGATTACGACACCGATCGCGAAGAAGTTTTGCAACGTGCGCGCGCCGCGCGCATCGACACTGTGCTTACGATCGGCTCGGGCTACGGCGTAGCAGAATTCGAGCGCGCACCCGCCTTAGCGGGACAACATGATTTTGTGTATGCAAGCGTGGGCGTACATCCTCATAATGCAACACTCCTCGATGATGCCGGCCGCGCCGCACTGCGCGCGCATCTTCAAAAACCCAAAGTCGTCGCCATCGGTGAATGCGGGCTCGACTATCACTACATGCATTCACCTCGCGATATACAACAAAAAGTGTTGCGCGAGCAACTCGTTCTCGCTCGCGAATTGGATCTACCGGTTTGTATCCATGTGCGCAGCGACGGCGACGAAGCCTACGACGATTTACTTACAATCTGGGATGCAGAAAACGACGGCACCCTGCGCGGACTTTTGCACTGCTATACAGGCAGTCTTGAGTTTGCAAAAATGGCGATCGAACGGGACTTCTATGTTTCTTTCTCGGGAATTTTGAGTTTCAAAAAATCCGAAGCCTTGCGCGAAACGGCGCGAGCGCTCCCGCTTGAGCGTCTCTTGATCGAAACCGATGCACCATTTCTGGCGCCGGAAGGATTTCGCGGCAAACGCAACGAACCCGCGCATGTCGCGATCGTCGGAGAAACTCTTGCCAAAGCACGCGGCGAATCTGTTGAAGCCATTGCATTCGCAACAACAAAAAATGCAAAAACATTTTTTCGAATTCCGGGGTAAGCCGTGGCCTTTGAGACCAACGAACGCGCAGCAATTCTCGCACTGGCCATCTCGCTGGCGCGTGCTGCCGGAGCCATACAACGCGAACGCTACGAAACCAAACTCGCCATTGAAACCAAAAGCGTAGCGCTTGATCTGGTGACGGAAGTCGATAAGCAGTGCGAAGCTTTGATTGTCGATGGCATTCGCGCCGCACGCCCGCATGACGCGATTCTTGCCGAAGAAGGCAGCGGAAGCGACACGTTATCGTGTCACGCTACGACACCGCGCGACTGGACCTGGATCATTGATCCACTCGACGGCACAACCAACTTTGCACACGGCTATCCTTGCTTTGCGGTGTCGATCGGCATCGAATGCCGCGGCGTGCGTGAAATCGGCGTTGTCTATGAACCACTTCGTGATGAACTCTTCCATGCGCTGCGTGGAGCAGGCGCGTTTCGTAACGGCCAACCGATTCGTGTGTCAAGCGAGACTCAGCTTGATCGCTCCATGCTCACCACCGGCTTTGCCTACGACATCCATCGAAGCGAAAATGACAATCTCGATTTATTTCGCCGTTTCATCAAGCGCGCTCGGGCGCTGCGACGCGATGGCAGCGCGGCCATTGATCTCTGCTTTGTTGCCTGCGGACGATTCGATGGCTACTGGGAAAAGAACCTCAACCCCTGGGATGTCAGCGCGGGGTTGCTTCTCGTCGAAGAAGCCGGCGGATGCGTAAGTGATTATGCTGGCAACACAATTCAGAGTAGTGGCGCACAGATCGTAGCCAGCAATGGTAAAATCCATGCGGCCATGTTGGAGATTTTGCAGAGCAGCGAGAACAAGTAACTGCAAAAACTATTCTTCGGGTTCGATCAACTCCGCTTCGCCTTCTTCTGCACCGACGGTAAAATCGCGCTGTAGCACTTCCAACGCAAGCGGAAGAGCGTGAGCCAAGCCATACGGCACTCGATACACCGTATTCGATGTCGACAATTGAACAGCAATTCCTTTCTCTGCATCCGCTTCACCAAAGAAAAAATGTGCTAGCAACGTCTTGGCGTCGGACGGATCACCACCAAACACTTCAACCTCAACTTTCGCTGGGTTCAAACCCAGCGCTGTCAAAGTTTCTTTCTCGGCATGCTCCGCCGCAATCGACGTCGCACGCAAGCGCGAAAGTGCAAGCAAGAGATCTTCAACCCGCGCCGGATCCATCGTCTCAGGTGACGTCAACCAATCGCGAAACTTTTCTGAGTCACCTTCGATATCCATTTCTTCTTCAGTATGTACCGATTTCGTCGCTTTTCCGACGGAGAGCGTACCGCGAATCACCACCGGATCAGCGTTTTCCGCACGAAATGTAATCGCAAAAGCCTTGGCCGCCTCCGAATCAAAAGCGCCAAGCTGTTTATTGCGATAGGCCTCAACTTCTTGCGGGATCGAAGCCAACGCATCACTCGCGACACGATAAAACACGTCCGTGTCGCGACGAACAAGGGACAGCTTCTCGTTTGATGGCGTCGCAAAAGCAATCACAAAGGTCTTCTCTTCGCCCACCTCGTTGCGCGTACGCAGATCGACTTGTAGCAGCGGCGTTGCCATCGCACGCTTTTGTTCCGCAGTCGGCACATCAACAAACTCCTGTGCGCGCACGAAATACAAATCGGAAAGCAGCGTTTCGACCGTGTCCGCATCGGCGACTTCTTGGAGTGGAGAGCGGATCTGCCACGTTCCGTTCTGTTTTTCTAGCAAAATTTCGTCTTTGCTATCCGCCCGGCGCACACGAATTCGATCCACTGCAGCTTGATCAAAATATAAAACTCGTTTGTCGCGCAATTCATCGAAGGAGCGATCGAACGTCGCCAACACATAAGTCGGCAAAGTCGTCACATCGCTCGCGGAATCTACCATCACATATTTTGCACCGCCGAGCTTCGTTTCATGACCAATGCGCACGAAGTGCCCTACACCGATTGCTGTAAAGCGAATCTCTTTGGCCGAGGCATCGAGCCCGTAAATTTCAAGCGGCTGTGTATCTTGCAAGACGTTTTCTTTGGTCGCACTCACGAGCGCGCTCAACATGCTCTCGACGGTAATCTCGTCGGCAGGAGCAGCATGTGGCGAAACGATTTGCCAACGTCCATCGACATGATCGAGCGTCACTTCCATGCCGTCATTTGTTGTCAGTTGGATTTGCGAAATCTGATCCTTGGTGACATTTGCAAAAAACTTTTGCTCTTCTTTCTGCGCCTGCTCGCGCACTTCTTGTCCGCGTATTTCATAGAAATAAATAAAAGCGCCAAGTGCCAATACAATGATTAACAAAAGTGCAGTGATTCGCGGATTCATGAACGCCTAGCGCCCCCCTTGGCGACGGCTCCACCAAGTAACTACACCAAGAAGTGCAATGATCTCCGGCAAAAGCAAGAGCGCGAGGTAACGCAGACGATTCAACTGTTGCTGCGTCATGGAAAGTCGCGACGCGGGCGAGAGCGCCGGGCGAATCGAGAGTGCCTCGGTGTCGCCAAGCAGCCAGCTCACCGAATTCAGGAAAAAATCGCGATTGCTATACAAATGAATGGCTTGATTCGAAGCAAAATCGGAATCCCCAATCACCACCATTCGCGGCACAGCACCCTCGGCAAGTGGATATTGCGCAGAGAGTGTCGGCGTACCCGCTACCACAAGCGGTACCGGTCCCTTTTTGTCTTTCGATCCAAATTCGACGGCCTTCGGATTTTTGAACAATTCTTCCACATCGGTCTCGGCCCACGATTTCGCACTGGTCATGGCCAACGTCGAAAAATCGCTCTTCACGTCCTGGCGCGCACGTACGCTACGAGCGAAATGGAAAAGTGTCACCTCGCGTAAATCTTTTGTAATCGGATGCTTGGAGTCGTATGCGCCCGCAAACGGAGAAGCTGCACGCCCAAACAAGCCTTGCAGTTCGTCGATCACGACATCATCCCCGACTTCGACTCCCCAGCCGAGCAGATCAGCGTACAGATCTGTGTTGGCACGCGGATCGATCATCACCATCAGCGCTCCACCTCGTGCGAGATATTTTTGCAGCGCTACATGTTCCGAGGCTTCAAAAGGCCGTGTCGGCCCCGCGATAATGACAACATCTGCATCGTCGGGAACTTGCCCCGCCATCGAAAGCAAAAGAATTTCGATCTTATAATTCTCTGCCACCAACAACCGCACGGCTTGTTCATAGCCACTCGGTTCTTTGGCTTGTTCACCATGTGTGCGGCCTTCGTTATGGCCCTCCAGGAAATAAACCGTCTTCGTTTGCCGTCGGGTAATGCGTAAAAGCCCGTTCGTAATTCGCTCTTCCGTAATGTCGCCAGAAACAATTCCATTCTCGTTTCCGACTTCGAGCACGACGGCACCTCGCTCAAGATCTGCCGACGACACTTGATACTTTTCAACGAGATCTACGCGCGCCAGTGGATCCGCAAACAAATACTCGAATTTCGAATTGACATACTTGTATTGCTCAAGAAGATCGCGCACCACCTGGCCATCGTCCGCACGATAAAATGCAATCGCTTTCGCGGGTGTGCCGGCTTGCGCAAGCGCGTCGAGCACTTTGCGTGTTTGCTCCGACAGAGAATGGATCTTCGCCTGACTCGCGTCGAAGCGTTTGTGATAACGCGTCGAGAGAAAAGCCAGCATTCCGAGTAAAACCAAAAGCAAAACCGTCGAAGCAATCGCGCTCGTGCCGTATTTCCCAATGCGCTTCGTTTCACCCGAACGCAGTCGCGCTCGAATCGTATCGACGCCGCCCACGACCCCCAAAAGAAAAAGCACGACACCGACGGCAAGATTGATCGCCGCCCAGTATAAATCGGGAACGACACCAAAGAGTGCCATCAGGAAACTAAGCAGCGCAAAGGCAATAGCGACCAAGCCGAGTGAACCAAAGAGCGAAGCTTTGTTCTTCATTTGCTCTCCACCCTCCTCATCGCCAACGCACCGATTCAACGGAAGTCTTCGTCATCACCAAAAAAGCCGCGATCATGACACCAAAATAGGTCAAGTCCGTCGTATCAATCAAACCGCGAAGCATTCGATCCAAGTGATCGACGGTTGCAATGTAATTGAGGCCATTCGCAACCCAGTCGTGCCCCCCAAACACGCCACTCATCGTGGCCATTTGTCCAAAGAATGAAAAAAGCGCAATCACAAACAAAAGCACGAGCGCCACAAAGAAGGCAACGATCTGATGTCGCGTCACCGACGAAGCAAATGCGCCAACAGCCGCATAACCCATCCCTGTCAAAAATAAACCCAGCAAGCCGGAAAGCGTTTTTCCCAGCTCGGGCGTTGCGCCCTCCGTACTCATACCGAGTACAAAAAGAATAACCGGGAAGACCGCCAAAATAAGAATCAACAAACTCACGAAAGCGGCTGCTGCCAAATACTTACCAAGCACGATTTCCCAAATTCCGATCGGACTCGTGAGCAAAAGCTCTTCCGTCGCATTCGCTTTGTCCGACGTAAACAAACCCATCGTAATGCCGGGAATCAAAAGCAAGAGAATGATCCACATCGATCCAAAGAAAGGCATGAACAGTTCATCATTGAGATTAAATTTCGCAAGCTGTTCAAGCTGATTGGCCTGTGCGAGTTGCAGATAATAAGTTTGAAACGAAATCACGTTCACAACAAAAAACAATGCGACGAGCAAAGAAAAGAGCGAGAGCACGATGTAGGCCACCGGCGAAGAAAAGAGCGAACGAAATTCACGGTTCAAGATGATGAATACGTTTTTCATGCACCCACCTTGGGAGTCGTCGCATGCACTTCCGAAACACGATCGTGTAGGGTGGCTCGCACGAAAATTTCCTCAAGACTCTGCCCGCTCCGCACCAACTCGGCGATCGGCGCATCGAGCACCTTTTTGCCTTCGTGGATCAAAATCACACGCTGACAAATCGCTTCGACCTCGGGCAAAATATGCGTCGAAAGAATGACGGTCTTTTGCTTTCCTTCCTGCGTACTGTGTGCGAGCTTTGCAATCAGTTCGCGAATCTCGCGAATCTGAATCGGATCAAGTCCCACCGTCGGCTCATCAAGAATCAACACTTCAGGATCGTGCACGATCGCCTGTGCGATACCGACACGTTGTCGAAATCCCTTCGAAAGCGCCGCAATCACGCGCCGACGCACACTCACAAGACCGCAGCGCTCCATCGCACGTTCGACCGCTTCGCGAACGCATTTTCGTGGCACATCCTTCAAGCGTGCTACGAACGTCAAATAACCTTGCACATTCATTTCGGGATAAAGAGGCGGCGTCTCGGGCAAATAGCCAATTGCGCGACGTGCAGCGATGGCATCGCGAAAAAGATCATGACCCGCAATGCGCACCGCGCCGTCCGTCGGAGGAATGAAACCCGTGAGCATGCGCATCGTCGTCGTTTTTCCGGCGCCATTCACTCCAAGAAATCCGACCACTTCGCCTTGCTCGATTGCAAACGAAACATCATCGACGGCATTCATCTCGCCGTAGCGCTTCGTCAAACGACTGGCCTCAATCATCGAAAGTTTCGGTGCCGGAGAATTCATGGCCCGCAGTATAAGAACGACGCTAAAAATCCGTCAACACAAGATCGCGAACACCCCATGTAGAGCAAAGCAAGACGATTCTTGCGCTAGCGCAAAACGTCGCAGGCAGGATACTCTGCAGACATGAAACGTATTCCGTTTTTTCTCGCAACCATCCTGCTTGCATTGTCATTCTGGGCTGAGCAAACCTGCGCCAACGAAGTAACCCTTTACCCCGAAGCAGATCGTCTTGTGCGTGAATCCGGATTTTTTGCGCAGTGCATTGAACCCCACGCTGCGCTCTTCACACAACTCGCAAGTTTCACGCTAGCACTACTCGGAATCTTCTGGTTTGCACGACGTCAGCGTTTACGCGCCACACACACGGCAGAACATTGCGCTTCGAAGGCAGCGGATTTCGATTCGAAGTCTCAGCAAGGAGAATGAGCTTGCGCTCGGTCCGTTGGTCCTGCACGGAAAATTTTGCAACTGCCATCGTTGAAGGTTGGCTACGCGGCGCATATCACGCAACCGTGCTCCACGACAATCCGCGCCGACGTATCGTACGCCTGGATGATGAAACCGGACACACGCTACTCGTGAAACAATTTCGTTGTCGCTCCGGAAAGCATCCTTTGCGCGATCGTTTAAAGAACTGGATTGGCCACGCTGCGGCAAGGCGCGAATGGAAAATTTTGCAGCGCTTGCAAGGTGAGAAAATTTCTGCCCCCAAGCCACTCGCATTCGGCACGCTACCCAGTGGGGATCAAATTTTAGTTACTGAATTTTGTGTCGGGACCAATCTTGCAGATACGCCCTGGAAAAGCGCAAAACAACGCCGCGACACTTTGCAGCAACTTGGTGCTCTCGTCGCACATTTGCATCGTCATGGTTTTGCGCACGGCGACTTACACCACGGCAACATCCTCATCAGCACACACGGTCCAATTTTGCTCGATTGGCAACATGCACGCATAACACAGAGCAAGTGCTTGCAACGACGCGATCTCGCTTTTCTCGACTATTCGCTCAGCAAAATTATTTCAACACCAGATCGGCTACGTGTTCGCGCTGCAGCACTCGAAATGAATCGACCTTTCTGTGTGTATAGTAAGCAACGCCTGCGTGAAGTTGGTGGCAACATGGAGTTACGCGCTGAAGAACATGCGCGAAGTCGTACGCGCCGTGCGCAAAAGTCTGGGCGTCGCTTCGCCAAGTTTCGGCTTGAATGCGAATCCGGAATGCACCTGCGCGAGTTTGCAGCGGAGAGCGTGGCCCGCGCCATTGCTGCGCATCGCAACGCGCTCGCCAATGGGGGAAATGTGCTCAAAAACGACGGTCGCTCAAAAATCACCGCAATCGAATGCGACGGACGGCGACTCATCGTCAAAGAAATTTTGCCGCGAAGCCTCGGTCGCATCTTGGCCGATCGCTTTCGCGGATCAGCGGGTTTTCGCGCCTGGGTTGCAGGCCACGGCTTGCAAGCGCGCGGCATTGGCGCTGCACTACCGCTCGCATACTGCGAGCGACACCAATTTGGGTTGGTCACAAGATCGCTTGTCATCCTCGAAGATCTTGCACCGGCTCAACCCGCCGACACGCTTGGCGACACCTCACCGCTCTCCACCCTAAAGGCACTTACAAAAATGGCCATTACCCTACACCGAAAAGGCGTCGATCACGGCGACCTCAAAGCAAGCCATGTCTATATCGCGCAAGCCATAGAGACGGAAACAACGCAAAGCACAACCTTCTTGCTGGATCTTGAAGGCGTAAAATTTCGCGGGCGACTTTCGGATCGCAGGCGAATGCAAGCACTCATCGAACTCAACGCCTCACTTGGCGACGCGTTTCCGAATGCCGCCCGTCGAGCCGCCTTTGAATGCTATTGGCGCGCTTTGCCTTTTGCGCAGAACAAAACAGAAGTATTGCGCGCCATCGTTGCGCAAAGCCTAAAGCGCAGACACCGCTGGAGCGGTACGGGTTGTCCCTGCGCCGAGGCTATGGGCGCGAAACCTGAATCCACTGGTAGTACGCCGACGAACGACTAATCGAACCGCCACTACCCAGTTCGTAAAGAAGATCCTGTCCACCCGAAGAATTACCAAGAATTTCTTTGAACAATTCGATCTTATGCGAGGGATCGTCTCGATTTAGACCGTGAAACACAATTTCTACACATGGATGTGTTTCAAGAACATTCAAGACGAGCGTGCTCAGCTTAAAAAGTTTTCCGATCCCCTCTTCGGCCTCAACGGAGAAGCGAGGCTTCACGATTTTGGACAAATCAAATTTGTATTCGAGCCGCATTGCACGCTCTCCTTCACTCGACCCAAGGCGGCGCCTTGCGCAGTTCTGCAACCTACTCGATCAAGCGCGCAAGAAAACGCGCAATACGAATGAGGCCAAAGCGCTGCGCATTCGCTTTACTCTTTCTGTGTGGTTTGCACTCGCCGAATTTCCTCAATCAATTCGTTGCGATCGAACACGCCTTTTTCGATCAGAAGCTGCGTGAGCGCGCGCAAAATCATTCGCGTCGATGCCTCCTCAGCTCCCGCTGCCGACGGTGCAGCCGATGCGCTCGGTGCCGCTGCAAAACGCGCCGGCTCTGCCGAAGGGCGCATCGCATCTTCAAGCCGAATCGCATCGCGTCGCCCCTCGTGCAAGAAGGCTCCCGGCCCGCCGCGATAATAGCGATCGATTGCGCTGCGAAGCTCATGCGGCCCCACGAGCACCGGACGCACCGTCATGCCCGTGCGAAAGGAAAGATCATCGAGCAATTCGACGTTCGTCGGATCGTCCATCCCAACGAACAAGACTTTGCCTGTTTTCTCGGGTTTTACAAAAAGCGGCAAACAAATGTGTCGCTCCGCCACTTCGCTTGGCACGGTACTAATCACTTGGGGTTCGATACGCTTGCCTTCAAGATGCACGATCGGCAAATTCATCGCCCGCGACAAAACTTTGAGTAGGTCTTCCTCTTGGATGTAGCCAAGCTTCACGAGCGTGAGTCCAAGCTTATCGCCCCAGCGTTGTTGCTCCGCGAGTGCCGAGCGAAGCTGGAACTCGTCGATCAACCCGGAATTGACCAAAAGCTCACCCAAGCGAATTTTTTGCGCCGCCAAACTTGATACCCCCAGAACTGCCCTATTTCTTCGGCCGTTTTCGCCACTTACCTTAGCCGCTTGCGGGTCTTGAGCCGCGCAAGAAGTGCCCTATTTTGCGCGCAGATTTTATCACGCGAAAGCCGCTTCGCCGTAAAACTCTACGCGAGGCAAGGAAAGCACAGCCGTGCAAAGCATCACGCAGGCTTATTCTGCGAATCTACCGCTTCTGCTTCGTTCAAAAAACAACGACTCATCCCATCGGCAAGCTGCACCGCAGGCGGAATCTCACGGCGGCAGCGATCTTCGGCCAATGGGCAACGCGTATGAAAGCGACAACCTTGCGGCGGATTTGCGGGCGAAGGCAGATCGCCCGCAACCACGGTCGTAACCAAGGAACGATCCGGATCAAGACTTGGAATCGCAGCCAGCAACGTTTTTGTGTAGGGATGCGACGGCGCCTCGAAAATGCGTTCAACGCTACCTTCTTCCAGTATCTCGCCGAGGTACATCACGGCCACGCGATCTGCGAGGTAGCGCACAACACCCAGATCATGCGTAATAAAAAGATAGGTGAGTCCAAGCGTCTCTTGCAATTCGCGAAGCAAATTCAAAATTTGCGCTTGGATCGAGACATCGAGCGCCGACACCGATTCATCGCAAACCAGGAAACGCGGCTCGACGGCGAGGGCGCGCGCAATACAAATTCGCTGACGCTGTCCACCCGAAAACTCGTGTGGGTAACGCCACATTTGGCGCGGATCAAGCTTGACCTTCTCCATGAGTTCAACAACGCGTTCTGTGCGCTCCTGTTCGCTGGCACCAATCGCAAAAGAGTGTAGGCCTTCGGCAATGATGTCTCGCACGAGCATTCGCGGATCCAGCGAAGCGAGCGGATCTTGAAAAATAATTTGCATCTTTTGCCGCAGCGCACGCATTTCTCGGCTCGAAAGCGCGAGCAAATCTTGACCCTCGAAAATGATTCGACCCGAATGCGCAGCTTCCAGGCGCAGTACGGTTCGCCCGACGGTAGTTTTGCCACAGCCCGATTCTCCCACCAACGCAAGTGTTTGGCCGCGTTCAATTTTGAAATCAACACCATCGACTGCACGCACATAGCCTACCGTGCGCCGGAGCAATCCCTTGCGAATTGCAAACCATGTACGAAGCCCGAAAACTTGCAGCAAAGCAGTGCTCTCACTCATCGCGAGTCTCCTGACTTACGTGCAAGAGATTCAAAACTTTGCGCAACAGCATGACACGCTACAGTGTGGTTTCGTTCAATTTCGATGTGCTCGGGCATTGTTTGCGTGCACGGCTCAAACGCTTGTGCGCAGCGTGCTGCAAAGCGACAGCCGGCCGGCCACTCGTTCGGCGACGGCACGACACCTGGAATTTCTTCGAGACGCATCCGATGCGCTGCGAGTGCGGGAATCGAACGCAACAATCCTTTGGTGTAGGGATGCTGTGCATTCGTCAAAAGCGCGCGCCGATCCGCCGCTTCAACGATCTTTCCGGCATACATCACCGCCACGCGATCTGCGAGTTGATTTACGACGCCAAGGTCGTGCGCAATCAAAAGAATCGCCGTACCCAACTCGCGCTGCAAATCACGCATCAGTGTAAGGATCTGCGCTTGCACCGTGACATCGAGTGCGGTCGTCGGCTCGTCGGCAATCAAAACCTGCGGCCGCATCGCCACCGCCATCGCAATCATTACGCGCTGCTTGAGTCCACCAGAAAGTTGGTGGGGATAAGCTTGAAAACGCGCGTGCGGATCGGGAATCCCGACTTGCTCAAAGAGCGCTTCCGTACGCCGGCGTGCGGCCTCGGTGGTGATGCGCTCGTGCAAACGAATCGCCTCGACAATTTGCACACCGACAGTTTGTACCGGATTTAAGCTCGTCATCGGTTCTTGGAAAATCATGGCGATCGCAGCACCGCGAAGCTTGCGCATCTCGGGTACAGAGCACGCGAGCAAGTCTTTGCCAGCCAGTCGAATTTGCGTACCGGCTTCGATACGGCCCGGCTTGGGCACGAGGCGCAATATGGAAAGCGCCGAAATCGATTTGCCGCAGCCCGATTCTCCGACGAGCGCTAGCACTTCTCCGCTATGCAGCGTAAAAGAAATACCATCGACGACAGAAATTCGTCCGTGTCGTGACGGAAAGGTCGTCACAAGATTGTGTACTTCCAAGACGGGCTGTTGGCTCATTCGCGTTCTCGCAAAGTGCGCGGATCCAAAATGTCGCGCACGCTATCGCCAATCAAATTCACGGCGAGAATCAAACCCAAAAGCGCCGTCGAGGCAGCGAGCAAATTCCACCAAATCACCGGATCGCGCGAAAGTTCATCGCGCGCCTGATCGATCATCTGCCCCCAACTACCTTGCATTCCAATGCCGAGGTACGAAAGCACCGTCTCGGCCAGCACAAGACCACTGAAATAGAGTACGAACGTGATCACGATCAAATGCGAAAGATTCGGCAAGATATGCCGCCAAATAATTCGAAAATTAGAAACACCGAGGGCGCGCGCGGCTTCGATGTAATCCAGCTCGCGAAGCTTGAGTGTTTCCGCACGCGACAAACGGCAAAATCCCACCCAGCTCGTCACGCCCAAAGCAACACAAATTTGGATCGGACCACGCCCCAGCACCAAAATCAATGCAATCAAAAGCAAAAGATCAGGGATCGACGCCAGAACCGACATTACGAAGAAAACGGCATCGTCGATGCGCCCTCCAAAATAGCCCGCACTCACGCCAAAAAAGAGCGCAAGCGGAATAACAATCAACGTCGTAAGCCCACCGAGCAAGAGCGCAATGCGCGCACCTTTGATCGCAAGAAACAACACATCACGCCCAAGCACGTCTGTACCGAGCCAGTGTTGGCCAGGGTGCGCAAGCGGTGCGCCACCGTAGAACTCGACTGCCGCAAGCGGAGCCGAATAGCTTTTCTCAGCAAACGTTTCGGGTGAAAAGATGCGATCGATAACACTTCTTGGTTTCGATGCTGCGACGACATCTACGCTGCTGCCGACGTGAGTATCCGGCGCACTCACCCACGTGATTGAATCCAGCAAGCCAATCGCGAGGTATCCACCTACAAGGCAGATCGCGAATGGACGGCGCTTCCACAGAGCACGCGATGCTTCGCGCCAAAGTCGATCGCGCCGAATCGCAAAAGCGACTGCCATAGCCAGTGCAACCAGCGCAAAGACGATGCCGTTGACAACGACGTGAGACATCTTATTCGAGCCTTACACGCGGATCTGCGAGCGTATAACTAATATCCGTCGCAATCTGTGCCAAAATAAACAAAAGCGCACCGATAAACACCATTGTGCGTAATGTCGAAAAATCATTGCTATGAATTGCCTCAAAGACCATTGCGCCGAGACCCGGAATTCCAAAAAACGATTCCAACAAAAACGAACCCATGAACAAGAACGGAATCGTCATCACAATGCTCGTCAAGATCGGCAGCATTGCGTTTCGCAGCACGTGCCGAAACATGATTTGCCCTTCGCCACAGCCTTTTGCACGCGCCGTGCGCACGTAGTCTCGACTCATCTCTTCGACGAAAACAGTGCGGTAAAAACGCACATCGCTTCCCAGCCGCGCGAGCAAACCCACAACGACGGGCAGCGCAAGGAAACGCCAAATAAGTCGCGGGTCGGGATCGAAGCCCGAGATCGGAAACCAGCGCAGATATTTTCCCATGAGATATTGACCCGCGATGATGTAGAGGAGTGCGGCAACGCTCATCGCGAGCACGCAAAGCACGAGTCCCATTCGATCAATATAAGTATCGCGAAAGAAGGCCACCAAGAGCGAGAGCGCGGTGCCGATCACAAGACCGATTGCAAACAAAGGCAGTGTGAGCGAAAGGCTTGGGCCCGCACCTTCGCGAATGCGTTGCACAATCGGCGAATCGTCGATATCGCTACGTCCAAAATCAAAGGTGAGCATTCGCGAATAATGATCAAACAAAAGTGTGTCGGTATATCGCTTGACTGACCAAGTCGTATAAGCATCGTTAACAAATAATGGACGATCATATCCGTGATTCTTGATCCATTGCGTATAAACTTGCGGCGGAGCCTTCTCGCCGACGGCCATACGCGCGATGTCTTCGGGCGTGGTGAGCGTGAAAAACAAAAGAAAGAGCAAGAAAAGCACGCCAAGCAGCGTAAGAAAACCATATCCGAGCCGCCGTAGCACATAGGCCAACATTTACTGACGCTCCCGGTAAAAGGTCACAACCGCCGGAAAAACGATCGCCACTGCAGCAATCAAAATCACATACAGCGGCCACACGATCGGCGCATTCCATTCGGCTCGCAAGCGACTACGCTCTTTTGTGTCAATATCGCGATACTTTGCCGTCGCAATCGAAAGGCCGGCCGGCTTCACATTCTTGAACCACGGATGATAAAGCGCGTAGTCCTCGCGGTGGAAGAGTTCGATCCATGGCCGCTCGTCTTCGAGAATTGTTTGCATCTCGCGAATCAATACAAGACGCTCTGCATCGCTTTCGCGCGCACTCATCTTCACAAAAAGTTCGTCATAGCGTGGATTCGAAAAATTCGCCGTATTCGGCCCACCACTCGCCGTGCGACCCATGGGTGTCCAAAGTAAAAACATGAAATTCTCGGGATCGGGATAATCCGCCACCCAGCCCCACATAAAAATTTGGTATGCACCTTTATCAACCTTCTCTTGAAACTGGTTGTAGGTCGTCGCGCTGATCTCAACATCGAGCCCAAGCTTGCGCCAGGCATTCACAAAAAATTGGAAACGCAGCAAACCTTGCGCACTCGGATCGGGCGAATCGAACGTAAGATGCAGCGGCTTTTTCGTCGTTGCATCGATTCCCCCCGCATAGCCCGCTTCCACGAGGAGCTGCTTTGCGCGCTCGAGATCCACCTGTCGATAAGAATTACGCAAATTTGCGTCATAACCAAAAATTCCAGGCGGCAACAAAGATTGTGCGGGCACACCGCGCCCGTTATTAAAAATCCGAACGAATTCTTGTGCATCAATCGCAAGGCTCATGGCCTGACGCAGTTTCTTTGCGCGCTCGCCGCCCGAGTGACCGACGGTGGAATCGTCCATATTGAAGCCGATGTAATACACATCGGGCGACACACTTTTTTCAAGCTTCATGCCACGGGCGGCCATCTCCGGCGAAAGCTCGTCGCCGCGCACAACCTTATCGAAACTCTCACGAATGATTCCCGACGCATCGTAGTAACCCTGCAAAAACTTCCCGAAAGCCGGGATGCCTTCTTGCTCGCGGCGAAACTCGATGCGTTCGATGAACGGCAAGGCGCGTCCAACGTAGGCCGGATCAAGAAGTCCGCGCTCGAAATCGCCGGGCTCACCTTCGCGCGGATACGTCGCACCGGGTGCATGACGCTCGGGATAACGCACCCCGTACCAATTTTGATTTTTTTCGAGAATCATTCGATGACGTTTGGCATACACCGAAAGACGATACGGTCCCGCACCGACGGGATGGTCTTGAAAATGTTCGCGCCCGTCTTGGCCGTCATAATACGCAATCGCTTCCCAGGGTATGGGAGCCGTGAACGGCATCGCGAACCAATACAGAATTTGCGGGTACGCCTCGCTCAACAAAATCTCAAGATCGCGATCGCTCGCCACACGCACACCTGAAATACCACCAATCTGTGTATATTGTTCATGCGCGGGTAGCTTTGCAAAATTCGCATCGCCTTCGCGACGCTTTGCCAGCGCCTGCGAAAACTCCATAAACCCCACAATTTTCTCGAAAGTCGTAATCACAGGGCTCGCCACCGACGGATCTGCGATGCGTTGCAACTCAAACGCAAAGTCTTGCGCCAGAACTGCACGCGTCGGCGCACCGGCGAGTTTTTCGAAACACGAATCATTCTGAAAAAGCAAACCCTCTTGCAAGCGAAAGCGATAGAGAACTTTTCCGTCAGGCTGTGGCTCGGCCTTCGGCACACTCTGCGCAAGCGAAGGCATCAATTCGTAGGGGCGCTTCAAGTAATGATATTCGAGCAAGGTGTCGTACACATTGCCAGTAATCGCTGTCGATGCCGTCGTGTAGGCCACCGCCGGATCCAGTGTCTTTGGCGCTTCGTCGAACGAGCCATACAAAATTTTTTGATCGCGATCTGCGCTCGGATAAGGGTCGTTGCTGCAACTTCCCAAACATGTCAGCAAGCAAAGCAGTGCGCCACAAGACATAACGCAGCGGCACAAAAAACTCGCGCTCTGCAAGAGGCGCCTTTTTTCATACCGCATAAACTGACCCATTTTCGTGTAGGATACTTTATTTTTGCGATGCCAAACCCATCGCATCGCAAAGCGACTATCAAAAATACAAAATGCATTACAGCGTAAAAAGATTTTCATCGAGTTCCGGATTCAACTCAAGCGCAGAAAACTGCAGTACGACGGAAATTGCGTCCCGTGGCACGCGAAGCTCAATACGCTGCGGAAAATTGGTCGCTGGCACCGACTCGGCCGTCGTTGCGGCAGCTTGCGTCGTAGACTCCGTCGGTGCTGTAGACTGGGACACTGCCGGCGCCGTCGCAATCGGAGCAAAATCGAGAAACGTCGCTTCCCAAATCGTCTCACCACTTTTCGCAATCACGCTCGTTCGGACCAAGCGCAGCGCAGAGTCAAACTCGAAACGGCGCAGGCTCGCCGCATCGCCAAAATCTTGTCGCGCCTTGAGTGCTGGATCCTGCAACACGATCGCAAAGCCGCCACCCGCTAACTCGGCGGCCGCCTCGATGCGATAGTTCGCAGGCAAAGTCGGTGCCGCCAGAAGCAGTTGCGCAGCTTCCTCCGGTGAAAGATCAACTCCCGTCGTGGCACGCAAAAGTTGCTCATACACCGCGCCGCGCTCAAACATGCGCTTGCTCGCATCATACACCGTAAATTGTTGTCCGTCCGTCACAAGTAGCGAAACCACTTGACTCATCAAACCAAACACTTCAATGCGTAAAAAAGATGGGCGCTTCGCAAGCACAACCTGTTTTGCACGCCCGCTACCATGCGGACTATCGATCGAAATTTTCGCAAGCGCACGCAAACTTTGGCGCTGCGCCGCATTGGTTTCGAGCCGAGCCAGTGCGTGCGCAATGCGCGGATCCTCGGAAGCCATCGGCGTCTGCGGCGCAATCGTCGCGCAGGCGCTGCAAAACCAAAGAAGAGTCAGGAGCCAAAGCCGACGTCGCATCACGGCGGCGTCAACTCGCGCTGCAAAGATTCATACTTCTGCATAAAATTCGGTTGCTCTTTTTCGCGCAAGCCAAGTTCGATCGCTCGGCGATACATCTCGAGCGCACGACGTGAATCGCCAGCGAAGCGATAAGCATCGCCGAGGTGTTCGAAGATCACAGGATCACCGCCGGAGAGTTCGTTTGCGCGCTGCAAGGCATCGATCGCGCGCCGTACAAGCGCCTTCGCTTCGCTGATCCGGCCCTGCGCGAAAAGGGGTTGTGCTTGCGCGCAATACAACCAACCCAAACTGTCGAGAATGAAACCATCTTGCGGACGCAGTTCGACGGCTCGACGCAAATACGTTTCAGCCTGATCCAGATTTTCACCGCGATCCACCCAGGTGTAACCAAGATAGTTTAAGGCATTGAAGTGATCTGGATTCTGCGCGATCACGCGCTGCATCAGCTCTACCATTTTTTCATATTGCCCCGCTTCGCCGTGCACAAGTCCAAGTTGATATAACAATTCTGTGTCATCTGGCGTCTCTTTGAGCAAGGGTTCGAGGATGAGCAACGCGTCGTCGTAGTCGCCAAGCCGCGCCATCAGCGTAGCGGTGTAATAATCAAGCGGGCGCGACGGACGCTGCCCACGTGCAGCCAGCAAGTTTTCCAGTGCGCGCTCGAGATTTTTCTTTTTCTCATAAACCGCTGCGAGTTGAATCCGCGCATCGGCGAAGCGATCGTGGCTCGGTGGCACACTCTCAAAGAGATTCTCGGCCGCATCAACCTCGCCCAGCTCCAACCGGCAAAGCCCAAGGAAATACACAAAATCATACTGCGTAGGCTCGACGGCCAAGACACGCTCGAAATGCGCCGCCGCCGCCGCAAACTCGGAAAGCTCATACTCGAGCACCGCCAGCGTCACGAGCGAACGATAATCATCCGGATAAAACTTTTCGATTTCACGCAGCACATCACGCGCTTGCGCCTTTTGCTCAAGATCGAAATATGCCGACGCAAGATCGCGTAACGCTGTGTAGTGTTGTGGATCGGTCTTCAGGATTTCGCGGTATATCTCGATCTGCGCTTCGACACCACCCTGTTCACGGCGCAGTTGCAAAAGCTGCTGATAGACCGCCATATCGTTATTCGTCACACGCAACGCATCGCGCAGCGCCTGCTCAGCACGCTTTGGATCCTCCAGCTGCGAATACGCCGCCGAAATTGCGAAATAACCCGCGACTTGCTCCGGGCTTTGCGCCACCACCCACTGCCCCATCGCCAGCGCATCTTGCGGACGATTCGCTTCAAGATACATCTGACTGAGCAGCAACCCGGCTTCAACACTCACCGGTGTAGAGCCAAGCGGTGACGCACCTTGCTGTGCCGCAGTCTCTTGCAGCAGATACTTTTCGGCCTCAGCGAGATTTCTGCGTAAGCGATAAAGCGAGCCGAGATATACACGAGTTTGCGGATCTTGCGAATCGATTCGATACGCCGCAAGCGCGTGATCCAGCGCCTCCTCGAAGCGATCCGGCAAACGCACGGCCACTTGTGAAAAGCGAAGATGCAAAAACGCAGAATTGGGATCTTTGGCAATCGCGCGCCGATAGGCCGCAAGCGCCTCGTCGAACTTTCCTTCGCGTTCAAAATCTTGCCCGACGAGCAGATCGTATTCCGGCGGCGCCGACGGACGAATCACGCTTTCGGCATCCGTCTCGCTCGAAAGCAAAAAACGGCTCGCGCAACCCACGACACCGAGACTGCTTGCCGCAAGCAAACACGCAAAACTGGTTCGCACGAAGGCTCGCGCAAAAGGCCATACCAGGACTCGCTTGCACTGCGATGGTTGCATCATGCTCGCGCACCCCTACACTTTTTCGAGTCAACACGCGATGCGCTTTCGCAAGCGCACCGAAGATTTCGACACCTTCTCACCGTCGCGCTGCATGTGCAAGCAGGTTGTGCCTAGGCGCGCAGATAGCCTTTGTCGCGCAAATACTGGATCAATTTTCCCGCCGACTCTTCCACGGTTTGCTTGGCCGTATCGAGCACGAGTTCCGGCTTTTCCGGCGCTTCGTACGGCGCGGAAATCCCCGTGAACTCGGGAATCTGGCCCGCGCGCGCCTTCGCATACAGGCCCTTCACGTCGCGGCTCTCGCAAGTCGCCACGTCGGCACTCACATAGGCTTCCACGAAATCGCCCGCTTGCATCTTCGCGCGCACGGCATCGCGATCGGCGCGATAGGGCGAAATGAACGAAGTCAACACGATCACGCCCGCGTCGGTAAACAGCTTCGCGACTTCGCCGATGCGGCGAATGTTCTCGGTGCGATCTTCGGGCGAAAAACCGAGATTGCTGTTGAGGCCATGTCGAATGTTGTCGCCGTCGAGCACATAGGCGAGATGGCCTTGATCCATGAGCATCTTCTCAACCGCCACCGCCACCGTCGATTTGCCGGATCCCGAAAGACCCGTCAGCCAAATCGTCACACCGCGCTGCTTGAGATGCGCCTCGCGCGCCGCCCGATCCACCGCCCGCTCCTGCCAAGTAATGTTCGTGCTCTTCGGTTCCGCCATGGGATGCATCCTCTCCGGATTTTTCGATTCAATTTTTCAAAGCCAAACAATCAATCCAAACGCGCAAAACGACGGCGCAAAACAAGGCCAACGCGCGCAAGACAAAGCCGCGCCGAGAGTAGCGGGAGGAAGGCAAATGTCGAGCATGGCGCCCGAGGCAGGAAAACGGTAAGTCGAGCAGCCGCAAGCCGGCGCGCTGCGCGAGAACCGCAAGCCCATTTCAAAATCAAAAGAACGCAAGAGAAAACAAGGAGGTCGCCAGCGCTGGGACATGACTCTTTTCTTTGTCACCCAAAACACCCGAACACCGTGCCCACACAACGGCGACGAAAACCGCGACAACGCGAACGACTACTTTTCGATGAGCCCCGCTTCACGCAACCGTCGCCGCACGACCCGAAAGACGTCCTCAAATTCCGGCAAGATCGACATCTGCTGAGAAAGTCGCGCAGACCACAATGCTTTATAACGCGCCTCCTTCACGGTAAACGCCTCACTCATTGTCACTCGTGTACGATTACGAAACGCAAGCTTGCTTTCGACCGCAGGCACCAGGGCAGAAAAATCGACACCTGCCTCCGTCGCGAGATGCCAAAGATCATAAAGATCCCGCGGCTCGTTCCGAGCCTTGTCCGTAAGCGCGACGATCTTTTCAGCCGCGATCTCATCCAGCGAATAGACACAAATTCGTGACGCCTCCGGCAAATCCTCATACTCTGCGTAACCGCGCAACACGGGATGCTCTTCGATGGGCCGCACGAGTTGCTCACGAATCGTGATGTCGACTTTCACTTCCCGGGGTGACACCGTCGGAAGCGGACCTTCGTAAGCAAGATAAAACGTATGACTGTTTTGATGACTCCGTCGATCACTCCTTGCGAAGCGAAACACGATACCGGACGCCCGTCGGACCTCTGCATAAATCTCCTCAAGACCGACGAGAATTTCCTCGAATCGCTGCGGCGCCGCGAGCGTAAAGTCGAGATCTTCCGAAAAGCGGTAGTCTGCGAAGTAACAGCGCTTGAGCGCCGTACCGCCTTTGAACACGAGCGCTTCGCGCAACACCGATCTGGATAGGCCCACCAAAAACCATGCGAGGCAGTAATCGCGCTCGAGCACCGACTCGACGATGCGGCGACCGCCAGCGCGCGCCAGGCGATTCGAAAGAAGCGAGAGGTTACGTTGCGGGATCATCCCTCAGTTTCTCACAATACTGTGTATCTCGGCCGGATCCACGTTGAGCCGCAACCGCCAGCGCGCCTGATACGCACCGTCGGCAGGCAGCATGGGATCGAGCAGCATATACGAAGACGTAAGTCGCGCTCGCAAACGCTGCAGATCCGCATCCGCCAGCGTCACCTCGAACAACTCAAGCAAGAATCCCAACCGACGCACTACGGCACCGATATGCAGCCGCAATGCATAATCAACAAGTTTTGCGGGATCCATGGCTTCGCGCTGCATCCAGTAACCCTTGGCCACTTCGGTCATGCCTCCACAAAGCTCGGGTTGTTTGAGTCCATCGATAACAGTCCTTTCGAGATCACTCACACGCACACGCTCGGTCTTCGTCACCCAGTGATCGACAATGCCAAACAAATCAGCGGGCTTGCACCGCACAAAGCGAAACTCCGTGCCCAACACTGCACGCGGCCGAATTGCTTTGGGCGAAGTCACAAAAACAGCGAGCTGCGGCTGCGTCACCATTTGGTGTATCTCCATCGCGGAGGCATGCGAAACGTAATAATCGGACGTGCCCGCAAGAGCGCGGGCCACCGCATAGGGATTGCCGAGATACTCACGCTCTCGTCCAAGTTCGAAGGGCACGAGGATGAAAAGACCAGGCTTGAGTCGCGTGGCGAGACCACGATTGACGAGCCCCGTGATGAGGTTCCGGGCCGACGTCGCACACAGACCCGAGATTTCCTTCACGTCCACATGCGTAAAAAGCGTCCGGCCACGCGCATGCAGCTCTGTCACCAATCGCGCAGATTGAGGTCCAAGCGTTTTCTGAAAATCATATTTTGAGTTTGATTTGACCATCTTCAAGAGTCATTTTGCACTTAAAATATTATTTCAGCAAGGGGAAAGCCTGAAAAATCACAGGCCAGGCATCAAGCACGGTCGACCCTACCTCATTGCCTTCACGCCCAGCAATGTCCCTTGGCAGCTTCGTTCGGGAGAGGACCTTTTTGTTAATTCATGAACCAGATTTAGGGAGCGTCACAATAAGTTGCTCGGCTATCTAACTCCGAAGGAGTTTGAACTCCTTCACGTTCCCGAAAACCCCCACAGTTTTGACTGGACGAAGAGAGGACAACACGAAATATAATTATAAGCTCGCTAGGAACCCAACCACTGAGGAGGACTAATGAAAGTTCTATTGATGACAACGACCGCAGCTTTGCTTCTTTCTAGTTGCGCCACAACCAAGCATTGGTCAGCCACGGGTGGTAGTCGCGCTGATGCGACAGTGCGCCTTTCGTATGAATACGGCCTGTTTGAAAATCCACAAGTCGATGAATTGGAAGCACTGAATCTGGCAACTGCGCGCTGCAAGACATGGGGCTACACGGGCGCTGAGGCATTCGGTGGCGTCACGCGTCAGTGTAATGCTCCGGATGGCAGGGGCGGATGCAACAGCTGGCTCGTAACCAAAGAGTTCCAGTGCACGGGCATGGGCAACAAGGGCCCAGGCGCCAACTGAGTACACTGACGATTTCTTGATCATTCTCTTACTCGAAGAACGCTAGTCACCCAACAACCGCGCGTTCGAATCACTTGTGCCTTGGCGCCTGGCGCGGAGGTTGCGGACGACTTCGATCACTTGCGTGGCGACCCAGTCGATTTCTTCGTCGGTGTTGAAGCGGCCGATGCCGAAACGCAGGCTGGCTTTGGCGAGTGTTGCGGGGAGACCGAGCGCGAGAAGCACGTGACTCGGTTCGGTGGCGCTCGAGTGGCAGGCGGAGCCCGACGAGAGTGCGACTTGCGAGAAGGCGGAGAGCAGCGCGGCGCCGTCGACACCGTCGAACGCGACGTTGAGGTTGCCGACAAGCCGGCGTGTCGGATGTCCGTTGAGTGAAATTCCGTCGAGCGCTTCTTGCAAGCGCGTCCACAGGCGCTCGCGAAGTTGCCAGATGCGCCGCGCTTCGTCGGGCATGGCTTGCGCGCAAAGCTCAATGGCGCGCGCAAACCCGACGGCGAGCGGCACGGCGACGGTGCCCGAACGAAACCCGCGCTCTTGACCGCCGCCGTACAAGAGCGGGCGAAGTTTGCGGCGCGCGGCGTTGCGCAGATACAGCGCGCCGGTGCCCTTCGGTCCGTAACACTTGTGCGCCGAAAGCGAAACGAAATCGGCTTGCATTCGGTCGACACTCATTTGTGTCTTGCCGAGCGCTTGTGCGGCGTCGCTGTGAAACAAGACGCCCGCTTCGCGGCAGATTTCCCCGATTTTTTCGACGGGTTGCAAGACGCCGATCTCGTTGTTCGCGAGCATCACCGACACCAAAATCGTATCGGGTTCGATCGCACGTGCGATTGCCTCGGGATCGACGAGGCCGCTCGCATCGACGGGCAGTACCGTCACGCGCACGCCGCGCTCTTGCAAAATCGAACAGGGATCGAGCACCGAGCGATGCTCGGTCGCGACGCTGATGATGTGCGGCGCCGGCTTGTCCGCCGCCGCGACCGCCCCAAACAAGACTGTGTTATTGCTCTCGGTCGCGCCACTCGTAAACACGATCTCGCGCGCGTCCGCAGCACCGATCGCTTGCGCCACACGCTCGCGCGCAAGGTGCAGCGCTTCCTCGGCGCGCCAACCAAAAACGTGGTTGCCGCTCGATGCATTGCCGTAATCCTGCGTGAAATACGGTTGCATCGCTTCGACGACGCGCGGATCGGTGCGCGTCGTCGCGTGATTGTCGAGATAGATCGGAAACTCGATCGCCAAAAACGTTTCTCCTCGCCTTCTCTACTTGTCGTGCGCTGCCTGCGCCGTTGTGCGCGGCACCTGCCTCACAGTGCCCAGCAAACGCGCGCTAAGCGTACTGCAACTTGCCCGCCGCCGTCAGCGCGCCTTGCGCCGCAAATGCAAAAAAATTTCGCGGTTGCCTTTGGGGCCGGCGAGGCGCGAGTCGACGTGACCGATTTCGGTGTAACCCAACTCTTGCGCAGCTTCGCTCACTTCGCGCAGCGCCGCTTCGCGCAGCGCGTCGTCGCGCACCACGCCGCCCTTGCCAACTTGTTCGCGGCCGACCTCGAATTGCGGCTTCACCAAAATCAGCAAATCGGCGCACGGCGCCACTTCGGCAATTTTTTCCAGAAGCAGGCGCACGGAAATGAATGAAACATCGACGGTGACGAGATCGATCGCTTCGGGAAAATCCTTGGGCTCGAGATGACGCGCGTTGGTTTGTTCGAACACGCGCACACGCGGATCTTCACGCAGCGAAAGCGCGAGTTGATTCGTGCCGACATCGACGGCGATCACGCGCTTGGCACCGTGTTGCAAGAGACAATCCGTAAAGCCGCCCGTCGAAGCGCCGACATCGAGCACGACCGCATCACGCGGATCGACGCCGAGATCTTCGAGCGCGCCTTCGAGTTTATCGCCGCCGCGCGACACGTATCGGTGTTGATCGCCACGCACGCGCAAGTTCGCGTCTTCGGCCAGGCGCGTGCCGGCCTTCGTCACCGGTTGATCATCGACCAAAACGCGCCCCGCCAAAATCAGCGCTTGCGCACGCGAACGCGTTTCGGCCAAGCCTTTTTGCACGAGCAATTCGTCGAGACGCGGTTTTGGGGGTTTGCGATTTCGTTCCGTCACTTTTTTGTGTTCTTCGTCGACGGCGCGCGCTGGGCACCGGCAATCTCGCGCACGGCTTGCGCGATGCCTTCGACATCGAGATCGAAACTCGAAAGCATTTTCGCCGAGTCGCCATGTTCGATCACGCGATCCGGCAACGCCAAGATTCGCGCTTGCGCCGCCACCTGGGCTTCGGCAAGTGCTTCGAGCACCGCACTGCCAAAGCCGCCGCGCCGAGTGTTTTCTTCGACGGTGACGATGCGACCCGTACGGCGCGCGAGCGCCAAGATTCGCTCGCGATCGAGCGGTTTTGCGAAGCGCGCATTCAAGACCGCGACCGAAAGTCCGTCGGCGGCAAGTGCCGCTGCGGCTTCGAGCGCCGAATGCACGAGACTGCCGATCGCCACGATCACCGCATCGTCGCCGTCGCGCAAAAGTTCCGCCTCACCGACGGGCAGAGCTTTGATGGTCTGATCGAACGGCACACCAAAACCCGCGCCACGCGGATAGCGCACGGCCGCCGGGCCCGGATAGGCGATCGCCGTCGCAAGCATGTGTTGGAGTTCATTTTCGTCTTTGGGCGCCATCACGATCATGTTCGGCAGGCTTCGCAAATACGAAAGATCGTATTGCCCTTGATGGGTGGCGCCGTCGTTGCCGACGAGACCCGCGCGATCGATCGCAAACGTCACGTCGAGATTCTGCAAGCACACGTCGTGAATCATCTGATCATAAGCGCGCTGCAAGAACGTCGAGTAAATCGCCGCGACCGGCTTCATACCCTCGGAAGCAAGCCCCGCCGCAAACGTCACGGCATGTTGCTCGGCAATGCCGACATCGTAATAACGATCGGGGAAGCGTTCTTGGAAGCGATCGAGACCCGTGCCCGGCCCCATCGCCGCCGTGATCGCCACGATGCGCTCGTCTTTTTCCGCGAGTCGAATCAGGGCATCGGAAAACACTTTGGTGTAGGACGGCGGACCCGACTTGGAAGCCGCAAATTCGCCCGATGCCACATCAAACTTGGTGACGCCGTGATACTTGAGCGGATCGCGCTGCGCCGGTTCGTAACCGTAACCTTTCTGTGTCACCGCGTGCACCAAGATCGGGCCTTCGCCGTTTGCGAGCATCTGCTTCACGTTGTCGAAGGTTTCGAGCAAGACGCCAATTTGATTGCCTTCAACGGGGCCGACGTAGCGAAAGTTGAAAGCCTCAAAGAGCATGCCGGGAGTAAACAAAACTTTGACGGACTCTTCGATCTTGTGCGCCCAGTGCGTAAGGTCACCCGGAAAGTTGCGCAAAAAATCTTTGGCCCAACCTTTGGCGCGCCGCACCGTCGGTGCCGAAAATTTTCGCGACAAATACGAATTGAGCGCACCGACGTTCGGCGAGATCGACATCTCGTTGTCATTGAGCACCACGACTAGATTTTTCTGCTTGAGATCGCCCGCATGATTGAGCGCCTCGAACGCCATGCCGGCCGTCATCGCCCCGTCACCGATCAGTGCAATCGCACAACCGTCGCGTCCTTGATGTTGCAACGCGCGCGCGATGCCGACGCACGCCGAAATCGAATTGCCCGCATGCCCGGAACCAAAGTGATCGTATTCGGATTCCTGGCGATTCAAGAACTTCGACATTCCACCCAGCTCGCCCATTTTGGCGAAATGCTCGCGACGGCCGGTGAGCATCTTGTGCGCATAGCCTTGATGGCCCACGTCGAGCACCAAACGATCGCGCGGTGTATCGAAGACGTAATGAATCGCTGTGATCAATTCGAGGCTGCCGAGACTCGCCGCCAAATGTCCGCCGGTGGCCGAAACTTGAAGCAAAATTTCCGCGCGAATCTCGTCGACGACTTGCTGCAACTCCTCACGCGACACTTTTTCGCGTAATTTCTGCGGCGAGCGAATTTGATCGAGCCACTTTGCGTTGCTCATCGCTCCCTCCGCACCGAAAATTCCGCGAGCGCGCGCAAGGCCGCCCCGCGTGCGCCAAACCCTGCGATTTCGTCGAACGCTTGCGCGAGCAACGCCTCACATCGCGCGCGCGCCGCCACCACACCCAGCACGCGCACCGACGAGCAAGCTTCTTCGCTCTCTTCGTCGAGCAGATCATCCGCAATCTGGAACGCAAGCCCCGTGCACTCACCAAAATGCTGCAAGCGTTTGAGCGTGAGCGCATCGGCACCCGCGAGCCGCGCGCCACCGACGATCGCCACCGCGATCAACGCCGCAGTCTTGCGTCGCTGCACCGATTCGAGCCGCTCAGCATCGAAGTCGTCCGCACCAAATACGATGTCGTCGGCTTGCCCGCCCACGAGATTCAAATCCCCCGCCGCACGCGCCAAGTCGTGCGCCGTCGCCAGCAACGCCTCCGTCGACACATTTTCACGTTGCTGAGTCAGCACTTCGAACGCCAGCGCCTGCAAAGCGTCGCCCGCAAGCACCGCGATCGCTTCGCCGTACGCGACATGCACCGTCGGTTGCCCGCGCCGCTCGTCGTCGTCATCCATACACGGAAGATCGTCATGGATCAGCGAATAGGTGTGGATCAATTCGACGGCCACCGCGATCGGAAGCGCCTGCTCCGCACGCCCTCCGACGGCTTCGGCCGCCGCAATCGCCAGCACGGGGCGAAAGCGCTTGCCACCCGGAAATAACAAGTGGCGGATCGCTTGCGCAAGTACACCCGCGTCGTGTGACACCAAAAAGTGTTCTAGAAACCGATTGACCAGACCTGCACGCGCTTCGATGTAGGCTTGCAAATCAAATTCGTCCACACTGCACTGTGTTGCGGGGGTCATTCGTTCGCCTTAGGATCTTTGAGCACGCGCCGGCCACTCAGCAAGCGCTCAAAAGGGACTTGCGTCATCGTCGCCCGTCTCGGTGTTTTCGAGCGCGCGCGTAAAGAGCTCGCCACCTTCGCGTGTCAGCACTTCGATTCGCTGTTCGGCCGCATCAAGCTGCTTGGCGCAGTCCTTTGCGAGTTGCACGCCCGCCTCGAACTCGCTCAGCGTCTCTTCCAAACTGAGATCACCTTGTTCGAGCCGATTGACGATTTCTTCCAAGCGTTCGATCGAAGACTCAAAAGAAAGCGCTTCACCTTCCGCGTTCGCGGCAGCTCCCGTTTGCGTCGATTTCCGTTTCATTTTTTCGCGATTCGTCGGCTCGGCCATGGCGGAGCGATCCTAACTAGGGGGGCGACAGGCGTCAAACCGCGTTTCGTAAAATTCCATGAAAGATCAATGGGTTTCTGAATCGAGCAAAAGCTTTCGTGCCGCAGTGACCGTGGCATCGACCTCGCCGTTCGCGACCCGAATGCGCAGTGCTTCGCCCGGTGCGATCGCGCGCACATCGCTCAAGACCGCACCGTCGGTCAACCGGCGCGCAATCGCGTACCCTCGGGAAAGCACGGCCAATGGCGAAAGTGCGTCCAGGCGCGCAGCGGCTTGAGCCAGTCGCGCCCGCCGCTTCTCGCTTTGTGCGCTAGCGCGCCAGGCAATCTCTCGGCTCACGACGTCGAGCCGTTGACGCGTCGTGTGCAAACGAATCGTCGGGCTCAGCATGCGCAAAGCGAGGCTCCTTTGCGCGAGACGCTGCCGAGCCAGTAAGTGCCGCTGCTCTGCACCGTGCACAAACGTGCGAAAGAGCACTCCAAGGTTTTGACGTTCTGCATGCAAACGCGCAGTCGGATTCAAAATGCGAAGCCCAAGGTTGCTTCGCGTGAGACGCCCGCGTGCAGCAAGGCGTTGCTTGGCGATGCCGTGCAAAAGCGCACGCAATGCCGAGTCGAATTGCGCGCGCTGTGCATGCAGTCGTGTGCGCGGCGACAAAGAGCGAAGCGTGGCCCGCCGGTGCGCAAGCTTTTCGCGTACACGGCGCAAATGCGACGTCGCGGCCCAAAGCAAACGATCTGCATCTTGGTATAAGCGCGCAAGAATTTCGCTTCGATCCGGCAGTGCAAGTTCCGTCGCTGCCGACGGAGTCGGAGCGCGCACGTCGGCCACGAGATCCGCAATGCTCACATCAATCTCGTGCCCAATTCCTGTCACCACCGGCACCGGCGCTTCATACACGGCACGCGCCACGACCTCGGTACTAAAGGGATACAAATCTTCAAACGAACCACCACCGCGCACGAGCAAAATCACGTCGAGTCCGTCGGTGGCGTGCAGCGCATAAAGATTGCGCAAGGCCTGTGCAATCTCGTTTTCGGCGCCCGCGCCTTGCACGCGTGTCGGCGACAAGATCAGCTTCGCACTTGGAAAACGTCGGCGAGAAACTTCGAGTACGTCTTGTAGCGCCGCTCCCGTCCGCGATGTCGCCACGCCCACACGTCGCGGAAATGAAGACAACACACGTTTGTGTGACTTATCAAACAAGCCTTCTTTTTCAAGACGCGCACGTAGCTGTTCGATGGCCAGCTGCAACGCGCCGCGACCGCGTGGCTCGATCTGACGCACAATGATTTGCAAATCGCCGCGCGTGTCGTACAGCGTCACTTCGCCGTACACGAGAACTTCCTGACCGTCTTGCAAGTCAAAGGAAAGTTTACGCGCCGCACTAAGAAACAAGACCGCGCGAAGCTGAGCCGTCGCGTCTTTGAGTACAAAGTACGAATGCCCTGAAGACGCAGCGCGCACGGTGCTGACTTCGCCACTCACCCAAACGCACCCAACCCGATTCGCCAAAAGATTTTTTAACCCTGCGACAAGTTCACTCACACGGTAAAAATGCGGCTCGACACCAGACTGTTTCGTACGCTCTTGCGGCTTCACTTCAAAATCGCCTTAGCAATAATTGCTATCTACACTACTTTGAGTCATCCGCAAGTGATTCAGCACATGCTGCGTCAGCATCCGCTCTTCCGAATCCGAAAGATCGACAAAAGCAATGCCCGTCGCGGCGGGACCATTCTCGTTTTGCACTACACGGCGCACTTCGCCCAAGCAATGCATCGGTTCGCGCGCTTCCGGCATCTCAAATTCGAGCAGTACGCGTTCGCCCATTTGTGGCGGATACCAGGTATTGACCAAAATTCCGGTTCGCGAAAGATTGCAACCAAGCCCGACCTCCGACGGAAGCCGCGGACCATCAATCGTACTCACCTTCACTGGGCCTTGAAAGTCAATGCGCGGCGGGCGCGCAAAATGCTCCGGCCCGCGAAATGCCAGATAGGCTTCGATGCGATACATCGTTTCTTCGATCGGTGCATCGCGCAGCACAGCGCCCACGACACCTTCGCGCATATAGCGCAGCATCTCCTGCGGCGTCGGACAATTTTCTTTGATGATGAAGAGTGGCAGATCGCGCCGCGAAACCTCGGCCCGCAAGCAATCGATCGATGCTTTTCCGACGGAAGAAACCAAATCGAGATCAACGATGCCGATGCGATAGTTGCAGCCTTCGTTTTGCCAATGCTGCAAGGTGTCGCTCCAGGACTGCAACCAATCGAAGCGATAGTTTCGACGATAAAATCGCTCTTCCAGGTTTCGACAAAAAGCCGAGACCTTGGCCAGTAAGAACACGTGCTTCCGCAAATCCAACCCAGCAGGCATCACCTTAAGATGCGCCGTTTCGCGCAAGAGGTAAACCCGAAAAGTACCGTCGCAGCAACTCAACGCACTACTGCATGCGCATGCTCGGTGCACGTTCGATGAAGATCCTCTGCACCTTGGCATGCCACAGGGCCGCGCCATGGCGAGAATCGTCAAAAGCGCCAGGCCGTGGCCCCTACTGCGCCGGTGCGGAGGAAGCTTGCGCCTTGAGTCGCTCGAAATATCGCCAGCTCTTCAAGACTTCGAGGGCGCGCTTGAGCTGCAAATCCCCACTCGCCGTCGGCGTCACGCCTTCTGGCGTCGACTGCACACCGCTGGCTTTTTCATTCGAGAAGTGACCTTCGAGGTCTTTCTCGCGCGGCCTCACGCCCGCTTGCGCTTCATTCGCCGCATCGGCTTGTGTCGATTCAGCAAAATCCGTGTTGGTATCGTGCACGGTGACGAGAATGTCCGGCGCAATTCCGATTTCTTGAATCGAGCGGTCTGCCGGCGTGTAATACAACGCCGTCGTCAAACGCAGACCCGAGCCGTCGCTCAATGGATAAATCGTTTGCACCGAACCTTTGCCAAACGTCGGCGTACCCAACACCAACGCACGATGTTGATCTTGTAGTGCACCGGCGACGATCTCCGACGCGCTCGCACTGCCTTCGTTTACGAGCACCACCAACGGATAACCGGGCTCGGTGTCTTCGGAGCGCGCCGAAAAAATCTGCGCCTGACTTTCGAGACGCCCGCGCGTTTGCACGATGACGCCGTGATCGAGCCAAAGATCTGCAACGGCGATGGCTTGCTCGAGCAAACCGCCCGGATTGTCGCGCAAATCCAGCACCAAACCGCGCAGCTCGTCCGTCGGCGGCGACTCCAATGACGAATTACTCAGTGTGGTGTCGCTTGCCGAATCATCAAGAGGCACCTTATTCGCACGCATCGCCATGGCGTTGTGCGATTCGCGGCGCAACGCTGCAAGCATATCGCGCAAGTCGGCATCGGTGCGCTCCTGAAACTGACGAATACGCAAATATGCGTATCCTGGCTCAAGAAGTTGCCCCGACACCGACACCACCTTCACGAGATCGCGCTCGATCACATAATTGTGTGGCGCTTTCCAATTTGCACGTAGAATTTGCAAAGTCAGCTTCGTTCCCTTGCGGCCGCGCATATAACGCACAGCTTCGTCAAGACTCATGACCTTCGTGCTGCGGCAGTCTTCTTCCCATTCCTTGGGTCGCAGTGTTGGACAAATTGCAACGATTTGATCTTTGGCTTGAATGCCGGCACGAAATGCCGGCGTGCCCTCGATGGCCGCAACCACTTCAATGAGCCCCGATTCCCCCTTCACAATCTCAATACCGAGGCCCGCAAACTCACCGCGCGTATCGATTTGCATCTCACGAAATTCTTCTGGATCAAGGTAAGACGAATGCGGATCGAGAGACGACACCATACCGCGTATGGCTTCGCGAATAAGTTTACTGTCGTCGATTTCTTCTACATAACTCTTGCGGACTAACGCCAATACACTCGAAAACAAGTCGAGCTCTTGATAAGCCGTTGCTGCGATGACACCAAAAGGAGTCGATAACACGGCGACCAGCGCGCACGCACCGACGAACAAACTCAAGATCCATTTTTTGTGCGATCGCGGCATCCGATTTCTCCCCCTATCCATCTCTATTGCTTCTCAAGCCAATCGAGCGGATCGCGCGGCGTACTGCCTTCGCGAATCTCAAAGTACAAGCGCGGCCCCTCAAGAGAACCCGTTTCTCCGACGGTCGCGAGCGCCATGCCTTCCATCACCGTGTCGCCCATCTTTACGCGCAAGTCCTCCAAATGGCCATACACCGTGAAAAAGTTATCGCCGTGATCGATGATGATCATCTTGCCGTAGCCGCGAAACCAACCTGCGTAACGCACGCCCCCATTCGCGACGGCGCGCACTTCGCTACCCAGCGGCGCCGCATATTCGATCCCTCGACGCACCGTCGCCGTTTTGAATTCGCTGTCAACGACCTTCCCGAAAGCACTCACGACTTTGGCCTGCACCGGCGGCGCAAGCTTGCCTTTGCGACTTTTGAATTGCGACATCTCGGGATCGACTTTTTTGCGAAACGGCCAGAAACCCGATTTCTTTGCGCTTTCGCCTGTCGCTTCCGCTTCCTGCAAAGTTTCTTCGAGCGCACGTTCGGAAGCTTCGAACTCTCGCAGCATGCCTCGCTCGCGCACGCGATCGCTGCGCAGCAACGCAATCGTTTGTCGCTTGCGCGCTTTCTCGGTTTCGAGCTCTGCCAGCTTCGCATTCACCGTGCGCGCCGCGATGCGCGCAGCCTCCTCGGCCGCAGCAATCTCTTCATGAATATGATCGAGACGCTGCTGCTCGGCCTGAAAGCGCAGCAACAAGGCACGGTCCATCTTGAGCATGGTCGACACGACACGTCCGACGGAAAGTAGATCGCGCAAGCTATGCGACGAAAACAAAACACGCACCGGACCGACGTCACCCGCTTTGTAAAGGGCCACCACGCGTTTCACCATTGCGCGCTTGGTTTCCAATTGCTTGGCTTCGAGCACGCTGCGCTCTTTGGTAATGTTACGCACTGAGGCCCGCGCCTTATCGACACGTTTTTGTGCCAGGCGCACCTCGGTCTTGAGCGTATCACTGCGATGATCGATCTCCTCGATCGTTTCGAAAACGCCACGCTCTTCGCTTTGAAAACCGCGAATTCGCGCGCGACTCGCATCAATTGCGGCGCGCAAGCGTTCCGTCGAAGTTTGCGGTGTCGTATCCGCCGTGGCGGGCGCGACGGGAGTAGCTTCGGCAACCGTTGACTCACGCGTCATCTCTTGCGCCGTGGCTTTCGTCGGTGCAAGCCACATACTCGCGACGAGCCAAGCGCCAAGCGCGATCGTCATGCGCTGCAACACCGTCGAAAACACAAGACGCCGCGTCAATGTCGATAGCCTCCGATCAACGCCAGCAAGGAACCAAACCAACCAAGACCAACGCCGCAAGCAACGAGGAGCAGCATCTCGCTGGGGCCAAAAAAATGCGGAGTTGCAAGACCAACCAAGAGCTGTAAACCGGACTGAATTTCGGGCAAGACCAAGCGAAATGCGAAATACAAAATTCCAATTGCAGAAAGTCCGCCGAGAAGCCCCTGCAACATGCCTTCGAGCAAAAAAGGAACCGACACAAAAATGCGACTCGCTCCCACGAGCGACAAAATTTCGATTTCATCGCGGCGCGCATACACGGCCAATCGAATCGTATTGGCTACGATCATCACCGTCGCAAACGCGAGCACACCCCCAAGCCCGGCCGCAAGCCAGCGCACGAAACCAATCGCCCGCGTATAGCTCTCGACCCAGTCCGCGCCGTAAGTAATGTCTTCAATATCCGGCAAGCCACGCAACGACTCCACCACAATCGTCATGTCTTGTTTCGTACGTTTTTCGGGGGCGAGCGTAAGCACGAACGAAGCCGGCAACGGATTTTCATCGAGCCCATCGAGCATTGCCGCATTCTCGCCGGCCACCGCGAGAAACCGCTTGAGCGCCTCTTCCCGCGAGACATACTCTACGCGCTGCACGCTCTCGACACTTTTTAGTGTTGCATCGATTTCTTGCGTGCGCTCTTTTGAAACATCTGCCGCGAGATATACGCTCACTTGCAAATCTTCGCCAAAACGCTCAAGAAGCCCTTGCATATTCAGCACCAGCAAGCCAAAGCCACCCATCAGACCCAAAGCGATCGCAATCGTGAGCACAGCCACGCCACTTGGTAGCAAGCTCGATCGCAGGCCTCGCCACGCCGTCTGCACAAAGTACTGAAGCCGATAACCAAGCTGTGTCATGTCGAAACATCATGGGCGGGCACGTCGCGCACGATCCGGCCATGCTCCAAGTGAATGACGCGTTTGCCGTAGCGGCTGAGCAAACCATGCTCGTGCGTTGCGACCAGCACCGTCGTGCCGCGCGTCGCCGCCTGCACAAGAAGATCCATGATTTCGATCGTGAGGTCGGGATCAAGATTTCCGGTCGGTTCGTCGGAGAGCAAAATTTCGGGATCACTCACCAGTGCGCGTGCAATCGCCACGCGCTGCTGCTCACCGCCGGAAAGCGAAAGCGGATAATCATAGCGACGGTTTTGCAAGCCAACTTGTTTCAACATCTGAAACACTTTTGCGCGTATGGTGCGCGGTGCTTCGCCTCGTACTTGCAAGGCCACAGCCACGTTTTCTTCGACCGTACGACGGTTGAGTAATTTGAAATCCTGAAATACCACACCGACGTGACGGCGAAGCTCCGGAATCGCAGCCCCGCGCACGCGCACAATGTTGCGACCGCGAATCACGACCTGTCCTTCTGTGGCGCGCTCCGCCGCAAAAAGCAGCTTCAAGAGCGTCGTCTTGCCGGCACCACTCGAACCCGTAAGAAAAACAAACTCACCTTTTCCTATATCGAGTGAGACATCACGCAGCGCATAGGTGCCCGGCAGATAAGACATCGAGACGCCGTACATGCGGAGAATCGCCTCGCGTCGTGTACGCTGCGAGAGAGGTGAAGCTTGAGTCACGGGTCCGACTTTTTGCGTTTGCGCGCGCTATCGATGAGATAGCCGAGCACGAGTTCGTCCAAAGGTTTTTCGGTAATGATGCCCTCGCCGAAAACGCGCGATCCGCCCGCTTCGGGGTGCACCGGCGAAGCCGGCCGCGCTGCGATCGTCTGGGTCGTGCGCGCTTCGGTGCTCTCCGTAGTCGGAGTCGTAATGCGAGCACTTGTTTCGTTGACATCTGTAGCTGCAAAAGGCGAAACCGTCGTCGACAAAGATGAGTCTTTGATCTCTCGCTCGTCAATTTTCGGAGATGCGACCGGCTCACCCTCAAAAACATCGGGGCCCAAGCGCTCGCGAATAATCTCGTCGTATTCACCACGGCGTAGCGCCTTGAGCTTTGCCTTGTGTTGTTCTTCCATCAACTTCTTGACGACGATGGCAATATCGCCCGAACCGATGTGCTCGGCATAACTCGTCTTCTGGGAATGCATGATGTTCCCGCCGTGATACAGGTGTGTAATCACATGCGGCTTTGCAAGCCCGCTGTCTTCCGTCTGCACGTGAAAGAGCACGCCGCGATGACGAATATTGGTATTAAAGCCACCAATCATCTTCATTTTACATACAGCCCTCTACACTGCGTGGCGTTGCATTGGTCGAAGCTTCCATCATTCCATCATTCCAAAGGTCAACCCAAACCAGCGACGAGCAATCAAACAGCCGATCAAAGACGCGGAGGCCGATCAAACGATCAAGCCGTCAAATGGCCAACCGACGAACCGGATTCCTCAACCAACTGCGCCATCAACAGCGATGACCAACGACGGCCCAACCCACTCGGTTTACGAAACAAAAACTTCGCAAGTCGCGCAGCTTTGCAACGCTCAATCGTCACAAGGGGGACATTTCCTGAAACCAAATCGTATGGCAGTTTGCGCGACCCCTCGGGCTTTTTCAACAATCCCGACACAGAGCGCCCTGCAAAATTGCAGCGGTACAAAACGTAGTGCATGAAAAACAGTGCATGAAAAAGGATTGAGGTCCCGGCCAAGGGGAGTAGGCCGGAACCTCGAGCTTGCGATCTTTCGTTTTGGCCACCGCAAGACATCCTTTGCTCTACACGCGCAGGTGCTGCTTTCGACCCAACGCATGCAAACTCGCCAGACCAAGCAAAACGAGGCTCGCCGTGCCTGGCTCTGGCACTGCCGCTAACGGCCCCGATCCCGGAGTGGGTGCTATGACGACGAAATCTGCGGAATTGTCGTCCGTGTCGACATTGGCAAAACGGCGCGACGCACTGAAACCTGCCGCAGAGCTTGGCACGGACTGCCCTTCGCCAAAGAAAAAGTCACCTGGCAAAAATTCTCCGTAACCCACAGCATCAAGCGTATTGCCACCGGCACGCAAGATCACCGAGTCCGGACCGTTTTGCAGATCGAAATTCAAAACGAGATCTGCGTTCGAGACGAGCGTGCCGCCGCCAGTCAAACGATCGGCAAGCACAAAAAATCCGTCGTCAGGAATCACACTAGCGAGATTCAACACATGCGTCTCACGACCGTCTGCGCCATTGATCCCGACCACCTGCACACCGCTCAGCGACATCCCCGGATCACCGAAAATTTCGACGAAAGAGAGGCCGTCGTCCGAACCAACAGCGTCGTAAAACACCTCCGAAAGCAACAATGTAGCATTGGCCAATTGCGGCAAGACCAAAACGCCGAACCACAAAAAGCTACATAACAATTTTATGTGTATATTGTGCCATAAAATCGACTGCGTTGAGTGATCATCTCTTTTTTGTGTAAAACATTTTTCAACCTTCCATTTTTCTTGCATCTCAATTTCCTTTGTTACATGGGACGAGGTGAGTGTCGGATGAGGGCGTTTACTTGGTGCGCGAAAACCAGCCGCCGGTCCACGCATCGATGCCGGCGCTTAGCTCTTGTGCGCGCAATTTCAAACGCAAAGCTTCGGGAGCGGCTCGATCTGTCTGTGCTGCCAGATCGAGCAAAACACGTTGTCGCTCAAAATAGAGCTGCGCGAGTTCGTCGAGGATTCGATCGCGAAGCTCAAGCACCTTTCGGCGCTCAGCCGAAACATCAATCATCTCGTTGTGATACACCGTGTCGCCAAAATCCCAAGCAAACGACGCCGCCACATCCCAGTCGTTTTCACGCCGCCGCTCCCAGTCGTGCAGTGAATGCGTCGCGCCCGACGAATATGTTTCATCGTAATTGCGAGAAAAATTCGTTGTACGACTGCGCCCACCACTCAACACAAATTTAGGTAGAAAACCGCGCTTTGTAATGCGCTCACTCAAGTTCTCCACGTGCGCGCGTTCAAGTCGCAGATACGCAAGCGCCGCCGCACGCACTTCGGCAAAGCCCGGATCCTGCGCTGAAAAAGCAAGCTGCGACGGAGACGCCACGTCGCCCCCTGCTTCGATCTCAACGCCTTTCGGTATGGAAAAATTTTCGGTCTGCGGCAAGCCTTGCCAAACGCCGCTCGCAGTCGCCACTACGACGCGATCTTGCATGTCACAAAAATCATATATCGCATCAAACCCAATCGGCGCACCGGCGCGTCGCCATTCTTGTAACGGATGATTCGCCGCGAACAAACCTTGCTCCGTCAAAATCCAATATGTGCCCGACGCAAAAAAGAGTCGCTTGACCTCAGCGCCCGGCGCCAACGAAAGCACAGCCCACTGCCACGCCTGGGGCAAGCGAACATCTGCACCCGGTGCATTCGCTCGCAAAAGATCCTTCGCAACCGTTTGCGAAGGAGTGCGCTTTGCCACCGCCACACCCTCGGTATACAGCACAAAAATTTCATCCGCGGTCACCATGAAATCCACCGGAGTACGGCTCGCAAAGGCCGCAAACCCATCGATGCGCACCGGCTCCGTCATGGCATTGCCTGGCATGACCTCGCTCCACCAAAGTTCACCTTGCGAAAGAATCCAAAGTCGTGTCACCTTCGCGCTTTGCACAGCAACACCCAACGCTTTTTCGTGTCGGCCTGCATCCGTCTCCCACTGTACGGCCTCCGCGCGAGCAAACCGCAGGCGACCTTCAAGGGCATGCCATGTCTGGCCATCAAGCGAGAAATAAGTCCCCTCTTCCGTCGCTGCTGCAATAGCACTGCCGCTGCACGCAAGACGCAAAATGGATTCGGTATTTCCACCGAATCCAACTTGCCGCACAGAATGCGTCGTCCCGGCTTCGATCTCTTGCAGACCACTCGGAGTTGCTGCCCAGAGTGCACCCGACGCCGTTGCACAAAGCGAAGTCACCTCTTCACTTTTTACATTCCAAAGTGTCGAGGCCATGAAGGCGGACGATGCAGGCGTCAAGGGAGCTAATGCATACCCGGCAATCGATTCCAAATTCCCGGTAAAAATCCGATTTTCTATGGTCGCCAGCGCGTGTACCGGCCCTCCGAGAACTGCAAGCGACTGCCAATGCCAAGAAGCAGGCCGAGACGGCTCGGTAGCGGCCTCTACGCCATACACCACTGGCTCCGACCAAGCAGGCTGAGTCGAGTGGCTCGCGAACATGCCGAAAAACACAAAAAGACGTAGGAATCGAAAAAGCTTTTTCATGCAGCGCGCCTTGAGCAAAGCCCGTGCCAAAACGCTATGCAGAAATCGAGCACGAAAAACGCTGCAAATCCGAGATGCCCCGCAAGCCGCAGAACCATCAAGCCGCAAGAAAGTGGACCCGGGGACACTCACCCCCGCGAACAACTTTTCACACACGGTAAAACTTCGCCGGAAGAATGCTTGACGGAAACGCGTAGCTCTAGAAGAATCGAGCCCATGCAAATGCGCCCCCATCTCTGGTTTCTTTTCGCGACGATCTTCCTGGCCTTCGCTTTTGTTGGTGAAAAATCCGCTTTGGCCGAGGCCCCCGCAATTTATCGCTGGGTCGATTCGGACGGCGTAGCGCACTTCACGGCCGACATCACGCGCGTACCCAAGTCCTTGCGCAAGCAGGCGCTTGCTTCGCAGGAAGCGGCACCGATCTCACCCGAAGCGCGCACCGATTTGCCAGGCGCAGCAAAACCTGCGGGAGAAGGCACATCCGAATTTGCAGAACGCAATGTCGACTTCAGCGGCGGCTCCAACGCCAATCTCTTCACCACAAACCCACCAACACAATATCGCGACACCTCGACTACGGATCTCGCACGCATCGACGAACTCGAACAGCAAGTTGCGCAAGATGAAGAAGCGATCAAAAACTGGTTGATCGAGCCCGGCACCGGCGGCAGTCAAACGCAATTCGAAGCCGCTGCCCGCAGGCTACCAAAGCTGCAGCGCGAACTAACGACATTGCGCGCACGCCGCAGCGATTCCGAGTAATGCAAACTCGAGACAACATTTTAAAGTGTAGATTGCCTCGGGAGGCGCAAAGAGTGAGATGAAATCTCGGGGTGGTCAACTCGATCAAGGTACACCCGCCGATCCAGCTCGATGCACGCAGACCGGCGCAAAATCGCTTTCCGCGTGCGGACCGATCGTTGTACTCGCGGGAGGCGTCGGTGCAGCGCGTTTTTTACGCGGCCTCGTCCGCGCAACCCCCGAAGCAGAAATCACCATCCTTGGCAACACCGGCGACGATCAAAAATTCTACGGTGTGCATGTAGCACCGGATATCGACATCGTAACCTACACACTTGCGGGTTGTATCGATTCCGTGCGCGGCTACGGCATTGCCGACGATAGCTTCACGATGTTGCAAGTTCTCGAAGCGCTCGGACATGAAACTTGGTTTCGCCTTGGCGACCGTGACTTCTCCTTCTGCCTACATCGCACCCTCGAAATGCGCCAAGGTAAAACTCTCGCCGAAGCAATCGACACGATTCGGTGTCATTTCCAATTGCGCCCGCGTCTTTTACCAATGTCCAATGACCCTTGTCCAAGCATGATCGAACTCGATGACGGACGACTTTTGCACTTTCAGGAATATCTAGTACGCGAACGTGCTCCAAAAAATATCCGCCGGATCGATCTGCACGCAGCCGCAAACGCCAAACCCGCTGACGGCGTAGTACAAGCGCTGACCGACGCAGGACTGATTTTGTTTTGCCCAAGCAATCCTCTCGTCTCAATCGGACCCATTCTCGCCATTCCGGAAATTCGCAACGCACTGGGAGCAAGTCGCGCCCCCAAAGTCGCCATCTCGCCCATCATCGGCGGCGCACCCGTAAAAGGCCCCGCCGCACAAATGTTGCACGCCGCAGGCATCGAAGTTTCCGCGCGCGGTGTGGCAAACCACTATCGCGACTTGATTGATGGATTCGTGATCGATCAAGTTGACACGGCACAAGTCGCAGACATCAAGGCCTTGGGCCTTGCAACGATCGCCGTCGACACACTGATGCGAAATGAAATTGTCTCCACAAAGCTTGCTGCCACAGCGCTCGCCCTCGCACAGGAACTGCAATGACCACTGCGCTCGTTCCTGTCAAACGGCTTTCCGAAGGAAAATCCCGTCTGCACGCATGTCTGGATCGCGAAACAATCGTGCGACTTTCAACAGCGATGCTCGAAGATGTTCTCTCAACACTTTTATGCGTCAAGCGCCTTAAACGAGTTGGCGTTGTCACTCCCGATGCAGACGTTGCACGCATCGCAAAAGCCGTCGGCGCCGAGGCCTTTGTGCGTACGGATCCCGGACTCAATGCAAGTCTTGCTCAAATCGCGCAAGAGCTTTTCGCCAACACGCCTCAACACCTGATGGTGTTCATGGCAGATCTACCGGGCGCACGCCACGAGGAGGTCGAAGCGCTGCTTCAAGCTGGCGAAACATGCGGTGAGCGCGGCGTCGTTCTCGCTCCAACGCATGATCGCGGCACGGCTGCTCTTTTGCGCATTCCACACGACGTCATTCCGACGGCATTTGGCCCTCAAAGCGCCGATCGTCATGCCGCCCTGGCAGCGCGGGCCGGCGCCGCCTTCCAAGAAATCGCCTTGGCATCTCTCGCACTCGATATGGATGAACCTCACGATCTCAACACTTTTTTGCGCAGCACGTCGACGCCGACGCGAACACGTGAAATTCTACTCGAAATTCAAGAAAAGCTTCTTCCATGCAACCCATTCACCTAACACCATTGTGTGACATTCCCGAAATCCGTCCTGGCGATGCGCTCGCACCGCTGCTTCACGCCGCTGCGCAACGTGCGGGCAAATCTCTCCACGACGGAATTTTGGTGGTCTGCCAAAAAATCATCTCGAAGAGTGAGGATCGCTTGCGCTCGCTACGTCAAATCGCTCCCTCGCCCCGCGCTCAAGCGATCGCAGCCGACACCAACAAAGACCCACGCCTGATCGAACTCATTCTCGACGAAACCGCACGCATCGTTCGCCAAGCGCAAAACGTACTCATCTGCGAAACGCATCACGGCTTTGTTTGTGCCAATGCTGGCGTGGATTGCTCGAACGTGCCGGGGGAAGAAATGGCCTTGCTCTTGCCCAAAGATCCCGACGCCTCTGCGCGCAGACTGCGCGCAGACCTGCTCGCGCTCCAGAACACAGCCAGCCCGACAACCACACCGTCGCAGAAGCTCGGCGTTCTGATCTCCGACACGTTCGGGCGTCCCTGGCGAGAAGGGCTCGTCGATGTCGCCATTGGTTGCGCAGGCTTTGCACCCATCGACGATGCACGCGGCAGCGTCGATCGCGAAGGCCGCGAACTGCGCGTAACACAACTTGCTGTCGCAGATCAACTCGCGGCAGCAGCCGGGCTTCTTATGCAAAAAGCTGCTGGCATTCCCGCCGTGTGGATCGAGGGAGTACCCGTACGCGGCGACGGCAGCACGCGCGCGCTGCAACGCGCCAAAGAATTCGATCTCTTTCGCTAACGATTCTTTGCGCGAAGCTCCAACACTGCAGCACACTCTCACGCATGCGTTGGTAAATATTTTTCGAGCGCATCGAGCACGGCGCTTGCGCCAAGACGTTTTTCCGCTGATGTCGCAAAAATCTGTGTATGTGGCAAAGCAAAAGCTTTTTCGAGCGCTGCCGTACGTTGGCGCGCCTCGCGATTGGTCAACTTATCGAGCTTGGTCAGCACCACCAACACTGAAATGTGATGGTGCGCAAACCAATCCAAAAGCTCTATCTCTTCTTCCCGGAGATCGCGTCGCACATCCTGCAAGAGCAAAACCGCGCGCAGCATCGGGCGAGTCGCGAGGTACTCTTCAATCAGATGTCGCCAACTTTCGCGTTCTGCCTTCGACACCTTCGCGTAGCCATAGCCCGGAAGATCCGCAAACACGAATTCGTAACGCGCGGGCTCGACCACTCCGCCTACGGTCGCCTCGCTCGCTTTGGCCTCGGATTGTGCAACGATGCGAAAAAACTGGATCAAGCGCGTCTTGCCGGGAGTCGCGCTGGAACGCGCCAAGTTTTTGCGCCCAAGCAAAAGATTGATCAAACTCGATTTGCCGACATTCGAGCGCCCAACGAAGGCAAACTCGGGCAAATCGGTTTGGGGACATCCCGCTGCCTGCGCCGCAGCGAGCAAGTATTCGGCCTGCAAAATTTTCATCTCTCCCCGCGTCCTCCGTCCAAATTCTGCTTCCATCCCGATCCGCTTGCGTGTCTTGCACCGGATAGCCATGCACTCCAGGACTGTCAATCAAACCGCAACGCCAACTCACCAGAGTGGCGTTACGATTCGATTTTGAATTTAGGAACTTTTCAAAACATCTGCGGCAATGCGGCCTTTGAAAGCCTTCTTGCAGGGTGGTAGCCTCACCCCGCATTCGCATGCAGCACTTTCGATCCCGCGTGCAAACCCAAGCAGCCAATACCACAACGACAGATGAGAACAGAATGTCCAAAGGAATACAAATTACGATCGGAGCGGTCTTCATTGCAGCGTTGGTCGGTTGGTACGGATACACAAACCTCGAACGCTACGAATATTTTCAATCGCTCAACGCGTTTCAAGCCAAAGCCGTACCGGGCATGAGTGCACGCATACACGGATATGTGACGCCTGGCACGATCGTACGTAGCCTCGAAACCAAAACGGTGCGCTTTGCTATTCAAAACGATCCACCGATGAAAACCGGCGTATCGGCGCAAACACTGCCCGTCCTCTACCACAGTTTGGAAACTCCCGATTTATTTCAAGACTCCGCCGAGGTCGTCGTGGAAGGCCGCATCATTAAAGAATCCGGCCAGCTCGTTTTCGATGCTTCGAAAGTTCTTGCAAAATGTCCCTCGAAATTCGAAGGACACGGTACGGAAAAAGCGCCATTTCAAACTCCTCCGGCTGCGCCGGGAGCAGAACACTAATCTGTGTAACCTGCGCATCGGAAAGGTTTGCCGCTCATGCTCATTGCAGAATTTGGCACCTACGCACTTCGCCTCGCCCTCTTAGTCGCCATCCTCGGCTGCGTCATCAGCGTGTATGCCGGACTTGCACAGAAAAAGAAACTTGCGATGCAAGAAGCCTGGGCACGCGTCGCAGACCGCTCCGTCGTATTCACATTTCTGTTTACGACGTTGGCGATCGGCATCCTGTTCTATGCCTTCGTGAATAACCACTTCGAGCTCGCTTTCGTGGCACAAAACTCAGCACGGCGCATGTCGCTCTTTTATCGGCTCACCGCACTTTGGGGCGGCCAGGCCGGTTCGCTGCTGCTTTGGGTTTGGATCCTCTTGCTCTACAGCGCAGCGTGTACGCTTTGGAACCGCAATCAAAATCGCACGCTCATGCCCTGGGTAAACGCTTGCTTGCTTGCGAACGCTTCATTTTTCCTCACGCTCGTCAACTTCGTACAAATGCCTTTTGCACTCGCCGAACCGATTCTCTCCGACGGATCGGGCCTGAATCCGCTGCTACAACATCCTGCGATGGTTTCGCATCCACTCGCACTCTACGGTGGACTCATTGGCTTTGCCGTGCCCTTCGCGTTCGCACTGGCTGCCCTCATCACCGGCGAACTCGGCACGCAATGGTTCAAAGTGACGCGGCGCTGGACGCTCATCGCATGGCTCTCGCTCAGTATTGGAATTTTGCTTGGCGGCCGCTGGGCCTACGAAGTGCTTGGCTGGGGCGGCTACTGGGCCTGGGATCCCGTCGAAAATGGCTCGTTCATGCCTTGGCTCGTCGGCACGGCCTACTTGCACTCGGTGATGATCCAAGAAAAACGCGACATGCTGAAAACCTGGAACATGGTCTTGATCGGCCTCACTTATACCACTTGCTTACTTGGCACCTTCATTACACGAAGTGGTGTCGTGCAATCGGTGCACTCGTTTACGAACTCCGGTTGGTTTGGTTACATCTTTCTCGCTTATATGCTCTTGCTCGCCGCCATTTTCTTTGCAGCGCTCTATTGGCGACGCGCAGCACTACGCAGCCCAAATCGCCTCGAATCCATCGTTTCGCGCGAAGCAAGCTTCGTAATCAACAATTGGATTTTTCTCGCGCTCGTCGTGATCGTGTTCTTTGGCACACTGTTTCCCGTTTTTTCGGAGTTGATCACAGGAACCGCCATTACGATCGGGCCCAAATGGTTTAATGGCACGACAGCAATTCCGGCAGCAATCTTGCTGTTCCTCATTGGTGTCGGCCCATTGATTGCTTGGCGCAAAGCGACCTGGATGAGCATTCGCAAGCAATTCGTTTGGCCCGGTGCCGTGGGAGCGATCACAGCCATCGCGATTGCCGTTTTCCTTGGCAAAGCACTTCGCTTCTATCCGCTGCTGTTTTGGACGCTTTCGGCCTTCGTCATCGCAACAATCGTGCAAGAGTTCTATCGCGCCATTCGCGCACGCTGCCGCACGAACGCAGAAAACCCGGTGCAAGCCTTCTTCCGACTCTTGCAGCGCAACCAACAACGCTACGGCGGATACCTCGTGCATCTCGCCATCGTGTTCATTTTCATCGGCATCGCCGGCGCAGCATTCGATCAAGAAAGAATCGAAAACTTGCGCGTTGGCGAGCGCTTGCAGATGCAAAACTACGAACTCGAATATCTCACGGCCGACCCCATCCCCGCGCAGCACTATGGCGGCGCGATCGCACGACTTGCGCTGTATAAGAATCAAAAGCCACTCGCGATCATGACACCGGAGAGACGTACCTACTGGCTCGAACAACAACCCGCCTCGATTCCGTCGGTGTATTCAACCCTATCCGAAGATTTCTATGTCGTCTTGAATGCAGTCGAACCCGACGGATCGATCACGCTCAAGGTGCACCGCAACCCACTCGTGAGTTGGATCTGGATCGGCGCTTACAGCCTCGTCGGTGGCACCATTGCAGTGCTCTGGCCACATCCTACAAAAACTTCCAAGCCGAAAGAAAGCACACAACCCGCATGAAAACGCTGATTTGCTTCTTGGTCGTTGCGTTCACGGCGCTGACCGCTCCGGCGCAAAACTTTATTCCACCGACGGAAAAACTACCAAGTGGTCCCGCGACGATTGCAGGCCAACTCAAACCCGCACAAACCGACATCGCGCTCGCGGGGATCGAAGTCATCCTTTACGCGCTGCAACGTGAAGCCGCGCCCGGTGTCGCCAAAGCGACGACCGATGCCGCAGGCCGCTTTGCTTTCGATCAACTTTCAAATGCGTCCGATGTCACTTACCTCGTCGGTGCGCAGTATCAAAGCGTTCCATTTCCAGGCGAGCGCGTGCAATTTGCCAAGGACGAATTGCGACGTGAAGTCACCATCCCCGTTACACAAGTGCGTGCTCTCGGCAGCGGCAAGCCGCCACGCGTGCTGGAAAGTACGCTGCAATTCGAACGCGATGCCCAACACTGGAAAGTGACGGAGACACATCAAATCGTCAACGAAAACAACTTTACGCTTTTCGATTCCACGCCGAACGTCAATTCCGATACGGCGATCTTTCGCGCACTGCTTCCAGATAACGCTTCGAATTTCTCTATGCCTTACGGCGTGATCCCCGAAGGAGTAGATCAGGATGGCCGACAAATTGCTTTTCGCGGCCCGCTCTATCCCGGAAAGCAAGGATTCAGCTTTTCGTATCAAATGCCTGCTTTCGAAGGCGACACGAGCTTCCTACGCAATTTTCTGACACGCAGCGAAAAGCTCATCGTACTCTTGCCCCAAAGCGGAATCGAGCTCGTTGACTCTGCGCTCACCGCGCGCGGCGTAGAGCAAATCGGGCCCCATACACTGCGCCGGTTCGATGGCGATGCGCTGGCGGCCAATACGAAGCTTGTGCTGAATTTGCGTGCACCCGCCGCTCGCCACGATGCGCAAGCGCTGCAACTCGACGAAGTGCGCCTTGTCACGAGCCGCGACGGCATCGTGCTGTATTGCAACGAGGAATATCTCTTCTTCGTCGATGGAAAAGAACCCATTGCGGGCACATCCGACACACCTTTGTTTCGAGCAAAACTTCCGCCACAAGCCTCGGATATCCACTTTAACGAAGACTCTTCAAGCCTTGGTTTGAACCTCGCGCCCGACGGAGCGCTCACGCTGCAAGGCCCCATCGGCCCAGGCGAAGTACGACTTAGCCTTTCCTACTCGCTTCCGCTTACGACCGAAGCTGCGACGATCACGCGCACGTTCGAACACGCTATTCCAATCTTCTCGTTCTACATTGAAGACAACGGCATCCTCGTCGAAGCCGAACGCCTGCACCGACGTCGCCCGGTCGCAAGCGAGCAAAGTATTTATCAACGCTTCGAAGCCTTCCAATTGCGAGCAGGCGAAGCCGTCACGATTCACCTCGCACCACACGCACGTCCACAACCGCTGGCAAAATGGATTGCGCCGTCGGCAGCATTTGCAGCACTTTCGTTCGTGCTCGTCGGCATGCTGATGCCCCTGCGTGCGCGCACTACGAATGACGACAAAGCAACACAACCTGTCCTTTCCACAGAACGCCAACAACGCGAACTCATCTACTCCGCGATTCGCGACCTTGATGAGGATTACCAAACCGGCAAGATCGAAGAAGCCATGTACAAAGCCTCGCGCGAGGAATTGCTTGCACAAGCCGAAACTCTGCTCGCCAAAGAGCGCTATGCAGCGGCACGGGAAGCATCGGTCGTACCGCCTACGCATTGTCCAAATTGCACAACACCGATTGGTGTCAATGATCGCTTCTGTGCGCAGTGCGGAGCAAAACTTTCCAACGCCAAGGATGCCGCATCGTGAGCTCAAGCGCGGTCACCGCGACGGATCTCACAAAACACTTTGGTGCCGTGCGTGCGCTACGAGGAGTTTGTTTTGAAATTACACAGGGGAGCGTCGTGGCGATCGTCGGCCCAAACGGTGCGGGCAAGTCAACTCTGCTGCGCTTGCTCGCCGGGCTCGCACGTCCTAGCCAAGGCCAAATTCGCATCGCCGACACTGACGCGCAAGAACGCCGGGCGCGCGCGCGCGTCGGCTACATCGGACACTCGACTCTTTTGTATCCCGAACTGAGCGCGCGCGAAAATCTGCGCTTCACCGCCAAGCTCTACGCGCTCTCCGACATCGATGCACGCGTCGAGCGCCTACTCGAAGAACACGGCCTCGCCGACGTCGGCGATCAACCCGTCGCTGGATTTTCGCGCGGCATGGCACAGCGCATCGCCATCGCGCGTGGCCTCATCCACGATCCCGCTTTGGTATTGCTCGACGAACCGTTTACCGGCCTCGACCGACGCGCCGCAAAAAAATTGCTGACCGATTTACAAGCTGTCCGCCGCGGCGGACGCACCGTCGTCGTCGTGACTCACGATCTCGCACATTGTCTTGATCTCGCCAATCAAATCTTCATTCTCGTACGCGGTCGGATCGTCGACACAGTTTCATGTACTAATCTTTTACTCTCCGATCTCGAAGCTCGCTATCTCGCCGCTGTCGGAGAAGCGCAATGAACGTCTTTGGGGCCGTGCTCTGGAAAGACCTAATCTGCGAGTGGCGAAGCCGCAATCGCGTCGTGGCAATGCTCGTCTTTTCCCTGTTGGTCGTACTGATTTTTCACTTTGCTTTACCCAGCGACGTCGCTACCGAAAATCAAGCAAGTCTGCCCGGCCTACTTTGGATCGCGTATGTATTCGCTGCCTTGCTTGGCCTCAATCGCTCATTCGCCCTCGAACTCGAAAACGATGCCATGGCCGCCATGGCTCTCGCGCCCGTCGATCGCGGCTGGATTTTTCTGGGCAAAGCCGCTGCCAACTTCATCTTGTTCGCACTCGTGCAAGCCATCACGGCCGGTATTTTTGCACTGGTCTTCCACATGGATTTGCTCGCAATTGCTCTCAAGCTGGCAGGCGTCGTTGCGCTTGGCTCACTGGGCATCACAGCACTCGGCACGCTCTTCGCAGCAATCTCGGTGCGTACACGCTTTCGCGAAATCATGCTGCCGTTACTTTTGCTCCCTCTCCTCATGCCCATTTTAATTGGTGCCGTCGGCGCAACGAGTGCATTACTACGCACGGGCAACGCCCCCTTTCATGCCATTCAACTTCTGATCGTGACCGATTGCAGCTATCTGATATTTTCCTTTCTCGCCTTCGACCATGTGCTGGATGAATAACCGATGACACAAACCAACACCGCCACCCCACGCCTGCCCGCACCGCTTGGCGCGCCACATTGGAGCCAACGCGCAACAGGCCTCGCCCTCATTCTACTCTCTTCCGTGTATGCCTGGAGCGTCGTATCGGCACCGATCGATCGCGTACAAGGCATCATCCAAAAAATTCTCTACGTGCATGTGCCCTGCGCTTTTGCGGCCTATCTCGGTTTTTTTCTCACGGCACTCTTTGGCGCGCTCTACCTCGCGAAGCGCAAAGAAATTTTTGACAAGATCGCTCTCGCCTCGGCAGAAGTTGGTGTCCTCTTCTGCACGCTCGTGATCGTCACCGGCCCCATCTGGGCGCGCGGTACGTGGGGGGCATGGTGGACTTGGGATCCGCGCCTCACCGTCACGCTCTTACTCTGGTTTGTGTATCTCGCCTACTTAATGTTGCGCGCCTTCACCGACGGAGGAGAGCGCACGGCACGCTTTGCGGCCGTATACGGGATCGTGGGATTGCTCGTGATCCCGCTCAACTATTTTGCGATCGATCTCTTCGGCGGCGGCGCCACGCACCCCGACAACCTCGAACGCGACAGCCTCGGCACCGGCATGGGCTTGCCCTTCTTGATGGGCACGCTCACCGCCTTGGCCGCCTTTGCACATCTTTTGGTGTTGCGCGTTCATGTAGAAATTTTGCGCCTTGCTTGCGCCAATGCATTGCAAGCACACGACGAGACGGACGCTCCGGCAAAGGAGAGCATGCAATGAACTATGTCCTGGCTGCCTATGGAATCGTAGTGGGCGCGGTGCTGGTCTATCGCGTTTTTCTCGCGAAAGAATGCAATTCTTTGCGCAATCTGTTGTGTCCTCGAAAAAAATAACTCTGTTCTAAAACTACGATTGACAAGCTCAAGCACCTTGTTTACATAAGGGACCGCTCGACGGAGCTCCCCTGCGCGTTCTATGGCAACAGAGGTGACGGCGAGCCAATTCCCCACAGCAAGAGTCTCGTCGCGATTCGACACAACCGAACCGAAAATCGGAGCGAAGGATCGCGAGTGCAACACGGCAACGAGGAGCGCGCGAATGGCCAGCATGAAGCGAGGCGTTGGATACTGCGAATTTTCCGCCTGCGAGGACTACGCAAAGGGCGTTTTTCTCTTAAATCATGGCGACACATTTTCGTGTCCACGTTGTCGCCAAATTGGTAAAATCAAAACCGAACACGGGTTCTACAGCGGAGCCACCGGCATTTTCAAAGAAGTACGCGTCGAATACGGGTACGACTCTATCCGCGACACTTATCGAGAGACTGCAATCGTGCGCGATGAAAGTCTTGATGCGCGCCACAACGTCTATACCTTGCAATCACCGCTGATCAAAACCGAAAAACGCGCACTCAAAGTCGCCGAGGCTATTCTGGCCAATCTCAACCGCTACCACGGCCTCGTGAAAAACGATGAAATTCCGCGCACAACCGAGTTCGTGCTCTCTTTCGATGAACCACTCGACGCATTCAAGATCAAGCTCTACGAGATTGGTCACGCATGGGAAGCGGGCAGCCGACACGGACTTGCGCGCTGACGAAAGTCCATCAATCGCTCCGATCAAAAAATCGCGGCGATCATTGTTGCAGGCGTAGCGCTTCAATCAAGCAGGCGCTCAACGAGCGCGGAAAGCGGCTCTCGCTCCCAAGCCGGCACGAATTCGCCACCAAAGCGCATACACAAATCAATGACGGAACTTTGCAAGATCACAGATAAACCGTGATACTCGCAACGCATTACCGGAGTCGTCGTTTTTTGCAAAGCATCGGTGAGCGGCGCACGACACCAAGGAAAAATCTCTTTCGGCAAATGCTCTACGACAAACCAAGCCGCCGCGAGAGTTTCCGTCTGTGCGCGCGGATCCATCGGCGTATCCTGCCGTACGCGACAACGATACACTCGAGCGCGATGTGCGAAAAAACCGGTTCGCACATATTCTCCAACGAGAGATTCGACGTCGACACAAAGTCCTGTTTCCTCGAAGACTTCGCGGCACAAGCCTTCCGTCGGCAGCTCACCCGCTTTGAGCCGTCCACCCGGAAGCTCCCAGCCCCAGAGATCGCTGCGAACACTCAGTACGACGCCACGCTCCGAAAAAATGACGCCTTGTACGAGTTCGAGCGGTTCACGACTTTTTGTGCGACGCACAAAGAGACCAACCCAGGCAATCAGGACGTAGGTGACACAAAGTCGAGTCAGGCGCGCGAAGAAGCGGCGCATGGGCTCATTCTACGACTTTGTTCAGCGGAAACTCGACGATGCCCTTGGCGCCAAGCGCCGAAAGCTTGGGAATCAAATCGCGAACCGTGCGCTCAGCGACGACAGTGCTCACGTCAACCCAGTCTTCTTTGCTCTTGCCGACCTTGGCTTTCGCAAGTGGCGCCACCGTCGGCGTGCCCAGCGCCGGAAGCACACCCAACACCGCATCGAGTCGACTCAATGGCACATTCATCATCAGCCCGACACGACCCGCCGCCGTAATCGCTCCGCGCAGCATGAGTAAAATGTTTTCCATCTTCTCGCGCTTCCACGGATCTTGGTAAGCAGCGCGATTGGCAATCAAGCGCGGCGTACTTTCGAGCACAGTGTCGAGCACCTTGAGATTGTTCGCGCGCAAACTCGAACCGGTTTCGGTGACATCAATGATCGCATCCGCAAGCACCGGCGGTTTCACTTCCGTCGCACCCCACGAAAATTCAATTTTGGCTTGCACGCCATGCTTTTTGAAATACTGCGTGGCGATGCCCACGACTTCCGTCGCAATGCGCTTGCCGGCTAGATCCTTCGCCGTGCGAAATGGCGAACCTTCTTTCACCGCCAGCACCCAGCGCACCTTGCCGTAATTCGGCCACGGCGCTTGCAAGTCGGCCAGCTCTTTCACCTTGGCTTTGTTCTCTGTCACCCAATCGATGCCCGTAATGCCGAGATCCATCACACCTTGTTCGACATAGCGCGCCATCTCTTGCGCACGAATCAAAATGCACTCGATTTCTTCGTCATCGATCTTTGGATAGTACGAACGACTTGGGAAATTGATGTTGTAACCGGCGAGTCGAAATAGATTGGCCGTCGTCTCTTGCAAGCTGCCCTTTGGCAGTCCCAGCTTCAGCACTTTCGACTTGCTCATTTTGCATACACCTTTTCGGGATCGAAAACTTGTTCGCCGACTTCGACGAAGCGGCCGTTTTCGAGTTTGCGATAAAAACAACTACGCTTTCCAGTGTGACACGCCGCGTTGCCGACTTGCTCGACACGCAAGAGAATGGCGTCGGCGTCGCAGTCCACGTAGATCGCCTTCACGCGCTGCACATTGCCGCTCTGCTCACCCTTGTGCCAAAGCTTCTGGCGCGAACGGCTCCAATACACCGCTTCGTTCTTTTGTAGCGTGAGTCGCAGCGATTCTTCGTTCATGAACGCCACCATCAGGATGTCTCCCGTGGCGTCGTCCACGGCGATCGTCGTCACGAGACCGCCAAGTTTGCTGAAATCGATTTGTTGGATGATGTCTTCCATGGCGCGCGGAGATTACCCGGCGAGTCGTCACCCTGCCAGGACCAAGCCAATCATCGCCCGAGCCACAGCAACGACGCTCCGAGGCGCATGCCGTCCGACGTGAATTCGCTTCGCGTCATGTTTCTCATCGCAATGCACGCGGCAGTTTGCGACGTGGATACGCCAATGCGCCTCCGATTCTTTCAAGCAAGGATGCGCTCGATGTTTGCAGCGATTTCTTCAGCGCTCCAAAGTCCTGCGTCGGCAGTCTTCGTCACCCCTTCACTCATCACGATGCGCATTTCTTTGATTTGTCCGCCGGACAAAAAGAAAAACCGTCCGTTGATTTTCTTCGCTGCGTCGCTCGCGAGATACACGACCATCGGCGAAATGAATTGCGGGCCAATCTCGGCTTCTTTGTTTTGCCCACCAAAAATAGGCAAGTCCGATGTCATTCGCGTAAATGCAATCGGTACGATCGCATTCACGCGAATCCCGGCACGTTCGCCCTCGATCGCAAGACAACGCGTAAAACCGGCGATTCCAGCCTTTGCAGCGCCATAATTCGCTTGTCCAAAATTTCCAAGCAAACCCGATGTTGACGAAGTGTTGATGATGGCACCGCCTTCACCGCGTTCTTTCATGTGTTGAAAAACCGGCTGCGTCACACAGAACACGCCCTTCAAATGCACGGCCATCACCGAATCCCACGCGGCTTCCTCCATCTTGACAAAGGACTTGTCGCGCAAAATCCCCGCATTGTTGACAAGAATATCAATGCGCCCAAAAGCCGAGAGCGCCGCTTTCGCAAGCTCTTGCCCGCCCGCCACCGTCGCTACAGAGTCGTAATTTGCAATCGCTTCGCCGCCGAACGCGCGAATTTCATCCACGACGCGATCGGCCATCTCACTGCCCGCGCCCGCGCCCTCGCGCGAACCACCAAGGTCGTTTACCACCACTTTGGCACCGGCCTTTGCGAGCGCGAGCGCATGCTGGCGTCCAATGCCACCACCCGCACCCGTCACGATCGCGACTTTTCCGTCGGTAAGTTTGCTTGCGCTGACCATAAAATTCTCCTTTGCAGGTTTTTCTAATTTTGCGCACGTCACGCGACTCATGCGTCAGCAAACAAAATCATGCGTAACATTTCAAAGCGTCGAAAGCCAATCTCTTCATACAGAGTTTCCGCTGCCGCATTGCCATTCACGACCGTGAGCTGCACATGCTGTGCGCCCTGGGAAAAGGCAATTCGACACAATTTTGAGACACCCGCACGCGCATAACCGCGACGACGAAACGCAGGCCAAGTATAAACTCCTTGCAAAAGCCAACCTTCGGGCTGGCGCACATCGGCAAAGCCCGCGAATGCAATCTCGCCTCGCACTTCCACAACGCAAGCATTGGGCAAACGCCCAGCCACCCAATCACGAAACCCTTCGGGATCTTGCGCGTACGAATCCGGGCGCCCCTCTTCCAGAAGACTCGCCCGCGCGGCGACGACCAGTGCATCGAGATCTGTGGTGCACGCTTTTCGCAAATGCGCATCCGACGGAGATTGGACGAAAACAGCATGCTCGCGAACCAGCGCATAGCTCGTTTCAAGGCGATCCATCCACGCCTCGAAACCCAAAAGTGTCATTCGCTTCCACAGTGCTTCAGCAAGGTCGAGCTTGCACTTCAAAAGTCCCGTGCGCAAACGCGTCAGTTGCGGCACGAGCAAATCGAGCAGTGCCTCAGAAAACTCGGCGTCGAGCATCAAAATTGGACGTAACGACGCAACTGCGAGAATTTCTTCGTCACGCCACACGGCCACTACATCCGGTATCGCCTCTCCCGGAGGCGCTGGACCACCCAGACTCCGCACCGCATTCAAGAGCAAGAGATTCGAACATGCGTGACGCTGCAAATGTTCGATCACGAGTGCAACTTCGTGCGGGAGCACTCGACGCACTGCGGTCCGTCGTGGACTTCGAGGCGCCGCTACACGAAAACTCCAACTCGCCATCGCCGTTCCACCTCCTCTGTGTCCAGTTGGCAAGGATTCTCTCTTTGCAACCGCACGCCCATGGCCTCGCGCGAACCTTTGCGTATTCTTCCGGCCGCGGAGGAAGCCATGCTCGAAACCCTGACTCAAGGCTTTACGGCTGCGCAAGAGAAACTGCGTGGCGTTACGAAAATCACGGAAGAAAACATCGAAAGTGCGCTGCACGACGTGCGCCTTTCGCTGCTCGAGGCCGACGTCGACTTCACCGTCGTGAAGGATTTCCTTGCACGAGTCAAAGAACGTGCGCTCGGCGAAAAAATTGAAACTCGTGTGCGCGCCACCGACGGGCGAAAACTGCAAATCACACCCGGGCAGCACTTCGTTTCGATCTGCGAAGACGAACTCACGAAACTCATGGGCCCCGTCGATACAACGCTTGCACACGGCGCAGGTGGGCTCCTCTCGATCATGCTGCTTGGCCTGCAAGGCGTCGGCAAAACCACGATCGCCGCCAAGCTCGCACGACATCTACAAAAAGAAGGCAGAAAGCCAATGCTCGTCGCAGCGGACATCTATCGCCCGGCGGCGGTGTTGCAACTGCAAAAACTCGGTGAAAGCATCGGCGTCCCCGTCCACGCCGGCGCGCCCGACGAGCGACCGCCGGCAATCTGCCTGCACGCCGTCGAGCAAGCAAAAATTCGCGGCTGCGACGCCATCATCTTCGACACCGCAGGCCGACTCACGCTCGACGATGCGTTGATGCAAGAACTCGAAGAAATCAAAGCACGCACCGCGCCCGCCAACACGCTTCTCGTCTGTGACGCATTAATGGGTCGCGATGCGGTCAATGTCGCGAAAGCCTTCCGTGAGCGCATCGCGCTCGACGGACTCATCCTCACCAAGCTCGACGGTGATGCACGCGGCGGTGCGGCGCTCGCAATCAAAGCCGTCACGGGTGTACCGATCAAATTTCTTGGCACCGGCGAAACCGTCGACAAACTCGAAGCCTTTCGCCCAGAAGGACTCGCCTCGCGCATCCTCGGCATGGGCGACATCGTCGGCCTCGTGCAAGATTTCGAAGAAGTTCTCGACGAAAAACAAGCCGAACAAGACGCCGAGCGAATGCTCAGCGGGCAATTCAGTCTCGACGACTTCCTCACGCAAATCAAAACCATCCAAAAAATGGGTTCACTCAAAGACCTGATGGCCAAAATTCCTGGCATGGGAGCCATGGCCCAGCACGTCGACGAGCGCGAACTCGTCAAAGTGCAAGCCATGATCCACTCTATGACACGAGAAGAGCGACAACGCCCAAGTGTCATCGAAAAAAGCCGAATGCGACGCATCGCACGCGGCAGTGGACGCAAAGAAAACGAGGTGCGCGATCTTCTCACGCGCTTCCATCAAATGCGCAAAATGATGGGCATGCTCGGCGGTGCCGGCGGAATGCTCTCGAAGTTGCCGGGCCTTGGAAAACTCGGCGGTGGCGGCATGGGCGGGCTTGATCCCGCAGCGCTCTTCGGCGGTGGCGGTATGGGCGGACTGGCAGGACTTGGACAGGGCTTGGGTGCCCCCCCCTCTGCACCGACGAAAGCTCCGCTCACCGCGGCACAAAAAAATAAGATGAAACGCAAACGCAAGCAGCAAAAGAAAGATCGTAAACGCAAGAAATAAAAATTTGTGAAACATGGTCAAAGGCGCTGTGCTCAGACGGAAAAAGCTGATATTGCTATTTAGGTTCTCTCCGTGCCCGCCGAAAAATGAGGAATCATGTTTTCACGACTCACTGCGCTTGCAAGTTTGTTTTTCTTCGGCCTCATTTTCTCGGCGCAAGCCGAACTGCCCAAGCCTGCCGCACTGGAACCGCAAGTCGAATTCTGGAAGCGAATCTACAGCGAAGTCGGCACGAACGGCGGTTTGATTCACGATTCGCGCCATCTCGATGTGGTCTATGAGAAAATCGAATTCGACGGCGAACGCATCACAGCTGCGGGCGAGAAATTGATTGCGCAAAAAAAGGCCTACTACGCTGAGATTCTCAAAACGCTGGCCGAGGGCAATCGCAGCGATCTTTCTCCGTCGCAAAAAGCGGTGCTCGAACTTTGGCCAGACGGTGTATCGAATCAAACTCTGCGCGACGCGGCTGAGAACGTGCGCTTTCAGCTCGGGCAAGCCAACAAGTTTCGCGACGGACTCATCCGCTCTGGCGCATGGCAACCGTTCATCGAAAAAACATTTCGTGACAAAGGCCTGCCCGTTGAACTCACTGCGCTGCCGCATGTGGAATCATCGTTTAACCCATATGCTTATTCTTCCGTCGGTGCCGCCGGAATGTGGCAATTCATGCAATCGACGGGCAAGCGCTATCTCAAGATTGATTACACCGTCGATGAGCGCATGGATCCCTTCAAAGCCACCGAGGCCGCCGCAAAACTTTTGACCTACAACTACGAGATCACGGGCGCTTGGCCTCTTGCCATCACGGCCTATAACCACGGTGCCGGCGGAATGCAGCGCGCCAAACGCGAACTTGGCACCGACGACATCGCAGTGATCGTGCAAAAATATGAAAGCAAATCCTTCGGCTTTGCGTCGCGCAATTTCTACACCGAGCTACTCGCCGCCTGGGAGGTCTCGTCGAACCATGAAAAGTATTTCGGAAAACTTACGCGCCATCAGCCCGTCGAATACGAAAGCGTGGTGCTCGATCACTACTACCCCGCTGCACAAATTGCAAACGTCTTAGGCATGGATCTTGATACACTTCGCGAACACAACTTGGCGTTACGCATTCCAGTGTGGAAAGGTGAAAAGCACATCCCTCAAAACTATCAGCTCTGGGTGCCCAAGAACTCGCGCCGCTCACAATCGGCAGCAACACTCATCGCGAGCATCGCGCCAAACCAGCGCTTCAGCACGCAAGACCAAGATGACTTTTACCGCGTGCATGCGGGCGACACGATCTCGAGCATCGCGAAGCGCTTTGGCGTAAGCGAACAAGGCTTGATCGCTGCCAACAATCTGCGCAACCGCAATCAAATCCGCGTCGGACAAATTTTGCAACTTCCCGCACAGGCGCGCCAAGCCGATGTCGCGAGCGTCGCCAGCGTCGTTCCTAGCGAAGCGCCTCCTTCGAGCGGGCGCTACACGGTTCGGCGTGGCGATTCGCTGCTTTTGATTTCGCGGCGCTTCAATCTTGATGAACAAGCCATCATCGCCGCCAACAGCCTGCGCAATAAAAATCAAATTTACGTCGGACAAGTTTTGCTCTTGCCAACAGCGAACACCCCCGCTGGAAACACCGTGCGCGCAGAAGCGGTGATTGCGCAGGACACGCGCACCGCACCCACAAGCAACCGCTTGCAAGAAATCGCTGACGCATCTACCACGGCTTCGCCACTCATTGATTCTTCGACACAAAGTAGCGTCACTTCGCCCACCGCCAATGCGGTGGCAACTCATCGCGTTCCCGCCGACACCATCACTACAACGCCGGCAAAAGCCGTCGATGCACCGCAACCAGCCCTCTCTGCAGCAGACAACTCCAACATCACTGCGCCACAAAATGAGTTGGGCGATTCCCGGCCCCTGCTCGCTGCCGCCGATGCACTCGAAGTCAAATCTTTTCACATCTTTTACGAAGTCTCACCGGACCAAACCATCGATGTCGAGCCAAGCGAAACGATCGGACATTACGCCGAATGGCTCGAAGTGCGCGCTTCCGATTTACGCCAGCTCAATCAAATCTCATCGCGTGCGCCTCTTTCCGTCGGAGATCGGCTACGGCTTGATTTTTCGAAAGTGACTCAAGAGGTTTTTGAACGACGGCGACTCGAATACCACCGCGCAATTCAAGAAGACTTCTTTGCTCATTACCGTGTCGGTGAAACGCAGGCGTATACGATGCAATCGGGTGAGACACTCTGGGGTGTATCGCGAAAAAGTGGCAATGTTCCGCTTTGGCTTTTGCGTCAATACAATCCCAATCTTGACCTTGGCAATCTTCAGCCTGGTGTCGAATTGATCATCCCGAAGATCGAAGACATCGCAAGCAATACGCAGTGAACCACACCAACGCTGCGCGCACAGTTGTACCATCTTTATGCTTGAAAAATTTTTTCGTCGGGCAGACGCAGTGCGGTCAGTTTCCCGCCATACACCGCACCCGTATCAATTCCAATGCTATGTGGACGGTTCCACTGAATTGAAAAATCAGGCATTGGCGTGTGACCATACACAATTGTGACATCAAGATTGTGCGGTAAATAGCCGGTGTTGCGATTCCAGAGTAGATCGGCCGGGCGCGACTCAGCGACGGCTTGACTGATGTCTTTACTGCTCATCACTTCTTGCGAAATTCCGGCATGCACGAAGAGATAACGCGTATCGATGTAATGCGGCACGAGACTTTGATAAAACTTTTCGTGCTCCGGCGGCAGTTTGAATTTTTCCGGACACGGATCCGGGAGATCAAAATAGCCGTAACTCGCCAAAGTTCGATCACCGCCATTCATCAAAAATGCATCGCCACTAAAATACAGATTGCCTTCCCAACCAAGAAAATCGAGAAACATCGACTCGTGATTTCCGAGCAAAAAAATGCACGAAACCTTGCGCTGATATTCAATCAACAAGTCCACGACGGAACGCGAATCCGGCCCACGATCGACGTAATCGCCGAGAAATACTACATCGTCGCCATGTTCAACGGGCAACGTCTCGAGCAATGTTCGCAACTTTCCAATCTCGCCATGGATATCCCCAACTGCATAAATCATTTTGGATTCATCCTGTGAGTCATCGCCTCTGCATCGACCGCTCCCATCGCGAGCTTGACCGTCTCGCCTGCCTCTTTTTGAGAGTGTCTCCCTTCTTCTTGCGCCAGTTGCCCGCAAGCGGCTGCGATATCTGCGCCGCGGCTACGCCGCAATGTCACCGGCATCCGCGCCCGCGCAAGA
>CAYRID010000002.1:0-66457 GCA_964424225.1 uncultured Geobacter sp.
AATTCAGTATCTTGTATCAGCGCATTTACCGGATCGATGAGGCAGGGCAAGAAGTATACGTCGGACCGGGGCAAATCCTTGCAGCTACCTACGAGGGGGCCTCAGGTCGACACTCCGCAGTGTATTATGAGGCCAATGGAAAAGGTGGTTATTATCGCCTGGATGGCACTTCGGTACGGCGTCAATTTTTGAGTGCGCCGCTACGTTACTCCCGGATTAGTTCGGCCTACACCAATGCGCGTCATCATCCTATTTTGAAAGTGACCCGGCCGCATCATGGTATTGACTATGCGGCACCCGAAGGCACGCCGCTTTGGTCCGTGGCTGACGGCACGGTGGTGTTTAAAGGTTGGTCGAACGGGTATGGCAATTTGATCAAGGTGCGGCATTCGAACGGCTATATTTCCTATTATTCGCATATGTCGCGCTTTGCATCTGGATTGAAGATGGGGCAACGCGTACGCCAACAAGAAGTGATTGGCTACGTCGGCAGCACGGGGCTTGCAACAGGTCCGCACACTTGCTTCCGCATCGAAAAAGATGGGCACTATGTAAATCCCTCGTTACTCAAGACGACGTCGGGGGAACCGATACCGGCGAAATCGATGGCTGAATTCAAGGCACACCGCGATGCGTTGCTTGCGGAGCTTCAAACCGACACGGTACGAAATCGCACACAGCTCGTTAGCAAGGGTTCTGCACCGGTGGTGGAAACCTTCTAGTTTTCCGCGCATACTTTCTTGAGTACGGGTTGCTTGTTGTAGTCGACATGAATGCTCAGTATTCGCGCCGCATAGATGCAAGCGGATTTTGGTATGACGCAAAACCGAGATGATTCGCAAATCGGGCAACGTATTTTTCAACGCGGTTGCGAGTTTGGCACGCGCGAAGCGGATCAAGTGCATGCCCTCGCCGAGGCACGTCAGCTCGCAGAAGAACTTCGCACGCGAGTTGTGGGAATCGTAGAAGACTTTCAACGAGGCCTGCATAAATCGGGAGCGACACACTTATGTGATGAATCGCTCTTCTGTATTTCTTCCGTCGCTCTTGATGACAAACATATTCGTGCAGTCGGTTTTTCGGTGCGACGTGGCCGATATAAAATTGCTGTCGTCGTAAAAACGAAAGGCAGTGTGACTTTGGTCGGTCCCTTTCATCTTGGGAAAAAAGAAGGACCTTGTCGCAAGTTTTCTGTGCCCACGGATGAGGCATCGCGGTGCGAACTCGGAGAGATGCTCATCGATTTGCTCGATGCGTTTTTCAACGAAGCCATGACGACTTGAGTCGAGTGATGTCGCCGCTTTCTATTGATGCACCACAGAGTTTTCTATCTTTGCCCGAGTCGCTTCAACGTATGACACATATTGCTGTCGGATCGAAAAATGCACCCAAACTGCAAGCAGTACGGGATGCACTGGATGCTTACTTGCCAAATCGCGATGTGCAGGGCTTTGATGTGGCAAGTGGTGTGAGCGAGCAGCCAGTGGGATTTTGCGAAATCGTACGCGGTGCGGAGACGCGTGCCATTTCTGCCTGGAATGCTCTGCGAGAGCAATCTGCGCAAGCGGCGATTCTTGGAGTTGGCATCGAAGACGGACTCGTTGAGCTGCCAGATCTTCAACTCGGTTATTTCAACATCGGATGCGCTGTGATCACCGACGGCGAACATAAGGGTTACGGTTTTTCTTCCCTTTTTTCCTATCCGACCTCTTGCTGGCGTGAAGCCGTTGCGCAGCGCGAACCGATTGGAGGTCTTTTTGATGCATTTTGGAGAGCCAAGCATCCAACTCAAAATTCCTGTGCGCCTTCTGCGCTCTCGGCAGGAAACATTGGTAAACTCAGCCTCGGAGTTTTACCGCGTGCGGAGTATGCACGTCACGCAGTTTTGTGTTCATTGATTCATTTTTTGCATCCGGACTTTTTCGAGGCTGTGCCTTTGGGCGATGGAGAGAAAAAATGAAACTCGAATCCATGACACAGCTCATTGACTATTTCGTGCAAGGTGAAAAACCACCTGCTGAGTGGCGCGTTGGTACCGAGCACGAAAAGTTTGGAATTTACGAAAAAGATTTTTCACCCGTGCCGTATGCCGGAGAGCGCGGCATTCAAGCCGTGCTAGAACGCATTGCGCAAGAAGACAACTGGCAGCCGATTCTGGAAGGGAAAACGCTCATTGGACTCACCAAGGGCGCAGCAAGTATTACGCTCGAACCCGGTGGCCAGCTCGAACTTTCGGGCGCACCGTTGCGTACGCTGCATGAAAATTGTCGCGAGATCGCATCGCATCTCGAGCTGGTGAAACGCATCTCGAAACCGCTTGGCATTATTTGGATCGGGCTTGGTATCAATCCGCTGCATTCCGTTGCTGAGGTGCCGCAAATGCCCAAGCAACGCTATCGCATCATGACCGAGTATTTGCCGACGCGTGGCCAGCTCGCGCTCGAGATGATGTATACCACGGCCACGATTCAAGCGAATTTTGATTATATGAGCGAACGCGATATGGCTGACAAAATGCGTACCGCTTTTGGTGTCACTTCGATCGTTTCGGCGATTTATGCCAATTCAACGATTGCGCAAAAGAAGGCTACGGGATTTGCGTCGCGCCGAATGCATATTTGGACTGACACCGATTCGGATCGGTCAGGGTTCTTACCGTTTGTTTTTGAAGATGGATTTGGTTACGAGCGTTATATCGAATGGGCACTCGACGTGCCGATGTTTTTTTTGGTTCGCGACGGACAGTATCTACCGATCTGCGGCAAGACGACTTTTCGAAAATTCATGCAACAGGGATACGAAGGTCAGCACGCGACGTTCAAAGATTTTGAAGTTCATCTTACGACTTTGTTTCCCGAAGTTCGTTTGAAGCGATATATCGAAGTGCGCGGTAGCGACGCGCAACCCGCTTCGCTGACTTGTTCGGTGCCTGCAATTTGGAAGGGAATTTTGTACGACAAAGATTCGTGTCAAGCGGCTTATGATCTGACGCGGCATTGGACCTTCGAAGAACGTCTCGAAGCGCACCGCGCGGCGGCGCGCTGTGGCCTTGCCGGAAAAATGGGAAAATATGCGCTTGCGGATCTCGCACGAGAACTTGTCGAAATTTCCGCAGAAGGGTTACGCCGCCTTAGTCACAAAAATGCAGCAGGCGATGATGAGCGAGTTTTTTTGGATGTACCGCGCGAGTTTGTCGCGCAAGGCAAAAGCCCTGGCGTTTTGTTGCTTGAACTCTGGCAACATAAATGGGCTCATTCACCGGAGCGTTTGGTGGAATATGCGCAATATTAGAGGCGCTTCTTTTTACGCGTTTGCGCGAGAAAAACCGTTCATAGAATCAAAAAAGCGCGCGTCTAAAAAAATCCAAATTGGAAAAAGAAAACTCGAAACGAGGAGTTCGCATGCCTGCGATTACGATCTATACGAAGACACATTGTCCTTATTGCTCGATGGCAAAACGTTTGCTCGAATCCAAAGGTCAGACTTGGACAGAAATTAACATTGAAGATTATCCCGAGCGCAAAGCCGAGATGATGGAGCGCTCCGGTCGAAAAACGGTGCCGCAAATTTGGATCGGCGATCGGCATGTCGGCGGCTTCGATGATCTTTCTGCACTCGATGCGTCGGGCGAACTCACCTCCTTGCTGGGGATCGAGGAAAAGCACAGCACCGCCCATGCACGAGTCGTGATCGTCGGAAGTGGTCCTGCGGGCTACACCGCAGCGATTTATGCAGCGCGCGCGGAACTTAAACCCGTGGTTTTTGCGGGCTTGATGTCGGGTGGTCAGCTGATGCTTACGACGGAGATCGAAAATTATCCCGGTTTCTCGGAAGGCATCAAAGGCCCAGAATTGATGGAGCTTTTGCAAAAACAAGCCGAGCGATTTGGCACGCAGATTTTTCTCGAGGACGTCGAGTCGATCGACTGCTCGAAACGACCGTTTCAAGTTCGCGGCAGCGAACATACTTACACGGCCGATGCCGTGATCGTGGCGACCGGCGCATCGGCACGCTGGCTTGGTATTGAATCCGAGCAGAAGTTTTTGAATCGCGGTGTGTCGGCTTGCGCGACTTGCGACGGAGCTTTTTTCAAGGACAAGCCCGTGGCTATCGTCGGTGGCGGCGATACTGCACTGGAAGAGGCCCTTTTTCTTACGCGTTATGCAACCAAAGTGACATTGATTCATCGTCGCGATCAGTTGCGTGCATCGAAAATTATGCAAGAGCGTGCTGCGGCCAACAAAAAGATCGAATTCGTGTGGGACAGCGCGATCGATGAAATTTTTGGTGAGAAGGCCGTGCAAGGCATCAAAATTCGCAATGTGAAGACGGGTGCGCTGCGAGAACTTGCCGTCGAGGGTGTGTTCATTGCGATTGGGCACAAGCCAAATACGGAATTCTTAAAGGGACAACTCGCACTTGATCCGGCGGGTTACATTCAAGCCAAGCCGGGCACGAGTCGTGCGTCGATCGAAGGTGTGTTCGCGTGTGGTGATGTGATGGATCCGACGTACCGCCAAGCGATCACTGCTGCGGGCAGCGGTTGTATGGCGGCGATTGATGTGGAGCGCTGGCTTGCAGAAAAAGGCTTCGAGTAGCGCGAAGTTTTTGCTTTTGATTTTGCTTTTACCGAGAAACAAAGCGCGAATCATTGGGAATCGCTGGGAGCGGTAGAAATGTCGCTTAGCCCGGAAAGCTTTCAGCAGCTGGTGGCACAATCGAGCGACATTGTGGTCGCGACGAATCGTCAAGGCATCGTGACGTATTGCAACGACGGTGCAAAACGCGTGCTTGGCTATAACCCCGAAGAAATTCTCGGCCACTTCGTTGTCGAGTTGTATCCAAATCTCGACGAAGCGCGCCGTGTGATGTCCGCAATGCGCAGTGATGAAATCGGAAATGCGGGCGGTCTCGATGCATTTCAAACTGTTTTCGTGAGTAAATCTGGCGAACAAATCCCGGTAGCGATTTCGGGAACAATCTTGCGCGACGCCGCGCGAAATGAAGTGGGCACGATCGGCTTTGCGAAAGATTTGCGAGAAATTTTGCGCCGTGATCAGCTGGCTACACTCGGCGAAGTGGCAATCGGTTTGAGCCACGAGATCAATACGCCCCTCGCTGTCATCTTGAATCAAATCGAACTTCTTGAACGCGATGTCGAGGTGCTCGCTGGCGAGAAAGATTGCTCCGTGCCTTTGGAACGCTTGGATTCGATCCGCCGCGAAATTGGACGTTTGTCAGACATTGTTGATCGCTTAAGTGAAATGGTTGAAGCCGAGCGTTATGAGACGGTGACATACATTGGACCCGCAAAAATGCTTGATCTTCGACACAAAATTGCGTATTCCAAAAAAAGCGATCCGCGAATGCGAGGTCTACGCATTTTAGTAGTGGATGACGATCTTGGAATTTGTGAAACCTTGCGCGAGCTTCTCGAACATCATGGCTGCTGCGTTACGACTGCCAATGACGGCGAGGAGGCACTCGCAAAATTACGAAGCGCCGAGTTCGATGTACTGCTTTCAGACGTTGCGATGCCGAAGATGGATGGATTTGATCTTTACTGTGTCGCAGAAAAAGAATTTCCAAAATTACCGGTACTGATGATGACCGGCTTTTATTACGACAAAGACCACGTCATCAAACGCAGCCGATTTCGCGGCCTTCGAGGCGTGGTTTTTAAAAAACCTGTTGATCCCGATCGCTTACAACAGGTTATTTTGGAATCGGTGTATGGCTCTGTGGAAAACACGACACCGTGCAGTGTTCCGAATGCTGCCAAACGTGGATCTTAATCTTCTTCAATCAGTGATTTTTCAATATTGAAGAGTTTTCCGTCGCTATTTTTGGCCAAATAGAAATCGGTCCATTCCTTGAGGACCGTTACTTCCTCACCTTTCTCAAAGGCAACTTCTTCTGTCTCCGAGCCCGCGCTCGCAGTGTGCTTGAGGGTGATGGCTTGCTTGAGTTTTGCCATTTGCAGACTCCTTGATCGTGTTGCGCAGCAACGTTTGAAGCGGTTTTTAGCTGTTCGCCGAACTCTTTTCAACCAAACTCGGAGTGCGGGCGATCGAGATTCCAAAAATTTCACGAATCCCGCTGCGTTGGAGTTCGTGTGCAGCTTCGTTGAGCGTGCTTCCCGTCGTGATGACGTCATCGACGAGCCAGACGCGCGCGCTAGACAGAGATTTTGCCTCTGTCGCTCGAAATGCACCGCGTACATTTGCAGCGCGATCTGCCATTTTGAGTGCAGTTTGCGTCGGTGTGTTGCGCACGCGAGTGAGCGCATTGGGCACGAGTTGAATGCGATGCGCTCTTGCAAGATTTTGCGCAAGCAAGAGTGCAGGATTAAAACCGCGCTTTTGTAAGCGCTCCGGATGCAGTGGAATCGGCACGATGGCGTCGGCACGCGGCGCTGCAAGGCTCGCCTCAAGCATCAAGGAAGAAAGAAAACGCAGTGGCCCCGGATCAAGACCGAGCAGGCCTGGCGACGGATACTTAAAACGATGGATCCATTGGCTCACGGGCATTTCAAAAGTCGTTGCAGCAAAGCAGCGTAGCGTTCCAGCGTTTGGTGAAAAAGCGATCTCGGTTTGCGAAACGCGCAGTACTGAAAAATTGGCCGTGCATTGAGCGCAAATTGCATGGGATGTGCGAACCAACGGTGCGCGACATGCAAAGCAAACGCCGGGCAAAATTTGCTCGAAGAATTCGCCGGCAGCTTGTTGCAGCGAATGAAAAAGCGACAACCCCTTCTCTCCTCGGGACCGATTCGAGATTTGGTTTTGCGTACACCAATGCGCACGCAGCGAACGGAGAAAATTACACGATCAAGTTTTTGCCCGTCATTTCTTGAGGAACTTTGAGTCCGAGCAAATTCAAAATCGTCGGCGCAAGATCGGAAAGGCCACCGTCATTTAATCTACATCCTTTTGTGTCAGACGCAATCCACCAAAGAGGAACGGGATTCGTCGTATGTGCGGTGTGCGGTTCGCCGGTTTCGGGATCCACCATCAATTCACAGTTTCCGTGGTCGGCCGTGATCAAGAGCGTTCCGTTTTTTGCAAGCACCGCTTGCGTAATTTGATCGAGGCAATAATCGATGGTTTCGACGGCGCTGATCGCGGCGGAGAGTTTTCCCGTGTGCCCCACCATGTCGGGATTGGCAAAATTCACCAAGATGAATGCGTAATCTTCGCGTGCAATTTCTTGCAGTAGCTCTTGGGTGACCAAGTTCGCACTCATCTCGGGCTTTTGATCGTATGTTGTGACGTCGCGCGGCGAAGGCACCAAGATGCGTTTTTCGCCCGGAAAAGGTGCCTCGCGGCCGTTATTGAAGAAGAAGGTGACGTGCGCGTATTTCTCGGTTTCGGCGATTCGTAGTTGGCGCAAGCCTTCGCGCGCTACCAAATCGCCGAGGATGTTTTCGGCGCGCTGATTTTCAAAGACAACCGGCAGTTTGAACTCGGCGTCGTATTCGCTGAAGCAGCAGTACGCCGCGAGTGTGACGACTTTGCGTTGCTTGAGCTCACCTTCAAATTGGCTTGGCAATACACCGGTGAGTGCATTGGTGATTTCGCGCGCACGATCCGCACGAAAGTTGAAACACAAAACTGCGTCACCGCTTTCGATGCGTGCAGTCTTGGCAATGATGGTCGGCTTGATGAACTCGTCGGTTTCGCCGCGGGCATAGGCTTCGCGCACCGCCGTCAGTGCGTCCACGGCTTGTTCGCCTTCGCCCAGGACGAGTGCATGGTAGGCGGCAGAAATTCGATCCCACCGTTTGTCGCGATCCATGGCATAGAAACGTCCACAAACCGTTGCGATTTGGCCATGCACTGCAGCCACTTTTGGTGCGAGTGCCTCAATGTAGCCGAGTGCGGATTGGGGTGGCGTGTCGCGACCATCCAGGAAGGCGTGCACTATGGGGGAGAGACCAAGGCGCCCAAAATATTCGAGCAACGCATAAAGGTGTTGTTGATGGCTATGCACGCCACCGTCGGAAACGAGACCGATCAAATGCAGCTTTCCTCCGCTGCGTTGAAGTGCCGCCAGCAAATCGCGAATAGCGGGTAAGCGGTCCAGTTCGCCTTGCGAGAGGGCTTTTGAAATTCGCGTTAAATCTTGATCGATAATTCGTCCGGCACCCATCGTCATATGTCCAACTTCCGAATTGCCCATTTGTCCGTCGGGAAGTCCGACAGCGGCTCCGGAGGTTTCCAGTGCCGAGTGCGGATAGTTTGCAGTGATCTGATCAAAGAATGGTGTATGCGCCAGTGCCGTAGCATCGCTGGCGCCGCGATCGCCGATTCCAAAACCATCGAGGACGATGAGCATCACTGGCTGCGTCATTGCACTTGGCTCCGTCGGGATTCGTCTTCGAGATTCAGCGCCACCACGGGAGCATCGTTCCACAGGCGCTCAAGGTCGTAGTGTTTGCGTACTTCGTCTTGAAAGATATGCGCAATCACGTCGCCGAAATCGACCAAAATCCAGCGCCCCTCTTCGTAACCTTCGATGCCGAGCGGTTTTTCTCCGACGGCAGAGAGGGCTTCACGAATGGCATCGGCAATGGCGCGTGCGTGGCGATCCGAGGTGCTGGTAACGAACAAGAATCGGTCGGCGATGGATGAAAGCTTATGTACATCCAGCGCGACGAGATCAAGACCGCGTTTGTCGGCAGCTGCCTGCGCGATGTACTGGGTTTTTGTGGCAGAAGAAATTTGTGTTTTGGCCAATCGTTTTCCCTTTGGCTTGCGCTTGTGATTTGTCTCCAAGTCGGTCGAATTCGCTTCGCGGTACAATGCGCTTTGCACGACGGCGTCGCAAATATTTTCGGGAAGCAGCGCGCGCACCGCTCCGATGTCATTCGTACGGAGTTTCTCTCGAATTTCGGTAGCCGAAATTTCCAGAGCTGCAATTTCGAGCAATATAATTTTTGCTTGTGTTCGTCGGTGCAAAGCAGTTTTTCCGTCGCTTGACAATTCGAGTGCATCAAGAAGGCAGTGCGGCAGATTGTCTGCAAGCGTAGCGTGAGAGTTGGGTGGACGTGTCATGACAGCGAAGTCTGCAAACTCGAACAAGCGATCGGGTGTCTTCCAAGTGTCGAGTTCGCGAAACGCATCGAGCCCAATTAGAAAGACCAGTCGCGCATTGGGAAATTTCTGATGCAAAATCTCTAGCGTATCGACGGAGTAAGAGGGGCCTGTTCGCTTGAGTTCGAGATCATCGACGTCAAAGCGCGGATCGTTTTCGATTGCTTTTTGAAGCCAAGCAAGTCGCGCTTGCGCCGGAGCGATCGGAGCTTCTTCTTTGTGCGGCGGAACTGCGCACGGAATGAAGAGGACTTTTCCGAGGCCAAGACATTGAGCCGCTTCGCGTGCAGCATGTAAATGGCCGCGGTGCACAGGATTGAAGGTTCCGCCAAACACTCCAATGCGTCGAACAAAATCTTCTTGTCTGCGCTCACTTGCGCAACCCGCTTGCGAGAGATCGCTCATTCTCGAACTTGACCTTCCCCGTAAAGGATGAATTTGAGCGTGGTCAAACCCTCAAGGCCCATGGGCCCGTAGGCGTGTAGTTTTGAAGTCGAGACGCCAATTTCTGCACCAAGCCCAAGTTGAAAACCGTCGGAAAACCCGGTGGCGCAGTTTACTCCGACGGTGGAGGAGTTCACTCGCTGGAGCCATCTCTGCGCCGAAGCATAGTTTTCCGTCACAATATTGTCGGTGTGATTCGAGCCATAGCGTTCGATGTGGGCGACGGCCGCATCCAGGTCATCGACGACGCGCACCGCGAGAATACGATCGAGATACTCAGCGGCCCAGTCGCTTTCCTTTGCAGGTTTTGCGGGCGTGAAAATTTTGCAAGTCGTGGAGCAGCCACGAATCTCGACATCCTCTTCGTGAAGGTCCTGCAAAACTTGTGGGAGCAAACGCTGCGCTGCTTCGCGGTGCACGAGCAGTGTTTCGAGGCCGTTGCAGTAGGCCATCTGACGAATTTTTGAATTGCGTACGAGTTTGCGCGACATGGCGAGATCGGCCGAGGCATCAAGAAACAAGTGACACACTCCTGCGTCATGTTTGATGACGGGGATGCGCGAGTCTTGCGAGACTTTTCGAATCAACTCGGGCCCGCCGCGTGGAATGATTAAATCGATGTAGGCATCGGCCTTGAGGAGCACGTCGATGGCTGCGCGTTCCGTTGTTGGAATGAGCGTGACGGAGGCTTTTGGGATGCCGACCTCGCGGGCCGCGGCACGCAGCGCTTCCGCGAGGGCGCGATTGGCGCGAATCGCTTCGGAGCCACCGCGCAGGATCACGGCGTTGCCGGCTTTGAGGCAGAGCGCCGCTGCATCGACGGTAACATTTGGACGCGATTCGTAGATGATGCCGATCACGCCGAGCGGAATCCGCATTTGTCCGACGCGCAGACCATTGGGACGTACACGCATTCCTGTCACCTGGCCAATTGGATCGGGGAATGCGGCAACGTCGCGAAGTCCGTTCAACATGTCGCGCCAACGCGCATCGGAGAGTTCGAGTCGTTTCAAAAGCGGTGCTGCAGTGCCGCGCTTTTGTGCGTCAGCGATGTCTTCGCGATTGGCGGCCAAAATTTTTTCGCGTGCAGCTTCGAGTTTATCGATGGCTGCGAAACACCAGCTTTGTTTTTGTGCAGAGGAAAGATTTGCTGTTGCGCGCGAAGCTTCGCGGGCATTCCGCGCGAGTTCTAAAATTTCATTTTCGAGATCTTCGTTTTCGGGATGGGTATTCATTGAGATTTCCGCCGTTGTATGACCTTCAAGGTGCTTTGGTTTTCATTCCGCGACAGTTTGCGTCGCAGCTTCGCTCTTTCCACTTTTTTGTGTTACCACGAGATCGTCGCGGTGGATGACTTCATCGCCGTTTGAATAGCCTAGCAGCTGAGCGATGGCTTCGGCTTTGACACCGCAGAGCTTAGCGACCTCGGTGCTTGAATAACTTGAAAGTCCGCGCGCGAGTTCTGTGCCGTGCGCGTCGACGCAGCTCACAGGATCGCCGATCCCAAATTGCCCTTCGATGCGTAGAATGCCGGCCGGGAGCAGACTGCGCCCGTTTTGGACGATGGCCCTTGCGGCGCCCGCGTCGACGACGATTTTACCGCGCGGCCGCGCAGTAAAAGCGAGCCAGTGTTTGCGGCTGCGCATTCGTTCGCCGTCGCGGATCAGTGTGCCGATGCGCTCGCCGGCGGCAACGCGCAGAAGTACTTGGGACACGGCGCCGCTGCAGATCACCGTCGCAGCGCCAGAGTGGGCGGCCTTTGTGGCGGCCTCAAGTTTCGTGATCATGCCGCCACGCCCGTAAGCGCTTCCCGAATCGCAGGCCACAGCGCGAATCTCATCGTCGATTTTTACAATTTCGTCGAAAAGGGGTGGCTTGGCTTTGCCGGGCTCAGGTTTGGCGTGGTAGAGCCCTTCGACATCGGTCATCAAAATGAGCAGGTCAGCACCGACGACACTGACGATGGCCGCCGAAAGGTTGTCGTTGTCGCCAAAGCGAATTTCCTCGGTGGCGACCGTGTCGTTCTCATTCACGATCGGAATGACACCAAGTTTCAAGAGTTCAAGAAAAGTGTGCCGCGCATTGATGAAGCGCTCGCGATTTTCAAGATCAGTGCGCGTGACAAGAATTTGTGACACGTGGCGATCGTAGTCGGCGAAGCTTCGTCGATAGAGCTGCATCACTTCGATTTGTCCGACGGAGGCGGCGGCTTGCTTTTCGGGCATCGAGCGGCCTGGGTGCGACCAACCGAGAACATGGCTACCTGCAGCAACGGCTCCCGACGAGACGATAACGATTTCGCGTCCTTCACAAAGAAGTTGATTTGTTTGCGCGGCGATTTCTGCAAAAAAGTCTTGGCGAAGTTTTCCACGATCCGTGAGTACGCTGCTTCCAATTTTTACGACGATGCGGCGTGCATTGCGTGCGAGCATGCGCGTTTCGGTTTGCTTCGTTTCGTGGTTGTCCACACGGTTTCCTTTTTTCCCTTTTGCACTATCGGCGTGGGAGATGAACTTCGCTGCAGCGTGTATTGCGGTGCGAGATCCGTCTATCCTACAAAGTTTTGTTTTCCTTTTGCCAAATTGGCTTCTTCGACTTGGCGTTCTGCTTCGACTTCACTCAACGCTTGGACCATTGTGCGAATTAGCTCAGCTACTCCGTAGCCGGTTGCCGCCGAGATTCGCAAGACGGGATTTCCGGTTTTTCGAAATGGGGCCTCCAATGCGACGAGATCCGCTTCGGGCGGGAGTAAGTCCGCTTTGTTGAGCACGATAATCTCTTTGCGTTCGAGAAGTTTCGTTTGGTAGAGGCCAAGCTCGCGCCGAATGGTTTGGTAATCCTCCCAGAGATCGCGTTCTTCGAAAAGCCAACCTCCGAGATCAATTAAGTGCACCAAGATTCGCGTGCGTTCGATATGTCGTAGAAACTGATCGCCAAGCCCAGCGCCTTGGCTTGCACCCTCGATCAAACCGGGAATATCGGCCGCGACGAAGCGTTGATCATTGAATTCGACGACACCGAGAGAAGGATGCAACGTCGTGAAGGGATAGTTCGCGACGCGCGGTTTGGCGGCAGAAATTTGTCCGAGCAGTGTCGATTTTCCGGCATTGGGAAATCCGATAAAGCCCACGTCGGCAATGAGCTTGAGCGTGAGGCGCAGGCGGCGTGATTCGCCTTCGCGTCCAGGTAGAGAAAAATCGGGAGCTTGACGCGTCGAGGTTTTAAATCGCGCATTGCCAAATCCGCCGTTTCCGCCGCGCGCTGCGATAAATTTTTGTTGGTGCTGCGTGAGATCCGCGAGTTCTTCGTCGGTGTCAGCGTCTTTGATGACGGTTCCAATCGGTACGCGCAGTACGATCGATTGTCCATTTGCGCCGTGGCGGTTGTTTCCTTCACCGGGTTTTCCGTCTTCTGCACAGATCGTCTGACGAAAGCGTGGATCTTGAAGTGTGGAAAGTCCGCGATCGGCGATCAGGACTACATCCCCACCGCGGCCTCCGTCTCCACCGTCGGGCCCGCCAAGAGGAACATATTTTTCACGTCGGAAATGACGCGAGCCGTGTCCGCCGTTGCCGCCGCGAACGCCAATCGTCATTTCGTCGTGAAAGACGTCTTCAGTATTCATGACAATCTCGAACCTGCCGCGTTACGGAATTCGCCTGCGGCCTCCAAAGTGTAAGCCGGACAAAAGGCAAACGAGAAGCGCCGCCCAGAGCGCGCCCGCGACAAAAATCGAAAAGAGAAATTTTGATAAAAACGCAAAAGGGTGGCTAAGCGTCGAAACTCTTTATGTTCGCAACGACGCGTCCCTTGGAGCGTCCATAGTCCACGACGCCATCACAAAGTGCAAAGAGCGTAAAGTCACGTCCGAGGCCTACGTTACGACCCGGAAAAATTTTGGTTCCGAGTTGGCGCACAAGGATCGAACCCGCCGAGACAGCTTGTCCGCCATACACCTTCATTCCGCGGCGCTGGCCGTGACTGTCGCGACCGTTTCGTGAACTACCTTGACCTTTTTTATGTGCCATGACGAATCCTAGCCTTCAATTTTGTCGATTCGAATTTCCGTGAAGTACTGCCGATGACCTTGGCGACGGCGATATCCCTTGCGGCGCTTCTTTTTGAAGATCGTCACCTTCGGTGCGCGTGCTTGCTTGGTGATGGTTGCCAAAACCTTGGCGCCATCGACGAGCGGCATGCCCACGCGCGGGTTGCCTTCGTTCGAGATCAACAACACATCGGAAAGCTCGATACGCCCTCCGACTTCACCTTCAATTTTTTCGATTCGGACGGACTGTTCCGGTTCAACCCGAACTTGTTTTCCGCCGGTGCGAACTACCGCGTACATGGAAACCCCTATTGCTTTTCAGGAGCGGGCAGTATCGGAGATTCCGCTTGAACGTCAAGCGTCTCCGCTGCGGATTCGTCTTCTTTTTGAGTCACCGCTGCTTCGAGGCCCGTGGAAACGCTTTCTGCCGCGGTAGAAGGCTCGTCGCCATGATTTTCTCTCTGCGCAACAAAGGCGTCGAGGCCGTTGTCGACGGGTGCGTTGCCATGGCTCGCGGTTTGTTCGTCGTCGGTGCGGGCTTGATCGCTTGCAGGGTCTTCGCTCGTCGTGCTTTGGCGCCGAGTTTCGTTTTGGGTGTTGCCTCGCTTGTCTCGGTTTCCTTTGGTCTTGCGGTCTTGTAGCCACGAGATTTCGAGTTTTACGGGCTCGCCACCATCGACGGCAGCGACCTCAAAGTGCTCTTGATGCAACTCAGACTGCGCATGGATTTCGATGCTGCGGCCATAGAGCTGGCAAAAGCCATCGAGCACTGCTTTTTCTTGCGTAAGCAAAATCGCGGCGACATCGGGATGCACCGAGACGACGATTTTTCGCCCGCAAAAGCGCATGAGGTCTTTGCGGATCTCACGCAATACTTTGTAGGCCACGGTTTCACGCGACTGCACGAAGCCGCGACCTTCGCAGTGACTGCATGGCTCGCAAAGCGATTGCACGAGATTTTCGCGCGTGCGCTTGCGCGTCATTTCCACAAGCCCAAGCTCAGAAATTTTTAAGATGTTCGTCTTCTGCTTGTCTTGGCGCAGAGATTCTTGCAGCGCGCGATACACTTTTTCGCGATTGGCCGCGCTTTCCATGTCGATCAAGTCGATGATGATGAGTCCGCCGATATTGCGAAAGCGAAGCTGGTGCACGACCTCTTTCACAGCCTCGAGGTTTGTCTTCAAGACCGTATCTTCAAGATCGCGTTTTCCGACGAAACGGCCGGTGTTGACGTCGATGGCGGTGAGTGCTTCGCACTGATCGATGATGAGATAGCCACCCGATTTGAGAAGTGCCTTCTTGCCGAGGTTGGCGTCGATTTGATGCTCGAGTGTGAAGTGATCAAAGATCGGTGTTGATCCGTCGTAAAATTCGATTTTCGGCTTGGGTTCGGCAACGAAGTTTTCGACAAATCCGGTCATCTCGTTGTAGACCTCTTTCGAATCGACGACGATGCGTGAAGTCTTGCTGTCTGCAAAATCGCGCACGATGCGTAGCGGCAAAGAAAGTTCGGTGTAGAGCACGCTGGGTGCCGGAGCCTCTTTGCGCTTTTCTTGGATACGATTCCACACCGTCGAGAGGTAGCGTACGTCGGCTTCGATATCGGCATCGCGTGCGGTTTCACCGGCCGTGCGAATGATGAAGCCAAGGTCATCGGGGCGAAGCCGTGCCACGATTTCTTTGAGTCGTCGTCGCTCGCGTTCAGAATCAATGCGGCGCGAAACGCCTACACGGCGTCCCCATGGTGTCAGCACCAAGTGCCGCCCAGCAATCGAAATGTTCGAAGTAATGCGTGCACCTTTGGTGCCGATCGGCTCTTTTGCGACTTGCACCACGATTTCTTGGCCTTCGCGAAGCAAGTTCTCGATTTTGGGCATGTGATACGAAGAAGCGCGACCGCGTCGGCGTCCGTTCTTGCCGCCGCCGTTCTGCATCATTTTTTCGTCGATGTAATCACCGACGTAAAGGAAGGCAGCTTTTTCGAGCCCAATATCGACGAAGGCGGCCTGCATTCCGGGCAGTACGCGAGTCACGCGACCCTTCACTACATTGCCGACGACCGTGCGATCGTGCGTGCGCTCAATGTGTAACTCGTCGAAAGAATTTTTCTGGATGAGTGCTGCGCGGGTTTCTCCCGACGCAGCATTGATGATGATTTCATTTTGCATTGCCAATGTCCTCAAGCTTGCGCTTGTCTCGCCTTGCCCTTACGTGCGGCACCGATGGAACTGTGTGGGCTCAAAAGGCAGACAGTCCGCGTTCGTGCACCGCAGCGTAAGCGGCGAGCCGAAAGATCAGATCGTGAGAAACTGCGGGGGACGAGCGTCAGTTCGCCTCGGGTTCGGGCGTACGGATGCTCAAGGGGGTACCCGTCGAAAAAAATCTTTCGACGGAGGGATGAAAATTTCTCGTTTGATGATTCCGGCTCATGATTTGTGAGATCAAGCTCGCTTAAAATTGTTTTTGTTTTTATGCGGAAGTCGCTCGCACTGCGCTGAGAAGAAGGGCTCCCGTGCAAATCCCGTTCACCTGGAACGCCCCTTGATTTGGCCCTGCTTTTTGACTCAGCTTTTCCTCGACTGTTCAATCCAAATTCGAATTCATAATTTGGGTTGAACTCACAAGTTGATTCAACTCGATTTCAACTCACTCGATGAAGTTCAATGCTTACGGCTTCCGCCGGATTTTCCGTTTTACTTTTTCTAACTCGTACCTTGCTCAAGCCTTTTGAAAGCGGAAAGGCAGAACCGCAAAAACTTCAAATTCTCTGCGAAACTTTGGTGATCCTTTCCTTGGTCGCAGAATATGGCTTCCGATCCTATCGGATTTATTGCCAAGTGGGTTGACTTCTTACGCACAAAATATTCAGCACGACAAAAAAACCTGTTTCGTTCGCGTAGCGGCCTCTTCGCGCAAAGGCGCATCAAGTTTCTTGATCTGAATGCCTGGATTCGAATAGTCTTTTGTCACGGTTGTGATGATTCACTCGAACGTTCTCGTCTTGAATCGGTCTTATCTGCCGGTGCATTTGACATCGGTGAAGCGAGCTTTTGTCTTGCTTTACCGGGGTGTTGCCAAGGCGCTCGGCGAGGATTTCCAGACCTTCGAATTTTCAGAATTATGCGTGCCGTCGGACGCGGCCACGGGCAGCGAAGAAGATGTGATTGGCACGGTGCAAGGCTTCATTCGCGTGCCGCGGATCATCGTGCTTGCCAATTATGATCACCTGCCGAAGCGGCATGTTCGCTTTAGCCGCCAAAACGTATTGATGCGGGATGGATTTACTTGCCAATACTGTGGTGTGAGGCTCCCCAAGTCGGAACTCAATCTCGACCATGTCGTACCGCGCGCGCTCGGTGGAAAAACGACATGGGAGAACATTGTTGCGAGTTGTTTCGAGTGCAATCGCAGCAAAGGCAGTCGCACGCTTGCTCAAGCGCGCCTTGCGTTGCGAAAGAAACCCGTCCGTCCGCGTTGGACTCATTGGACGCATTCCTTTCATGGAAAAGTGCGCTACAAGGAGTGGCAACCCTTCCTTCATGTCGTCGAACAGCGCAGAATGAGCGACGGAAGTTTTGAATCGCCGAGCGTGTAGTGCCGCTCGCGCAAACCAGTGCAGCGATGCATCGACCCTACAGAGAGGTGTTTTGGTGGACCACGACGAGCAAGAGAGTTTGCCGTTTTGTGCGATGGAAACGGCACCGCGAATTCTTGCCGTCGGTGGCGGAAAGGGTGGTGTCGGCAAGACGTTCTTTGTCGTGAACCTAGCCGTTGCGCTTGCGCGGCTCGGGCACGAAGTCGTCTTGGTCGATGCCGATCTCGACGGAGCCAATCTGCATACCGTTCTTGGTGTCGGGAATCCTTCTAAGAGTCTCGCGGACTTCATTGCGTACCGTGAAAAAGATCTTGCGAAATTGGTTTTGGATACGGCGATTCCGCGCTTGCATTTCATTGCGGCAACGCATGCGAATCTTGCCTCGGCACAGCCCGGGCATTTTCAGCGTGTGCGGTTTTTGAAAGATCTGCGTAAGTTACGCGCCGACGTCGTTCTGCTCGATCTTGGTGCGGGGATGCAGCCGGCATTGATGGATTATTTTCTTGCGGCCGACGACGGCATCATCGTCATGACTCCCGAGCCGACCTCGATTGAGAATGCGTACGGTTTTTTGCGTGCTGCTTTTTATCGCTGCATTCGTTCGGCGGTGAGTAGCGAAACCATACGCACTTTAGTGACGGACGCTATGGATCAACGCAACGACCTTGGCATCCGCAGTCCTTACGATTTATTGCGCGAGATCGTTGCCAAAGAGCCGCAAGAAGCAGAAAAAATTGAAGAGGCGCAGCAGGCTTTTCGACCGCGCATCGTTGTCAATCATGTGCTTTCGGCGGAAGAAGTTCGGCTCGGTTTTGCCGTGCGCAGTGCTTGTCAAAAATATTTTGGAATCGAGGCCGACTACCTGGGCTACATCAACGAAGATTCGTCGGTGCGCAAGGCCGTGACGGCGGGTCGTCCCTTTGTCGAGGCGTTTCCGCGTTCGGACGCCGCAGTTTGTATTGGGCGCATGGCGCGCAAGATTGCCGCCGTGTTGGAACTGCACACGACCCTTGCACCGACGTTGCCAAAAATGCAGCGAGTAGAGAATTATGAAAGCACTGAGTGAGCAGACACACTACGAAGTGTTGGAAGTGTCGCGACATGCGTCGTCGGCTGAGATTGAGCGTGCGTATTCGCTTGCGAAGATGGCTTACGCCGACGGATCAGTAGCGATGTATTCACTTTTCGACGAAAAAGAATTGCAAGAGCAGCGCACACGCATTGAGCGCGCCTACAACGTTTTGTCGGATGCCGTGGTGCGCGCGGAATACGATCAAACTCTGCCTGCGCAGTCGGAGTCGCCAGAGCAAAATTTGCGCACTTTCGGGCTGCGCCCCTCGGCGCTTGTTTCGTCGCTCTCGACGGCGGAGGCCAGTTCAAACCTTGATGAACTTGTGCATTTCGATGATGCAGATGACTCGGTGTGGGACGGTCCGCGCTTGCGGCGCAATCGCATCGGTCGCGGCATCGAGCTTGGAGACGTCGCTGCGCTCACAAAAATCAGTCCTGCGATGCTGCGCTTTCTCGAAGAAGATCGATTCGATGCATTACCTGCAAATGTGTACCTGCGTGGTTTTGTCGACGCGTATGCGCGCTGCATCGGCCTCGACGCGCAGAGAGTTGTTCCTAGCTATATGCAGCGCTGTGAGAGCGCGCGTCGCGGTGTGCCGATCCTACGCAAAACTTGATCCAACTTAAAAAAGTGTCATTTGAGTCGAAGGCGATTTGCGCATGCGATATGAAATTACGCAAAACGAGCAAGGCCAACGTCTTGATGCGGCATGTGCAGGTTTTGCTCAAGTGCCACGCGCGCAAGTGCAGCGCTGGATCGAGAAAGGACAAGTTCTTCTCAACGGGGCGCCGGAACGAGCGAGCAAGCGCGTACAAGTGGGCGACGTGATTCAAATTCAACACTTTGAAGTGTCAACGTCCGCCGTTGAGGCCGAAGCGATTTCGCTTCGCATTTTGTACGAAGACGAAGTCTTGCTCGTCATTGACAAGCCTGCGGGGATCGTCGTACATCCGGCACCGGGGCATGCGCAGGGCACACTCGTGAATGCACTTTTGCATCACTGCGGATCGAAACTTTCTAGTGTTGGAGGGGCACAGCGTCCGGGGATCGTGCATCGCTTGGATCGTGGGACTTCCGGCGTGCTTGTCATCGCCAAAAATGATTTTGCACACCAATCTTTGTCGGATCAATTTCGCGAACATTCGATCGAACGTATTTATTGGGCTCTTGTGCGCGGCGTGCCGCAAGCCGATCGAGGAGAGGTTGATCGACCGATTGGTCGCCATTTGCGCGAGCGCAAAAAAATGTCCGTGCGTACGCGTTCTGGGCGAGAGGCTCGCACGACGTGGAAAGTGAAACAGCGCTTTTTGAAGAGCGAAATCAGCTTGATCGAAATTCGGCCGCAAACGGGACGGACGCATCAGATCCGCGTGCATCTTGCGTCGGCAGGTTTGCCGCTGGTCGGAGACACTGTGTACGGACGCGCCAGTGCGAAGAATAGTTTGCTGACGCGCCCAGCTCTACATGCGAAAGTGTTGGGATTCACACATCCGCAAACGGGCGAGCGGCAGCGCTTCGAGACGCCGCCGCCGGAAGATTTTCAAATGTTGCTCGAAGTGCTGGCACAAAAAGAGGAGAGATGAGCGGTTTTCTAACGCATCCACTTCTGGAAGAAATTGGTATTGTGCATGGTTTTGGAACCCGCGCTGCGCATGCACCGTCGGGATTGCTGCGTCCGCGTCAAGTTCATGGCACGGAGGTTGTGGTCGTCACGTCTCGCGTCGCACGCGATCTGGGTGACGCTGACGCAATCATTTCGACACTTTCCGGTGTTTATGTAGGTGTGATTACGGCAGATTGTGTTCCGATATTGGTCGCTGAGGCATCCGGCAAGGTGGTTGCTGCGATCCACGCAGGTTGGCGCGGGCTTGCGGCAGGCGTCATTGAGCGAGCTTTGCAGGCGCTTTCGCACCTCGGGACAGATGCGAAAAGGTTGCGGGCAGTGATTGGTCCGCATATTGGGCCGTGTTGTTATGAGGTGGACACGCCGGTACTTAATGCCATGCGCAAGCATTTTCCAAACTTGCAACAGGCTGTGACGCAGCGCAGGACGGCGCGCATCGGCGAAGAGATGCCGATTAAAAATGCACAACTCGATTTGGGGCTTTTGGCCGCGCAAGAACTTTTGCACTGTGGACTTGTCGCAAAACACGTCGCGAAAATTCCGGATTCGTGTACGGCTTGCGATGCTGCGCGGTTTTATTCTTATCGCCGCGATGGTGCGGGAACGGGTCGGCTGGTGCATTTCATTGCCGCCACAAACGAGGCTTGACACGACGCGCGACTCCGCATAGGTTAGGTCTCGTGCCGGTTCGATCTTTTCGGGCACAACTCCCCATCGCGAATCAGCTCCTTCGTTTGCAATCGTGAGCGACAAGGCTTCGAGTGTGTTGCAGGGGCGGAGAGTTCCCGGGAATTTTGTGTGTACCCCGTTGCCGGTGCGTCCGAAGTTTTATTTAGCATTTCATTTTTAAGTCCAAGGGCGGAAGGACTTCGGTCCGAGTAGCGAGTAACTAGCGAGAAACGAACAACCACTGGGCGCGACCCAATTCAAATCGAAACCAAATTTCGCATTTCGTTCGGCATTTGCATCGATCGGGCGCTTCGCGCGACACGGCGAATTTCGGCCGACCCATTGATCCAAAACATTTTAGTGTGTAACCCCAAATCAACGTAGGAAGAGAGGCCAAATTGAGTCCTAGACGAGGAAGTGATTCCAACAACGAGAACCCAATGAATCGAGGTGGTCGCCGCAACGGCGGACGTCGCCGCAGCGGTGGACGCGGTGGCAATATGAATCGCCAAGATCGCGGTCCGGAGATGTATGACATTTCCGACGAAGAAATCGGTAGTGACGACGAAGTCGATCCGAGCAAACGCGTTTATGTCCGTGATCTCAAGAACAAGTCAATGGAAGAACTCACCGAGCTTGCCGAACGCCTCAACATCGAGGGCGCGGCGGGGATGCGCAAACAAGATCTGATCTTCAATGTCCTCAAAGCCAAAAGTGAGAGCAGCGACGAGCGCGTGTACGCCGAAGGCGTGCTCGAATGTTTGCCCGATGGTTTTGGGTTTTTGCGTGCGCCGGATCAAAACTATTTGCCCGGCCCCGATGACATCTATGTTTCTCCGTCGCAGATTCGCCGTTTTGGTTTGCGCACGGGTGATTCCGTGCAAGGACAAATCCGTTCGCCGAAAGAAGGCGAGCGATATTTTGCGCTGCTCAAAGTAGGTTCGATCAATTTTGAGCCGCCGCTTGCGAGCCGACGCAAAATTTTCTTCGACAATCTCACGCCGTTATATCCGCAAGAGAAGTTCAACTTGGCGTATGACGGGGCAGGACTGACGACGCGGATCATCGATTTGGTGGCACCGATCGGCAAAGGTCAGCGTGCCTTGATTCCGTCGCCGCCCAAGGCCGGCAAGACGATGCTTTTGAAGGACATCGCGAATGCGATCAGCACCGCGCATCCCGAGGTCTTCTTGATCGTGCTCTTGATCGACGAACGGCCCGAGGAAGTGACGGACATGCTGCGCACCGTGAAGGCGGAAGTGATTTCGTCGACCTTCGATGAACCGGCCACCCGACACGTTCAAGTGGCGGAGATGGTGATCGAGAAAGCGAAGCGTCTCGTTGAGCACAAGCGAGACGTGGTGATTTTGCTCGATTCGATTACGCGACTTGCGCGCGCATACAATACGGTCGTGCCGCACTCCGGAAAAATTCTTTCGGGTGGTGTCGATTCGAACGCGCTTCACAAGCCGAAGCGTTTCTTTGGTGCAGCGCGCAATGTCGAAGAAGGTGGCAGTCTCACGATTGTGGGCACGGCACTGATCGATACCGGTTCGCGCATGGACGAAGTGATCTTCGAAGAGTTCAAGGGCACCGGCAATTCGGAAATCGTGCTCGATCGCAAACTCGCCGAACGCCGCACCTATCCGGCGATCGACATCAGCAAATCGGCGACGCGCCGCGAGGATTTGCTTTTGGATGACAACACGCTCAGCCGCATGTACATCCTGCGCAAAGTGCTCGCGCCGCTCAACCCGGTCGACTCCATGGAATTCTTGCTCGAAAAGATCAAGGCCACGGCCAATAACGAAGACTTCTTGAAGTCGATGAACTCGTAACCAACTCTTTGCAACCAACTGCTTTGCCGAACGGATTTTATCTTGTCGAAGCAGGGCGAATGAGCTATCAGAAGGCCCCATTATGAAGCCCGAAATTCATCCTCAATATCAAACCGTGCAGGTTCACTGTGCATGCGGCCAGCAGTGGGAGACACGTTCCACATTGCCGGAAATCCGCGTCGAAATTTGTTCCTCTTGCCATCCGTTTTTCACCGGCAAACAAAAGCTGGTCGATACGGCAGGCAAGGTGGAGAAATTCAAGCGCCGCTACACGAAGAAGTAAGCAGCGGCGGTTTTGCACCGACGTTCTCTTTCCTGTTTCGAGATTTTTCTCTCCGGGCGTGGACCGGTGTGAGATGACCTATGTCGACGCTACTCGAACGCCTTGCTGAAATCGAAGCACGTGCGCGTGCCCTCGAAGAGCAACTTGCGGATCCCTCGCTTGCGGGCGGTTTTGCAGATTTTGCAAAGGTTGGAAAAAGTCTCGCCGAGTTGCGTCCAATTCTTGATGCAAGCGAACGCTATCGCGCTTTGCACACGGAACTCGAGGGCGCAAAAGCGATGCTCGACGAGTCGGACGACGAGCTGCGCGAACTCGCGAAAAGCGAAGCGCAGCGTTTGTCGACGGAGCTCGAAGCGCTCGAAGCGCAAATTGAACAATTGCTGATTCCCAAAGATCCGACGGACGCGCGCGACGTCATTCTTGAAATTCGCGCCGGTGCTGGCGGTGAAGAAGCAGCGCTCTTCGCAGCAGAACTCATGCGCATGTATTCGCGCTACGCCGAGCGCAAAGGTTGGCGCACCGAAATCCTTTCGCTCAGCGAAGCCGATGCGGGCGGTACGAAAGAAGCCATTCTCTCGATTAAGGGCAGTGGTGTATTTGGCCAGATGAAGCATGAGCGCGGTGTGCATCGCGTGCAGCGCGTGCCTGCGACGGAAGCACAAGGCCGCATTCACACTTCGACGGTGACGGTGGCGGTTTTGCCGGAAGCCGAAGAAGTCGACATCGAGATCAAGCCCGAAGACCTACGCATTGATGTGTTTCGCGCTTCAGGCCCTGGCGGACAAAGCGTGAACACGACGGATTCGGCGGTGCGCATCAAGCATCTCCCGACAGGCGTCGAAGTGCAGTGCCAAGACGAAAAATCGCAGCACAAGAACAAGGCGAAGGCTTTGCGCGTGTTGCGTTCGCGGCTTCTCGAAGCCGAACAAGCCCGCGCCGATGCCGAACGCGCAAGCGAGCGACGCTCGCAGGTAGGCACTGGTGATCGCAGCGAACGAATTCGAACATATAATTTTCCACAATCGCGTGTCACAGATCATCGCGCGGGCATTACATTGCATTGCTTGGAAGATTGCATGGCCGGCGATCTTGATGAGCTCCTGACGGGAATTGCGAGTTATTTTGCCGCCGAAGTGCGGAAAAAGGCGCAGTTGTGAGTGACCAACACGATAAAGTGTCATCCGCTCAGCAAGGTCTCAATACCAAATCGAGAGAAGAGCCAAAGGTCGCAAAAAACTGGACGGTGCTCGAGCTTCTGCGCTGGACCACGAAGTATTTTCAAGAGCATGAACTCGAAAATTCGCGGCTCGATGCGGAATGCCTCTTGGCGCACGCACTCGGTTGTGATCGTCTTCGTGTGTATCTTGATTTTGAAAAACCGGTGACGGATGCCGAGCGCGCACGCTTTCGCGAACTCGTACAGCGCCGCGCAAAAGAACGCGTGCCGGTGGCGCTGCTTACGAGTCACAAAGAATTTTGGTCGTTGCCGCTGCGCGTGACTTCGTTGGTGCTGACACCGCGTCCCGACACTGAAACGCTCGTGGCGTCGGCCCTCGATTTTTTGCGCGAGCGCGACAAAGCTTATCGTGTGCTTGATCTTGGCACGGGCAGTGGCGCTGTGGCATTGGCAATAGCAAGCGAACGTCCGCATGCAAGCGTAACGGCGACGGATGTTTCGTCGGCTGCACTCGCCGTAGCGCGCGCCAATGTTGAGGCGCTCGGTCTGCAAGATCGCGTGCGTTGCATTGAGAGCGATTGGTTCGCTGCGCTCGCCGACGAAGTTTTCGATTTGATTGTTTCCAATCCGCCGTACTTGGCTGATGCAGAAGCCGCGACGCTTGCACCGGAACTCGCGCACGAGCCCGAAATTGCTCTTTTTGCAGGCCCGACGGGCTTTGAGGCGTTGCAGCAAATTGGCACGCAGGCGCAGCAGCACTTGCACGCAGGCGGTCTGCTTGCACTTGAAATCGCACCGAGCCAAGCCAAAACCGTGCAAGAGCACTTGCAGAGCGCCGGTTTTGTAGACGTCAAAATTTTGAAAGATTTGGCCGGGCGCGCGCGGGTTGTAGAAGCACGAAGCCCGTAATCGGTGTAGGCTAGAGGTGTTTTCCCGAAGGGAGTCGCCCACTCGCCTCAAAAAAGTGTAATTCAGAACCATGAAAGCAGAGAAAGCATGGATCGCATCATCGTGAATGGAGGCCGTCGCTTGAGCGGCGAAGTGGCCATTTCTGGATCGAAAAATTCGACGCTTGCGTTGATGGCGGCTGCACTCCTCACCGACGAAGAAGTTGTGTTGCGCAATGTTCCACGCGTACGCGATGTGGACGGCATGCTTGCAATTTTCGAAGCGCTGGGGGCGAAGGCAAGCTGGGATTCGCAAGATCCGCACGCGGTGCGGATCAATGCCTCAAATTTGTGTCATTTCGAGGCGCCTTACGATCTCGTGCGAAAGATGCGCGCTTCTTTCATGGTGATGGGCCCCCTCGTGACGCGCTTTGGACAAGCGCGTGTGTCGGAGCCGGGTGGTTGTGCGATCGGCGTGCGTCCGATTGATCAACACTTGAAAGGCATTGAAGCACTCGGCGGCAAAGTGCGCCTCGATCACGGTTATGTGGAAGTGACGGGTGCACCGCTCGTCGGTGCAAATTTTTCGTTCGACATCACGACCGTCAACGGAACGCAGAATGTGATGATGGCTGCGACCCTTGCGAAGGGTGAGACCGTGCTTGAAAACGCTGCGCGCGAGCCGGAAGTCGTTGAGCTTGCGGAAGTCTTGCGCAAAATGGGTGCGGATATCGAAGGCGAAGGCACGGACCGAATCGTGATTCGTGGAGTGACACATTTGCGTGGCATCGAGCACCGCGTTGCGGGCGATCGCATTGAGGCGGGTACTTTGCTCTGCGCAGCGGCCATCACTAAGGGTGATGTTTGGATTCGCGGTGTGCTGCCGGAGACGATGGGTGCCACGCTCGAAAAGTTACGCGAAATCGGCGTTGAGATTACGGTGCAAGGCGATTCGATTCGAGCGTGCGTGCCCGACGGCTTGCACGGCATTCATGTCACGACGGCGCCGTATCCAGGTTTTGCGACGGATATGCAGGCACAGATCATGGCGCTCTTACTCGTCGCCGAAGGCTCGAGCGTGGTGACCGAGAAAGTTTTTGAGAATCGCTTCATGCATGTGCCCGAGTTGCAACGCTTGGGTGCAGACATCACGCTCGACGGTCGCTCGGCACATCTTCGTGGCAATGCGCGTTTAATGGGAGCGCCGGTCATGGCCACAGACTTGCGTGCATCGGCTGGGCTCTTGGTGGCGGCGCTTGCAGCCGAGGGCGAGACAACGGTGCATCGCGTCTATCACATTGATCGCGGTTATGAACGCATCGAAGAAAAATTAAAGAGCCTGGGTGCGGAAATCCGCCGGGAGGGATGACGATGGCGAGTCGGGCAGGGTCAAAAGAGTTGCTCTCCGTCTTGAAAACGGAAGATTCAAAATTTGAAGCCGCCTTTAAAAAGTTGGTAGAGCGCCGCTTTCGCGACGACGACAGCGTCGAGAAAACAGTACGCAAAATTCTTGCAAGCGTGCGTGAACGTGGCGACACCGAGTTGTTGGCGTTGACCGAAAAATATGATGGCGCGACACTGAAAAGTTTAGAGGTGACAAAACGCGAATGGGACGATGCGGTCGCAAGCGTCGATCCTGCAAATCGCGCGGCGATTGGTAAAGCTGCGATGCGCGTACGCGAATTTCATCGTAAACGTATTCCGTCGAGCTGGGAGATGCGTGAAGAAGGAGGCGCTTTCATGGGGCAGCGCCTGCGCCCGCTTGAGCGCGTTGGCATTTATGTTCCGGGTGGCAAGGCCTCGTATCCGTCGAGCGTGATCATGAATGCAGTGCCGGCCTCGGTGGTTGAAGTTCCGGAAATCGTGATGGTGACGCCACCCGATGCCGAGGGACGAATTCGTCCGGAAGTGTTGATGGCGGCGCGCGTGGCGGGAGTACATCGCGTATTCAAGATTGGTGGCGCGCAAGCCGTGGCAGCGCTTGCTTACGGTACGCAGAGTGTGCCGCGCGTCGATAAGATCGTGGGACCCGGAAATGTGTATGTTGCGACGGCAAAGCGGCTTGTGTTTGGTGAAGTAGGGATCGATCTCGAAGCCGGCCCGAGCGAGATTTTGATTATTGCCGACAAAACGGCGACACCGGCGTGGATCGCGGCGGATTTGCTCTCTCAAGCGGAACACGATGAGATGGCGTGTCCGATCTTGGTGACGCACGTGAAACCGCTTGCTGCACGCGTGCAAGAACAGCTCGAAAAACAGCTTGCTGATCTCAAGCGCGCCAAAATTGCACGCGAGTCGCTTTCGAAACACGGCGCGATCATCGTGACGAAGAATCTCGAAGAATCGATTGCAATTTCGAATCGCTATGCACCCGAACATTTGGTGCTGGCGCTGGAAGACGCCGACGTGGTGTCCAAGAAAATTACGAATGCTGGGGCATTGTTTTTAGGGCACTACACGCCCGAAGCGGTCGGAGATTATTTGGCAGGACCAAGTCATGTGCTTCCGACGGGTGGAACGGCGCGCTTTTTCTCACCGCTTGGTGTAGAGGACTTCTTGAAACGAATGAGTGTTATACGTTTTGAGCCGGCAAAACTGCGTGAACTCGGGGTCGATGTCATTCGGTTGGCGGAGATTGAAGGCCTTGCGGGACACGGTATGGCCGTGGAGTTGCGTTTGCAAAAAATTCGGCGCGCTCGTCGTGAACGCGATGCATCACGCGACGGTGGCGACGCAGAGGAGGCATGAACACAATGCAAAAATTAACGCGAAAAAGTGTAATCGAACGAAAAACGCGTGAGACGGAAATTCGATTGGAGCTCGATCTCGACGGATCGGGTCGATACGACATCGAGACGGGAATCGGTTTTTTCAATCACATGCTGGAATCGTTCGCCAAACACGCACTCTTCGATTTGACATTGCGCGCAAAGGGTGATTTGCAAGTCGATGACCATCATGCCGTGGAAGACGTCGGCATTTGCCTTGGGCAAGCGATCCGCCAGGCTCTTGGCAGCGCCGAGGGTTTGCGCCGTTTCGGTTTCTTTGTCTTACCGATGGGGGAAGCGAAGGCAGAGTCTGTCGTCGATGTGTCAAATCGACCTTTTTTTGTGTATAACGTCGAAGTTCAAAACTTGCGTGCGGGTGATTTCGATATTTCACTTGTCGAAGAATTCTTTGGCGCGCTTTCGCAGAGTGCGGGACTCGATTTGCACATCGAGCTTCGTTACGGAAAGAACCCGCACCATGTGGCGGAAGTGATTTTTAAAGCGACGGCTCGTGCACTCAAGATGGCACTTGAGATTGATCCGCGTGTGCAAGGTGTTCCGTCGGTGAAGGGCACTCTCTAACATTACAAACAGGGTGAGTGGATTTTCATGGCGCGCAAGCTTCGCATTGCTTTGATCGACTACGGTGCTGGCAATCTCCGCAGTGTCGCCAAAGCTTTGCTGCGCTCGGGCATGGATCCGGAAGTGACGAATCGCCCGGAAGCGCTGCGCTTGGCGGATGCAATCGTTTTACCGGGTGTCGGTGCCTTTGCCGATGCCGTGAGGAGTTTGCGCGCACAACACTTCGACGAGGCGCTGCTGGAAGCAATCCGGATGGGAAAACCGTATCTCGGGTTTTGCTTGGGTTTGCAGATGCTCTTTGAAGAAGGTGCTGAGCACGGACCGAGTACGGGACTTGGAATTTTCAAAGGTCGTGTCGAGCGCTTTCCTGTGTGTGGTGCGTCGGGTGCGCCGCTACGCGTGCCACATATTGGTTGGAACGAGGTCGTTTTCGACGGTGCGCACCCACTACTTGCCCAAATGCCGAAGCGCGATTTCTTCTATTTCGTGCATTCGTATCGAGTTGTTGAGACGGATGCCGATGTTGTTGTCGGACGCACGGACTACGGCGGTGTTTTTGCGTCAGCAGTCGCGAAAGACAATTTGTTCGCAGTGCAATTTCATCCGGAAAAAAGTCAACGCGCAGGCAAGCGTTTGCTCGATGCCTTTGCGCAATGGATTCAAAAATGTTGAAGCGCAGTTTTCGCGTTTTGGTGTTTGCCAGTGTCGCTTGTTTTGCCACGGCTTGTTTTCATTCGTTTGCAAGAGTGCAGACAACTCCTTTGTTGCAATCCAAGCAGTCAACATTAAATCGTGTAGCAGTGCTGCCCTTCTCGGAGGGTTCCAGTGTGCCGCACGGTCAAAGTATTGGCGTACTCGTGGCGCGCTACATGGCCGAGGCACTTGTTGCGCAAGGTTTTCAAGTCATTCCCGCCAGTGACGTGCAAAGTGTGCTTGCTGATACTTCTGTGCCGGTGGAGGAAATCAGCCAGCGCTTACAAGAAAAATTTGGCGTGGACAGCATTTTGACGGGTGAAGTTCAACATTATGAAGTGTTGAAGGGCAGTGCTGCGGGGGCAACGAGACCGGCTCGGGTAGGGTTTCGGACGACGCTATATCGCGCACAAGATGCCGAAAAGTTACTCGACGCCGCCTTCGATGAGCGGCAAGTTGCGCTCTCGGAAAATCTCTTGGTGGCGACGCGTTATCCCGGCGGTGGTAGTTACTGGCTTTCTGCGGAGGAGCTTGCGCGTTGGGGCAGCGAAAAAGTGGCGAAGGCGCTCATGAAAATACGCAAGGAGCAGGCGAAGTGAGTGCGTTTGAACTCATTCCAGCGATTGATCTTCTTGACGGGCAGTGCGTGCGGCTTTCGCAAGGACGCTATGACGCTGCAACGGTGTATGCCGCAGATCCCGCACAAGCAGCGCAGAATTTTTTGAAGCATGCGATTCGTCGTTTGCATGTCGTCGATCTCGATGGTGCGAAAAGGGGTACACCGCAAAATCAAGCGGCAATTCGCGACATCGTGGCGGCCGCAGGTGATGTGCCTGTGCAGCTTGGCGGTGGCATTCGCACGCTCGCGGTCGTGGAAGAAATGCTCGAACTCGGCGTGCAACGTGTGATCCTTGGCACGATCGCGCTTACGGATCCCGATCTCGTGCGGCAAGCGGCAAAGCGTTTCGCAGGTCGAGTGGCGGTGGGGCTCGATGCGCGCGATGGCCGTGTCGCCGTCCAAGGCTGGCTCGAAACGAGTGATGTGCTTGCGGTCGATTTGGCAAAACGCTTTGAAGACGTTGGCGTCGCTGCCTTGATTTACACCGATATTTCGCGCGATGGAATGTTGAGCGGACCAAATTTAGAAGCCACCGTGAAGCTTGCGCAAGCAGTACACATTCCTGTGATTGCATCGGGCGGCGTGGGTTCGCAGGCCGATATCCAAAACGCTGCCGCATTGCATGCGCAAGGCATTGCCGGAGTGATCGTCGGTCGCGCTCTGTATACCGGTGCCGTCGATTTGGCGCGTGCTTTGAAAGGCATTGCATGTTGCTAAAGAGAATTATTCCTTGCCTGGATGTCGATCGCGGCCGTGTTGTGAAGGGCGTGCAATACATCGATCATGTCGATGCCGGCGATCCCGTCGAAGTCGCACGGATGTATGACGAGCAAGGTGCCGACGAAGTGACGTTTCTCGACATTACGGCAAGTCACGAAGAGCGCCGTACGATTTTCGATGTCGTGACGCGCACAGCAGAGAGCGTGTTTATGCCGCTTACCGTCGGTGGAGGCGTGCGCACATTGCAAGACATTCGCGATCTCCTCAATGCGGGCGCCGACAAGGTTTCGATCATGACGGCTGCCGTCAACAACCCCGACCTCGTCGGTGAAGCGGCTGTGAAGATTGGCAGTGCGAACCTCGTGCTTGCGATTGATGCGCGGTGCGTGGAGGGTTCGCGCGAAGCGGGTGAGCTGAGCTGGGAAGTTTGCACGCACGGGGGGCGGCGCTCGACGGGAATTGATGCCGTCGGCTGGGCGCGGCGCATGGCACAGGCCGGAGCCGGCGAGATTTTGCTGACGAGCATGGACGGCGATGGAACCAAGGCGGGATACGACCTCGCACTCGTGCGCGCCGTTGCCGACGCAGTGACGATTCCGGTGATCGCGTCGGGCGGCGCCGGTAGCGCCGAGGACATGGCGGCCGCCCTCGACGATGGTCCTCGTGGCGGCCACGCGCAGGCCGCCCTGGCCGCCTCGATTTTTCACTTCAAAGAGACGACCGTGCCCAAGGTCAAGCGCCGTTTGCTTGAACTCGGCATTCCGGTTCGTCCGCCGGAGTGTTGACTGGCGTCGAAGTGGCTGGCGCTTGGTTCTGGGCGGCGAGTTTTCGCGAGTTGATCGGGGAAAATCGCTTCGCTAGCATGCGACCTTCGCGACGCAGGGGCGTCGAAACAAATTTCTAGTCGATTTCAAACCGAGTCGATTTTCGCATTGTGAAATAACCGGTTTTTGTGTTGCACGAAGGAGTGTTCAAGGATGTCCGTCATCAAACTCAAAGACAACGAATCTTTCGAATCGGCGATGCGCCGCTTCAAGAAGCAAGTCGAGAAGACGGGTATTCTGTCGGATCTCCGTCGGCGCGAGTTCTATGATAAACCCAGTGTGCGTCGCAAGAAGAAAGACGTCGCGGCGCGCAAGCGCGCGCTCAAGAAGATCAAGCGACAGGTGCAATAGCACGGAGGCGCTGGCCGGATGTGAGCCGAATTTCCGACGAGACGATTCAGCTAGTTCGGGATCGCGTGGATATCGTCGAACTCATCGGGCGGTACGTCACTCTTCGCCAGGCCGGTCGCAACTTCAAAGGGCTTTGCCCGTTCCATAACGAAAAAACTCCGTCGTTCAACGTCAACGTCGATCGCCAAATTTTTCACTGCTTTGGTTGTGGCGAGGGCGGCAACGCCATCACGTTTTTGATGCGCCACGACAATTTGAGTTTTCCCGAGGCTGTGCGGCAGCTCGCCGACGAATACGGAATCGTGATTCCGGAAGCATCGAACGTCGAGGCGGGCCTCGTCGAACCGCTGTTCAAGCTCAATCGCTTTGCCCAAGACGTCTATTCGAAGATTTTGCGTTCGCCTCAGGGGAGTGTAGCTCGCGAGTATCTCGTGCAACGTGAGATCGCCGACGAAACGATCGACAAGTTTGGACTCGGCTTTGCGCCAGACAGTTGGGACACGCTCGCCAAGGCAATTGAGCGCGCGAAGTTTTCCGTCGCTGACGCAGAGCGAGCGGGTTTGCTCGCCCGCAGTGAGAAAGGTCGCGTGTATGACCGACTTCGAGGGAGGATCACGTTTCCGATTCAGGATGTACGCGGACGCGTGATTGGCTTTGGCGGTCGCACCCTCGGAAAGTCCGACGGAGCAAAATATTTGAATTCTCCTGAAACACCTATTTACCGAAAGCGAGAAGCGTTCTACGGTTTTCCCCATGCGCTTGAAGCGATTCGCCGGGGGGAAAGAGTCGTTCTCGTTGAAGGTTACTTCGATTTGATTGCGATGCACTGCGCAGGTGTTGTCGAGGCGTTGGCAACTTGTGGTACGGCTTTAGCAACGGAGCATGCTCAGGATTTGCGTCGGCGAGCGAAGGAAGTAGTTCTCGTTTTCGACGGAGACGAAGCCGGACAACGTGCGATGCACAAGGGGCTCGAAGTGTTGCTTCCACAGAGTTTGCGCGTTCGCGCGGTCTTACTTCCAGATGCTCTGGATCCGGACGATTTTCGAAAGAAGCGAGGTGACGCAGAATTGCGTCGATTGATTGAGGAGGCGCCGATGGCCCTCGACCTCGTAACGCGGCGCGCACTTGCTCAAGGTTGTGCGACTCCATGGCAAAAAGCCGATGTCGCCAAGCAAGTCACACCGCTCTTGGCTCTGATTCCCAATTCGATCGAGCGCGATGAATTTATGCGTCGCCTGGCGTTGCAGCTCGATACCAAACAGGAATTGCTCGCGGCGGAAGTGCGCACGTTGCGCGGCGCGGACGGCGATGATGTGTCGTCGGTGACTACGGCGCGTGCACCACGTCAAACTGCGTCGCGTGCGGAGCGCTACGCGCAGGAGCTCGTCACTTATCTCGTGGCCCAGCCAGCCGAAGCGCGACAACTCGAATCCGTCGATTTGGATTTGCTTCTCGATGATGGACCGTGGAAATCCATTTTGCGGGCCATGGAATGTTGGCAGATGGAAGGTGAAGGCAGTTTGCTTGACATGGCGGACCGCCTCGACGATGCAGCGAAGAAAATTTTTCGCGAAGTGGTTGCCCATCCTTCGCCGCTCCTCGACGCAGAGAGGATTGCCGTCGCGGTTCACGATGTAATTGAACGGCTTCAGGAACGTCGGGTGCAAGAAGAACGTCGCGCAGAAACCCGAAAGTTTCTTGAAGATCCGAGTCATGATGTTGCGTTGCTCCTGGAAAAAAAGCAGAAACAGCTCGAAGAAAAGCGTGCGCTACTTGGTTTAGGGGGACGTTCTCACCGACGGAACGGTGAAACGGAGCAAGACTGAATTGCGATTGCGTCATCAAAGGGGGGCATATGGCAACTGTCAATCCGTCAGCAAATTCAAAGGGGCTTGTACGCAGAACAGCCGCTACAAACAAAAGTATGAAAATTGAAAAAGCCAAGCAGCTCAAAGTTTCCAACGATACGCTTGAAAGTGTTGCGATGACGCACTTGGCTGAAGTGCAAGAACTCGTTGCGCTGGGGCTTCGTAAGGGCGGGCTTACATATGACGAGATCAACAATGGGCTTCCACGGCAAATTGTGCAGGCCGGTGCGATCGAAGCCGTTTTTGAGTTTCTAACGGAAAAGGGCGTGAACATCGTCGATGAAAAGCGCGTGCTACGCAAACCGGTGCCGCGCAAACGAAATGGCGCAGCGGAGTCGCACGAAGACAACGAGCACCATACGAATGATCCGGTTCGTGTGTACCTGCGTGAAATGGGTCAAGTAGCGCTTTTGACGCGCAGTGGAGAGGTGGAGATTGCGCAGCGTATCGAAGCGGGCCAAGAGCGACAAAATCGCTTGATGATCGGCACGCCCTTTGGCATGCGCGAGTTGCTACGTATTTTTGAGTCGTATCGAAATGGACAAATCGAGTTGCGCGAGTTGTTGATGGGCCTTGATGAGGAGGAGCCGGTGCTTGACCTCGAAGAGCGTCGTGCACAGTTCGAGGCTGTGATCGAACAAATCAAGACTCTCGAGGGTGAAGTAGCGCGGCGCCTCAGCGCGATGGCGAATTCGCGAACCAGCGATGCGACGCGTGTACGGTTGCAGCGCGAGATGGAAGAGCGTTATGGCGAGACGCTTACACTTCTTGGTGATATTCGTTTTAAGAATGTTCAGATTCAGCGTATGACGGAGCGCTTGGAAGCAATCGATCAGGAGGCGCGGCGCATCGAGCGATTTGCGCGTAAGGCGATCGAAGGTTATGCGGTTTCAGGAATTGCAGAATTTCAGAAGCTCGCACTTCTCGCCACGCGGCGCAGTAAGCCGGGTAAAGAGGCGCTGACGAAATTGGGTGGCGATTTGGCGCGGGTCGAGCGTAGCGTCGGTGAACTAGACGGAATTTTGCGCGCACTCGATAAAATTGAATCCGATACACGGATGAGTGTCTCGGCGATTCGTACGACAGTTTCCGAGTACAAAGATGCGGCGCGCGTAACGCATCAAGCCAAATGTGAATTGATCGAGGCCAACTTGCGACTCGTGGTATCGATTGCAAAGAAGTACACGAGCCGCGGTTTGCAATTTTTGGATTTGATTCAAGAGGGCAATATCGGCTTGATGAAAGCCGTTGAAAAATTTGAGTGGCGGCGTGGTTATAAATTTTCGACGTATGCAACGTGGTGGATCCGTCAAGCCATCACGCGTGCGATCGCGGATCAAGCACGCACGATTCGCATTCCGGTGCACATGATCGAAACGATCAACAAGCTTGCGCGGGCAAGTCGTCAACTCGTACAGGTGCTCGGGCGCGAGCCTACGCCTGAGGAGTTGACCGAGAAACTCGATCTGCCGATCGAAAAAGTGCAGATGGTTTTGAAAATTGCGAAGGAGCCGATCAGTCTGGAGTCGCCGGTGGGCGAAGATGAGGACAGCACTCTGGGCGATTTCATCGAGGACAAGAATGTGCTGAATCCCCACGATACGGTTCTCGAAGAAAATCTTGCCGATCAAACGCGCAAGGTGCTGGCGACGCTCGGTCCGCGCGAAGAGCGCGTGCTCAAGATGCGCTTTGGTATCGGAGAGCGATCCAACCATACACTTGAAGAGGTGGGGCAAGATTTCGATGTTACGCGTGAGCGCATACGCCAAATTGAGGCGAAGGCCTTGCGTAAACTTCGCCATCCAAGTCGTAGTCGTTTGCTCAAAGCCTTTATCGAAAATTAACGTTAGTGGTGCAAGCCAAAGGAATACTTGGCGTCCAGTATCGAGAAATTATTCGAGATCGGGCGGCGTTACCTTTTTGATCCATTCTGCAAAATCGCCTGTGTAGCCGACGGCGAGTTGGCGATTTTCTACACGATCCAAAATTGTGTCGAGGGTTGCTTTGGATACGCCTGGACTTTTGGCGATTTGTTCGGCGAGTTTGCGTGCGGGTGCGGACGTGACAGCCTTGGCTTCTTCGGGCAGGGGTTTGCCGTCGTCGATACCGAGATATTTTTCGATGATGAATTGACTGACCTCGGTGCTGTGTTTGCGGGAAGCGACGATATTGCCTTTGCCGGTAACGACGTTGCCTGCACCAAACACCGTCGGAAATTCCTTAAGTCGCCCTAAGCTAAAGTCTGAGAAATCGAAAAGGTCGCCACGCATGGGGATGCCCGGAATTGGATCCGGCACGCTACCGATAGAACTGACAACATACGGTGCACGCACTTCGAAAGTTTGGTCTGTCGCAGAGAGTTTTCCATTTTCAAATTTATTGCGGCGAAAGACGAGCCCAACCATTTTTCCATTTTCTTCGAGTATGGATTCGGGTGCAGCCAGGGGTTCGATGCGAAAGCAGAATTTTTCCATGGCTTTTTCGGCCATTCGTTTGCGGCCGGTTTCGGCCTTTGCAGTTTGCTCGGGCGTAGCATTGTCGGGGGTGCCCATAAGCGGCATGTCCTCAATGCGCCGACGGTAAAACACGGTACAACCCTGCATTCCCAAATCCTGCCATGAAAGATTTGCCGCCGAGAGTGCTTTGGGGATGCCTTGGTGCTCGAGATCCGGAATTGAAATTTCAACACCTTTGGCTGCGAGCGCGCGGCGTGCGATTTCGAGCGTATGAATTTTTGCCATGTCGATCGAGGCGAGACCGCCACCAATCACGATGGCTCCATCCTGTAGTGCGTAACTCTTTCCGGTGTAGTTTTTTTCATTGCAGTGGTTGAACCAGTATACGAAGGGATTTTGATAGAACAGAGATTGACCTTCGTATTTTTCGATCCCTGGGAGATCGAGTTTTCGATCGGCCCATGCGCCACAAGCGAGCACGACTGCGCTAAAGCCCCATTGGTTTGCGAGATCGGCGAAATCGATATCGGTTCCGATTTTTGTGTTGGGGACGAAGTGCACGCGATCGTGTACGAGTTTGTTACAGATCGTTTCGTATTCTTTTTGGCGTTGACTGTCATGCCAGCGCGGAAGGCCGTCCTCAATTTTTCCGTAGGGACGCAAATTTTTTTCGAAGACGACGACGTCGATGTCACGGTCTGCCAGCTGCTTTGCTACTTCCGCACCGGCGGTCGCTCCCCCAATGATCGCCACAATATGTTTTTGATTTTTGTCGGTCATGCCGGGCATGTTGACAGGTTTCAGATCACGCGGCAATTGTGCGTTTTGACACGTGGCGGTGCAAAAAAGCACATGCCTTACACAGAAAAAATTGATCTCTTACAGGGGAGATTCTTCGGCTTTTCGCACGACCGATATGCTTCGCGAGCAGTTCACTGCGGGGTGTTGCAACGGATACATCAAAAATCACGATCTCATTTCCAGTGCGAGCCCCTGCATCCCGTAAGGCGCGTGGTAAGCTAGCGGCTGCCGGGCCCTTAGCTCAGTCGGTCAGAGCATCCGGCTCATAACCGGACAGTCCCAGGTTCAATCCCTGGAGGGCCCACCATCCATTTCGGTTACGCCTCGATTTTCGTCGGTGGGAGAAATGAGTTTCGTTTCGCACTTTGTGTTCCTGCTCACATTTTCCACGTAAAGATTTGGCATTCTTCCGTAACTGTTTGAAAACAAAGAGCTTCTGCGAAAGAAAACTCGTATCTCGGTTGATCCAAGTTTCGCGAGTGATATTTTCGCGATGAGAATTTGAGTCTAGGGACCGCAAAATCTCGAAGTCATTCAAATCAGAGACCAAGATGCCTACACGAATTTGTGTCTGGCGCCTCACAACATGGACTTGGCGGCATTGGGGATAACTCGATGGGCTTTGCCGCAGTGCGTGTGGTGAGCAAACAAAAAAACTAAGAATGAGGAAAGGTAAAAAATGGGGCAAGAAGTGCGTCGTATGGGGCAATCGGAGTTACGCAATAAAATTTTGGAAGAGGCCATTGGAATCGTTTATCGGGAAGGCCCAGAGCGCGTCACGATGCGCTCGCTTGCCGAGAAACTTGGTTACTCCGCAGCGACGATCTATTTGCATTTTGAGAATAAAGAAGAGCTGCTGCAAGAGATTGCGTTGCACGGGTTCGGGCGCTTATCGGAAGCGATGGAAGGAATTGCAGAGATCACGGATCTCTTTGCGGCCCTTCAAGAGGCGGGGCGTCGTTACATACAGTTTGGCCTTGAGCATCCGGAGCTATATCGCTTGATGTTCCGTGAAAATACGCTGTCTGCATTTTCTACACGGTACAGTGTTGAAGTTTTACGGGATACGCTGCGCGCTTGGCATTTGGTGCGTGCGATCTATGTTCGCGGAATTGACTCGCGCGTATTTCGATCCAGTGATCCAGATCGTGAAATGGCGACGAGTTGGGCCGCTTTGCATGGGTATGTGCAACTCGTGACGAGTGAGCGGATTGCGGCGGATCGTGTTGCCTGGACGGCCGAGGTTGCAGAGGCGCTCGTTGCCGACCGCGTGCGCGCGATGCAGCCCTGAGCACCTCGGAACCTACTTTTTCATTGACCGGTGAAAGAAATATGGAAAAGTAGGTTTTCTTTTTTCACAATAAAAATCAATCAATTCAAATAGTTATGTCTTCTTTCCCTCGGAAGTGGGGAGTCCGCAGTGGCGAAGAGCTTCTGCTATGCTGCGCCCGTAGCATCGTTCGGTGCTCGTTAATTTGGACACAAGGGAAGCGCAAGCGGATGAAAGACAAAGATCGATATTGGGATTGCCTTGATCAGGCGATGGAAGCTTCACACGGCGGTCGTACCGACGAGGCGCTCGCTTGGCTGGATGAGGCGCTCAAGGCGCAGCCCGACGGTGCCGAGGCACACAACGGTCGCGGCGAAATTCTTTGGGATGCCGGCCAGATTGAGGAAGCCCTCCACGAGTTCGATTTGGCTGTGCTCGCGGATCCGAAGTTTATCGCTGCTCATTTGAATCGTGCGGAACTTTTGATTGAAGAATTTGGCGAGCATGAGCAGGCGCTGCAACGCTGTGATGCCTTGCTCGAAGGTTCGCCGGATTTGCCGCAGCTCGATCGAGTTCTCGAGGCGGAAGTTCATTACCTCAAGTCAAAGGCCCTCTTCTATCTCGATAATTTGCCGGGTGCGCTTTTCTTGGTGCGGCGCGCCTTGCATGCAGCTGGTGATGTTGGGATTTATCGCGCATTTGAAGGGCAAATCCTCTTTGAGCTAAGCGACTTTGAAGCTGCGAAGCGATGTCTCGAGCGCGCGATTGCGCTCGACTCAGATTCTGGTCATGCCTTGTATCATCTCGGGTTGGTGCTCGAACGAATGAGCTTGGAAGAGGCTGCAGCGGATGCATTTGCGCGTGCGGATGCGCTCGACCCTGATCATTATCCGCGTCCGCTTGCGATTGACGTCGCGCGGTTCGAGAAAACAGTGTGCGACGCGATCGAAAATTTACCGCGTTCGATTCGCGAAGTGTTGGGTGATTCGGAAGTCGAAATACAAGATTTTCCGTCGGCAGAATTGATTGCACAGGAAAAAGTGTCGCCGCAGCTTCTCGGTATTTATGCCGGTCCGCCTTCGGTGCCAAACGAAGTGCCAGGAAAACTCGGTTTTCGTTTCGGGCGCAAAACGCCGCGTGGCAATGGTCGTTTGACATTGTTCAAGAAGAATCTCGAAAAAGTTTGTCGCAGCGAAGCGGATCTCGCGGCGCAGATTCAGCTTACGATTAAGCATGAAGTTGGGCATTACCTCGGGCTCGACACCGAAGATCTCGAACGCCTCGGACTTATTTGAGTGTCATAAAACACGCGAAGCACTCAACACTTTATGATGTGGAGTGCTTCGCGTGTTTCTTATGCAAAATCGTAGTTTTCTTTTGTGCTCCGAGTTCATCCCAAATTGAGTCGGAACCAAGCCTCGCGGCGTATTCCATTCTTGTCTTCACCGATCACGCGAATCGTCCAGACTTTTGCGCCCGAAAGCTCGCTGGTTGGGATGCTTCCGAGAGCACCTCTTTCGATGGCGTTGCGAATGTCTGTGCCGATTTTCTTCCACGTCGTCGGTGCCTCGCCGGCTCCAATCTCAATCCAGCCGCGCGCGAGTGAACTGCCTTGTAGCGAGCCGTGGACTTCCACGACGGTGTTTCCGTCACGCTGTGCTGCGGCGACACGATCGATCCTCGCCACTAAGAAGAAGTTTGGATCTGCGACGAGTGCAGCTCTGGCGTCGAGTAACCCATAGCCCGTAAGCTGATCGACCCCTGGCGTTTCGATGTCCTTCGCTGAGTGGAGCAAGATTTGTTTCACTTGCTCAGCGCTTAGACTCGGATTCTTCGAGAGCAAGAGCGACGCTGTGCCGGCGACGATCGGCGCCGCAAACGAAGTTCCTGAAGCACGGAAGTAACGCTTGTCGCCTCCGACGAAAGCGGAGTCGGGTTGATAATCCGTGCCGGGAAGGTCACGCATCAAATCTGTGCGCCGTGCGCGCAGCGAAAGGATGTCCATGCCGGGCGCGGCAATATCAACGCCAGCACCCCAGTTCGAGAACATTGCGCGCTTGTTGCTTGGGTCGGTTGCAGCGACCGTAATGACACCTTCGAGTGACGCAGGGCCAAACTCTGCAACGTCGACGCCTTCGTTGCCGGCAGCGACGACGACCACGATGCCCTTTGACAGCGCATAGGCAATTGCTCGTTCTTCGGCGCGTGTACGATTTTTCCCTCCGACGGACAGATTGATTACTTGGGCACCGTGATTGGCCGCATACAACACGGCTTCGGCGATGAATGAAGCGCGCGTATGGCCAAAACTATTGAGTGCTTTCAAAATCATGATCTTGGCGTTGGGATTGATCCCAGCAATTCCAATGCCATTGTTTTGTGTTGCCGCGATGACACCAGTTACAAACGTGCCGTGACCATCGTAGTCCCACGGTTTTTTCGAGCCGGTGAAGAAATCCCAACCGATCACATCGTCGATGTAACCATTTCCGTCGTCATCGATATCGTTGTCCGGAATTTCGCCCGGATTGTGCCAGATGTTGTTCCAAGAAAAATCTTTGTGGTTCCAATCGAGCCCCGAGTCGATCACAGCCACGACAACAGGAGTACCTTTTTTTGTGTCGAAAATGTTCCACGCTGAGTCGCTATCTGCGGAAAATCCAACGCGCTGAATGCCCCATTGATCGGCGTAGTTTTGCTTCCAGCTTTGCGCCGATCGCAAGTAAGGATCATTGGGAACGCCTTCTTTTTCGCGGCAATAGTTGATTTCCGAGTGAAGGACATTGGCCGATTCGCGGATCAGGCGCGCGACGGTCTGCCCCATCTCTTGTGGGTAGAACAAAACGGCGACGACTTGACCATCGAGCAAGAAGGAGCGCGTCCAGTATTTATGCAAATCGGGATGTAGTGCGGCGCGCGGATTGTTTCCGCCAAGCGTTACCATCATGCTCGACTGAGGAGAGAGGTCGATATTGACCTCTCTCGGTGTATCACTTTTTAGTATACTAGATCCAAGTTTGGCTTGGCCGTCGGGCCCCGTGACGCCTTGCATCGGAGATTCATTGAATCCAGCGTCCGGTGCGGCATTGCCGGCGAGCGGTAGTGCAGGGGCAGGAGTTTCAATCTTCAACAATGCGCCTTGCACGGCAACGGCTTGTGCACCGGTTGCGATTGCGATTTTGCTCGCTTTCACGATGACAGGCGGCGGTGTAGGTGGAGTGTCGTCGCCATCGCGTGGGTCGTCACCGTTTGGTTTTGGGGTCGTCCCGGTGGGAGGCGTGGTTGTGCCAGATCCCTCTGGTTTCGTTGGAGGGCCGCCGGGAATTGTGGGTGTGCCACCGGGGGTGGTGGGTGTGCCTCCACCGTCGGTGGGAATCCCAATGCCGCCGCCGGGTCCACTTGTGGGCGGTGGCGCGCTTGTGCCCCCACCATCGGGCGTTGGTATTGGCGTGGATCCTCCACCGAAGTTGCACCACACGGGAGTGTCAAAGCCAATTTTAGCCCGCGTGTCCGTTCTGCCGGCACTTGGAATGAATCCGACACTTTTCTCTGTAGGATCGCAAGGTACGCGCTCTTTAATGCTCGGGAACGAGTCGGGTGTAAGGGAGGAGAGGGCTTCGTTGTAGTATCGAAGCGCTGCACCCCAGTTTTTCTTGACCGTACCTTGAGTGCCTGGAACTGTTGTATCGAAGTTTGGAAGTTGTGGGCGCACCAGACTAAAAGATCCGCAACCCGCCTTTTCTGCGCAGGCCGCAAACGAACGCAATGCTGCGCGAACGGCTTCGAGGGTGTCTTCCGTCATGAAGCGGCGCGCTTGTACTTTTTGTAAGGCACGAAATGATTGTGCTTGGGCAATGTCCGAAGCCGCGAGATCACGATTGAGGCTGGCGATAGCTTCCATTCGTTCTTGTATTTGACTGGCCGAATAGGCTTTTAAGTATCGACCTGCAATTTGTCCAACGGCTGCGGCGGGGCCACCCGGCTTCTTGAAGGCTTCGCGTACATCGCCGCCTTTTTCCTGAACTTCCTTGAGTGTTGCAACAGCATCGGAAAGCGTGCTTTTGAAGTCGTTTAATTCTCCGCTTTCGAAGCCCAGCACGTTGGGGGTGAGTTCTCCGACGGGTCCTTCAATTTTTTGTCCTGTGAGACTGCTACTCAAAGTTGTGACGGCACTCTCGTAGTCTTTGATGGCTTCATAAAAGTTGTCGAGATTTTCGATGATTTGGGCAGGGCTTTTGCTCGCAAGCTTGCTTGGATCTTCTGCAATCTCATTGAAAAAACTTGTGATGCTTGCAAGGTCGAGGAGTGCGCTCCCCATGTTGTGCAGAAACTCTTGGACACCGAGCGCAAAAATTGTTTTACCAAGTTGTTCATTCGTGAGTTTGCCCTGTTCAGCGAGAGATTTGAAATGCGCCATAGAATCCGCGTTCGCATCTTGCAAGGCCGAGAGCATCCCCTCGAGATAGCCTTGGAGATCGGCCAAATTTTGCAAGACACGATGCGCTTCGTCGCAGTTGATTTCGGGACAGACACATTTTTGTGATTGCAAACGCTTCGCGAAATCTTGAATTTTTTCGAGGTCGCGATTGTCCGGTGGAACATCGGGCTTGGTGTAGTCGATATGAATTCCGTCTTCTGCTATTGCGGGAAAGGCGAGAGGGTCAGTGAGTAGAAGAAAAAAAGTCAAAGCTTTAAAAAATCGTAAAGAAATTTTTTGCATTGAGCACTCCCTGAAACGGTTCGCAAAAATTGAAAACTTTTTTGTGTATAAAAATAGAAGGAGGCATTCGCGTCGTTGTGTCGCGAATGCCTCCATTTTAAGTTGCAACTAAAAGCGCTTCATGATGCCCAGCATGCCGCCATATTGAATTCCGCCCTCGGCTTCACCTCGGTAATGAGCTCCGGTGAAGGGCGATCGACCGCGTGCCACGACGCTCGGCATATGCATGGCTTCTGCGCGCACGAAGAAGTCGAGGTTGGGCACACGTAAGACTTGTTGCAGCAACAAGGGGAACATCAAGTCCACTGCAAAGTACGGTCCCCAGACGGTCTTTGATGTGCTGAAGTTATTGCGCGGGCCACCTCCGCCTGTTTCATCACTGAGCATGCGCACATCCACGCGAGTGGCATGTGCACCAACAAGGAACGCCATCATAACTTGTTGTGTGAGTAAAAACTGCGAACCGACGGCCAGCCGCAAAGAGCGAAGTTCTTCGAGACTCATTCCTGTGTCTTTTGATGCGCCAGGATGTGCATTGATGAAGCGATTCGTGCGACCTCCACCGAGGTATTCTAAATACATAGCGGCGAGAAAAAGACGAGCACGACACGTTTGCAGCGCTTCAAAATTTGGCAGGTAGTAGCGTCCCTCGATGCCCAACATACCGATCGTATCGTCGAGGTCATCGTCTTCATCAATGCCCCACGCAGCAGCTTGTACTTGTGCTTCGTAGGGCGTGCGCTTTACACCACCGAGGATTGCTAATCCAAAGCGCGTATCATCTTGCGCGTTAATGGCGTCGGGATCGTGTTCATCGGTTTTCGTGACAGTGAGAGCGGAACTATCTACGCGAAATACACTCGTTTTTCCGTCGGTAAGTGTGATGCGTTCGCGCGCCTCGGCTTTTCCAGGCTGACGAATCACCAAAGTGTAGTTTCCGGCGGGCGTATCACGCCACCACCAAAGTCCGACAGCGCGATTGCTGTCCTCATCTTCCTGGACGGGTTGGTCCTTCTCATCGAGAAGTTGAAGGGTGGTTTCGTTGATGGCTTGCCCGACAACACTAATCTGTGTGGTTGCAACGGCCTTGGCTTCGGTCGATGCAAAAAACACCGCGGTCATCGTCATTGAAAAAAGAGTGCATAGTAAACGGAATCGCTTGTGCATGTACTTCCCTCCGCACGTTGCTGAGAATGAAAACTTTTGTGTACTCGTTGGGTTACGGCTGCGAAATCAAAAAAGGAGCGAGAGCGGGCAAGAAGAAAAACGAGCTGTTTGCATGAAGTGTGCAATCGGAGTTGCGCGCCACGCAAAGCTTAGTTTAGGCAGCCTATCGGGCGCAGTGCAGGGAATATTGATATTTTTCGAAAGGCTTTCGCGAAATTTTTCAATTGTCGGGTTGATGCGGCGTGTCTTCGATCGGGCAGTGTCAATCCTGGGAATCAATCAGCACATTACGGAGGAAGAGCAAGTTTTCCTCAGTGTGACGCAAAAAAGTGGTGCAAGGATTTGCTACTCAAAGAAAATTGAATCTCGGGTTTTCTTCGGTTCCTTGATGCGAGGAAAAGCGCCAAAACTGAGGTCACTGGCAGAACCTTGCAGCACGAGTTCAACGGGCAAAATAGATTCTCGACCACGTACAAGACCGTATTTTTCACGCAGGCTAAGGAAGGCGAAGCTCGATCGTGCAGCGTGCCGTGGTGCATTTTCTGTGGCTACGCCGAGACGTGCACGTTCAAAGAAAAGATCGCGCTGTGCATCGGGCGCGTACTCGTAGTCACGATCCGTTAGCGTGAGTGCAAGAGATTGCTCTTCGAGTTGAGCCACGATCTTTGCAAGGCGCTCCGGAGAAATTGCTTGGCGTGCGGTGACGGGCGCCTTTTTCTTTTCGCCGCGTTCATTGAGGTAATGCACGGCGAGCACGGTGCCACCTTCAAACGTGACGCCTTGCGGATGCAACTCCCCATTATTGGGATTTCCGTCGAGAAGCTCCGGTCGAAGGCCAAGACCATTCGGGCCTGCGAATTCGGGATTTTCTTCGAGATATCCGCGCGAAACGCGAATGGCCTGCGGTGCGAGCTCGAGAACTTCCGCACGCACTTGCAGGCCTGCTTCGCGACCAGCTCGAGTTTTGGGATAGCGACGCACAATTTCTTGGAGCATCGGAATGCGCACTTCGAGACGCGGTTGTTTTTGCGTTGCCTGCAAGGCTTGCTTCGCCGCTTTTTCTTCGAGGCGCAGCAATTTTTTTGAAGGCTTGACGTTTGTTGGTGTATGGCGATTTGCAATTTCATGCGCTGCAATCCAGTTGCCCCGCAGTTTTTCGTAGTCCTTCAGCCAGTTTTCGACGGAGGAGATTTCTTTTCCGTCGGGGTAGCGCGTTCGGTAGAGGCCTGCGAAGTAATAAGGAGTGCGCCCAAAGGGCCACGGAGAAAGCCAGGGATAATGTAAAATTCGCTCGGGCATTCCGACGAGGACATCAGCGAAATAGGGAGCGTCGAGGATCCATTCCAGCATGCGCGGCAAGTCGCGATCTCTTGCACCCGAAGCGAGCGGCCCAAGTAAAATCCAGCGTGTTTGCAGCCAGCGATCGCTGCTGCGGGATCGCTTGAAAAAGGCAAATGGATTTTGGATGGGATTGTTGAGTAACGCTTTAGAGTGTATAGTCATGTTTTCATTGCGATGACGTCGTTGCTCTGCTTGCTGCAAAATCTTCCAACTCGTCGTGTCGTTGCCGCGTTCCATCTCGCGCATGGCGAGTGCGAAACGAACTTCATCGGCCCATTGACTTTGCTCGCGCGGATCGTCGGTGCGCAGTTGTTGCACAATTGTGTCAGTCTCTGTATCGGAGCGCAGCAGCGCCACCGCCAGATGTTGCTCTGTCGCATCGGGTGTTGGCAGTTGATTCGGAGCTTCGAGGCTTCGCGCACGCTTTGCATTTTGCTCTTCGACTTGCTGTAAGGCCTTTTCCCCAAGCACTTGAGCTTTTGCGTCTTCAGGGCTTGTGCGCATCGCTTGCTCGGAAAAGGCAAGTGCAAGCTGTGGCTCGCCGCCGCGCAAGGCGCGGCGGGCTTTGCGCAGTAGCTGATCGCGGCGAGTTTTTTGCAACTCGATATTGGCCTCGTCAATTTTGCGCGCGAGTTCGGGAGCTTCGTCGCTGTCAGGATGGCGACGCAATTCTTCGCGCCAGTAGTACAGAGCCTGCCGCTCATAGATCGAAAAATCATCATCGAGATGTCGCGTTGATGTCCACTCGACGAGTGAGCGTACAAAACCCACGATGGGAGTGCCTCCCGATAGCATGCTGCGTCCGACGGGTTCGGCGAGCATATTGAATACTTGCCCAAAGGAGTGTTGATGATCATCGCGCATTCGCGCTTTGCTGAGCAGGAGAGGATCGTCGGCGACTTCATGTTCGAGCCGCGTGCGCAAGGGTTTTGGAAGATGGCCTTGTTTTAGGAGTGCACGCGTTGCGCTGCGATATTTGCGTGGATCCGCATGCATGGAGTCGACGAGATTTTGTGCGTAGGCCGAAAGATCGCTACTCGATTTTGTGTTGGGCCACCAATTCATTTTTTTCTGTTGAAAAGTTGCGTTGCTTTGGGTTTCGATTTTGCGGAGTGAAACCAACAATTCTTCGGCTCGTGCACGATCCTTCAAGAGCGCTGCAGAAAGTAAATCGCGCGTGGCCAAGTCGGTCTCGTCGGGCAGTCGTACGGGTTGAAGCGGTGCGGCCTCCAGCGGTGCATAGGCGGGGATCGCGGTGGTGCGTGCGCACCCACTAACGGCACTCATCATCCCAAGATAGATCAACACAAAAAAGAGTCGTGTCCAATTTTTCTGTGTTGTAGTTTTAGGGCGTAAAGCGATCACGATCGATCCTCAAAGTAAACGCGAGAAGTTCTTCGAGTTTGCGCGCCGCTTCAATTTTTTCGGGTGAACCATCCTGACTCGAAACATTTTGATAAATCTGTGTTGCCGCATCGATGAGTTCACGAAAAGAAACCGGATCAAATTGCAGCGATTCAGGAGCATTGCGATCAACGTATTCACGTGCGATTTCTGCATAGAGGTCAGCGAGTGCGATCAAATGGCGTCGCGAATTTTTGCTGTTGTGGTGCTTCATGGCAAGTTGTTGATATTCGGCGAGCGCACGCGGATTTCCGTCTGGATCCGCATGACGCAGACTGGCGTAGTAGAGTGCTCTCGACATGTCCATATGCTCGACTTCTTCTTGAATAACGAAACGATAATGTGTCGATGAATTAGCGCTGAGTAGAGCTTCGAGTAGCGCGCTGCGCTTTGCAAAAATTCCTTCGGCTTGCTCGCTGGTTTTTGGAAATGGTGTCGACGCTTCGTTGGAGAACGGAGCACTGCGGAAGAATTCGAACTGCAGGGCTTCGTCGAGCGCATCGCAAACGGCTGCGCCTTCGAGCGCCTCTTGGCGCAGTGGAGAGTTCTCGTATTGGGCTACTTTGCGATAGTTTTCCGCGGCCAGATCAAAAGCGCGCAAGCGTTCGAGTGCGCGAGCCTTTGAAAATGCGAGCACGGGATCCATGTGCCCGGCGCGCAGTGCATCCGCATGAACGCGCTCAATGTTTTCAAGGCGCAGCAAGGAAGCGCGATATACGTTCCTTCCCGTGAAGTCTCGCGCGGGATCGAAACGGTAGGTGTCGTCGGGAATATGGCGCCGCAGCACGGAGACGACTTCAAGAAGATTTTCCGGTGCGCGATACTGTGCGTCGGCTTGAAGCGAAGATCCAATGCAGCCCACAAGGCTACTTGCGCAAAGAACACAAAAAAGAGTTATTGAACAAACGTATTTCACGAGCTGCGTAGCCTCGACTTTTTTCCTGCTGTCGTGGTCTTCGTCTCTTTGGTCAATTTCGCACCGGTCGTTGCACGACTTGGCGCAACGATGTTGAGCATTTTTTCGGTGGCAGTTACGGCTGCAGCCAGTTGATCGCGCGCAACACCGAGAGTTGAAAATCCCCCCTCTTCTTCCTCCTTGCCCCAGCTGATTCGTGTCTCGACGAGCGCCTCCGTACGTCCGCCTGGAGGAATTCGTACACGAAAGTCGGTAAGCTGAGGAAGTTCGACACCGAGCGGCTGTACGGCTTTGCACAGCGCTTTCATAAAGGCGTCATAGCCGCCGTCGCCGCTAGCCGATGCCGTTTCGAGTTTTCCCGCAAAGCGTACTGCGATTTCGGCTGTCGGTGTTTCATTCGAACCTACACAGACGCGATACGATTCAATGCGGATTACGCTGCGCCCCGGTGCGTCGAGTACATCGGCGATGATCATCGGCAGGTCTTCAAGCATGACGGTGTGCTTCTTGTCGCCAAGCTCGATGATGCGACGTAACACTTTTTCGTGATCTTCGACAGAAAGCGTGATGCCGAGATTTTTTAAGTTGTGATCGAGGGAAGCTTTGCCGGAAAGTTTTCCGAGGGCATAGCGTCGTTTGCGACCAAAGCGATCGGGTGCCAAGCGGCTCGCGTAGAGTTCACCCTTGGCATCACCGTCGGCGTGTACGCCGGCTGTTTGTGTGAATACGTCGCGTCCGACGATCGGAGCGTTGGGCGGAACGTTTTTGCCGGTGAAAGTCTCGACAAGGCGCGACAGTGCAGTTAGGCGCTCTTCGTTCACGCGCGTTCGAAAGGGCGAATGATCGTGCAAGGCCGCAACGACTTCGGCGAGTCGACTGTTGCCCGCACGCTCACCAAGGCCATTCACGCTTGTGTGTATACCGCGCGCGCCAACGCGTACGGCCGCCAAGCAGTTGGCTGTGGCGAGCCCGTAATCGTTGTGTCCGTGATATTCGAAGTGAGCTTGTGGCCAAGCGGTGACCATGGCGCCGAGGTATCGCTCGATGTCGCTTGGTGCGAAAATTCCGAGGGTGTCCGGCAGGTAGATGCGCTCGACTTCCAAGCGCATCAAAGCGCGCACGAGGTCGGCAACGTAATCGAAGCTCTGGCGTACGCCGTTGGACCAATCTTCGAGATATACATTGACTTTCACTTTTTTGTGTTTGGCGTAGCGCACGACCTCGTCGATTTTTTGCAGGTGAGCTTCGGGCGTTAAGCGTAGCTGCGTGCGGCAGTGGTGTTCGGAGCCTTTGGTCAACAGGTTGAGTGTCATTCCACCAACTTGTGTAATCCAATCGACGGATTTTTTTCCGTCACAAAAACCAAGAATCTCGATCTGCGCCAAGCGATCCGTTTTGCGCGCCCAATCGGTGATCAAGCGAGCAGCCTCGGCTTCGCCTTGAGAAACTCGCGTCGAGGCGATCTCAATGCGATCGACGGTGACTTCCGCAAGTAGCATTCGTGCGATCTGCAATTTTTCTGCAGGAGTGTAAGAGATATCCGGTGTTTGTTCGCCATCGCGAAGCGTGGTGTCCATGATGGAAACGAGTTGTTCCGAGTCTTTGCCCATTTTGATTCATCTCATTTGCGAGCTGTTGTGCGAGCTCAATTTTTGCAGAGCATCGTATAGCGTTTGCTGAAAAATACGAAGGCCGCGGTGACTTGCCGCGGCCCCAAAGGCGTTCTCGTGACCGCGACCGTCACCGCTCCATAATTTTTTCAATAATCGGAATCACGCGAAGAGAGTGCAAAATTTTTTCTGCGGCGGACGAGACAAGTGCTCTGCGCGACGACTCGCAAGATACGCGCGGTGGAAAAGATGTTTTTGCGGTGGGAGCGAAACAAGGCATGAAGTCGAGCTTATCGGCGTGCCTCCCTCTGTCAAGCAAGGCGGTTACACTGGACTGCCATGAGTTCATCCAAAGTCGATTCGTCGGCGCATATTTTTGAAATGAAAACTTCGCCTTCAGAAGTGAAGCCACTGCGCCTTGATGTTTTTCTCGGCCGTGAACTTGCGCTTTCGCGTGCACAAGTTCGGCGCTTGCTCGTCGGTGGTCGTGTGCGTATTGCGGGGCGTATTGCGAGCGAGCGCGACAAGGGGCGGGTGTTGCTTCCCGGAACGCAAATCGAGGTCGACGCTTTTGTCGGTGGAGCTGCGCAGCAAATTTTGCCCGAACCTGCGCGCGAGCTTCAAATTTTGGCGCAAGGAAGCGGTTGGGTCGCCTGTGCAAAGCCGGCGGGGATGTCCGTTCATCCCTTGGACGCCGCTGAGCGGGGTTCGCTGGCGGGAGCAGTCGTTGCGCGTTTTCCGCAAATGCAGGGTGTGGGCGAGGGGGGCCTCCGAAGTGGAGTTTTGCACCGTCTTGATTTGCCGACTTCGGGCGTAGTGATCTTTGCCACCGAGGAGGGCGCTTGGCAGTGTTTGCGTCGCGCTTTTGCGGAGCATCGAATTGTGAAGCGTTATCTCGCATTGGTTTGGGGCCGCGTTGAAGGGGAAGGATGCGAGGAACACTGGCTCAAGGTTGCGCAGCATCGGCCCGCGCGCGTGCGCGTTGTGCCAAAGGAACGTGCGAGCGAAAGCGGTGTGCGCAGGACACGGCTTGAGTGGAAGGTGATTGAAAATTTTCGCGATGCGACATTGCTCGAGGTGATGCTCGAAACAGGCTTCTTGCACCAAATTCGCGCGGTTTTTTCGCATCGAGGCTATCCGGTCGTCGGCGATGCGACGTATGGTTCGCTTGAGCGCGATTGCGAAGTCGGCACGCCGCGCTTGATGCTCCATGCGGAACGACTTGCTTTTGAAGAGATCGAAGCCACGTGCGCGATGCCTGCCGACTTTTGTGCGGTTCGAGATTATTTCCAGAGAAGATGAGCGCCGAGCGAAGCGGTGCAGAGACGTGCAGTTTGTGTGAGCAAGTTAGTCTGTATGTCGGAGAAACAAAAAAGTGTCGGAGCAAGAAAAAATTCTTACGGGACGAACGGCGATCGTCACGGGAGCCGGGACGGGGATTGGCGCAGCGGTGTCCAAGGCTTTTGCGGCACAGGGTGCGCACGTTGTGCTCGTGGGGCGACGGCGTATGCCACTCAATCAGACCGCGAAAGAGATTCACGCTTGTGGCGGTGCTTGTGATGTAGTGCGCGCGGATGTCAGTGACCTCGGTGATGTGCGAAGTCTCTTTAAAGCAGCAAAGCGGCTCGGTACGGGGCGCGTTGACATCGTCGTGAACAATGCAGGAATTTTGGGGCCGCGTGCGCCGCTCGTGCGTTATCCGCTACGTGCTTGGGACGAAGTGATGCGTATCAACGCGCGCGGTGCTTTTTTGGTTTTGCAAGAGGCTTTGAAGGCCATGCAGCCCGGTGGTGGTTCAATCGTGAATGTGTCGTCGAGCGTGGGGCGCCGTGGCCGTGCCGAATGGGGTGCTTATTCAGCATCGAAGTTTGCGATCGAGGCACTCACGCAAATTGCGGCAGAAGAAAATCAAGGTACAGGAATTCGTGTCAATGCGGTAAATCCGGGAGCTACGCGTACGGCGATGCGGGCGCGGGCGTATCCAAAGGAAAATCCAGTTGCACTTCCGACTCCGGAAAGTGTTATTCCGGTTTTTTTGTTTCTGGCGAGTGATGAATCGAAAGAAATAAACGGGCAATCGCTTGCTGCGCGTGAGTTTGTTTGGCCAAAGTAGCAGCGACATCCATTCGTGTTGGTTAGTCAGTTCGTGTGTTGTGTGGAAATGCGACTGAAAAAATGCAATGCAGCAAAAGTGGAGAAAAGAATGAAATCGTTTTGGCGTGTTTTGATCATCTTGGGCTTGCTGCTACTTGGATGGAGCTGGCTTCGAATGCAGTCGCGTGTCGTTGTGGATCCCGGGTCGGTGTTGATCGTTGAGCTTGGCGGTGTGTACGTCGATGCGCCGGATCCCCCAGTGCTTGCACGTGTGCTGGGTCATGGCTTCGTACCGTTTGCACGCGTGCGCGATCTTTTTGTCAAGGCGGAGCGCGATTCGCGCATTGAGCGCGTCGTCGTCAAAATTACTCCTCTTGAAATTGGGTGGGCGAAGGCGCAAGAGCTGCGCACGCTCATTACACTTCTTCGTGACGCCGGGAGGCATCCCGTTGCATATCTTGAAGTAGAGAGCTTTGGTTCGAACCTTGAATACTATGTGGCGTCGGCGGCAGAAGAAATTTATGTCGCACCGGCGACGCGAATGCCTTTCCTTGGTTTGGCCTCGGAGTTTTTGTTTCTCGGTGGCTTGTGGGAAAAACTAGGTATCGAAGTTGAAGCCGAGCGAATTGGAGAGTACAAGACAGCGGTGGATTCTTTGACGGGCAAAAGTATGTCCGAGGCTCACCGCGAAGTCGCCAATGCAATTCTCGATTCGATGGAAGAGCAATTTGTGCAGGCAATCTCGACGTCCAGAAGTGTTACACAAAACGATGTTCGTGATGCTATGCAAGAAGGTCTTGTGACGCTTTCTGCATTGCAAGAGCGGCATTTGATTGATGGCATTTTGTCTTTCGAGGCATTGCTTGAAAAGTATGGTCAAAATTTACAACAGCTTGAAGAGAGTCAGATCGTTTTTGATCATGAATATGCGTCGGTGTCCGCGGAGGAAGTGGGTTGGAATCCGAAGGCGAAGTTTGCGCTGATTTACGCATCGGGCAATGTCGTAACGGGCGAAGCACCCAATTCGCTTTCTGGCGAACCGGTGGCGGCGGCGGATACAATCGTCGAGGCGATTCAAGCTGCGGTTGAGGATTCCGAGATCAAAGCGATCGTGCTGCGCGTCGATAGTCCCGGCGGTTCTCCTCTTGCTTCGGATTTGATTTGGCAAGCGGTCGAGGCCGCGAAAAAAGCGGGCAAACCGGTTGTGGCTTCGTTCTCTGATCTCGCGGCTTCGGGCGGTTATTACTTGGCGTGCGGTGCCGATCGGATCGTGGTTGAACCCGGCACGTTGACCGGTTCCATCGGTGTTTTTGTCTTGCGTCCGGTGATTGCAGGCTTGCTCGACAAGCTTGGCATTGCTCACGAAACGCTAACGCGTGGTCAACACGCAGGAATGTTGCTTTCGACTCAAAAGCTTTCTCCGGCATCGCGTCATAAGCTACAAGAAGATGTGTCGAGTGTGTATGAACAATTTTTGGAGCGCGTAGCGAGTGGGCGCTCCATGTCGCCGCAAGCCGTCGATGTGCTCGCGCGCGGCCGAGTTTGGACGGGAGTGCAGGCTGTAGAAAAAGGACTTGCCGATCAAGTGGGAGGACTTCGCGAAGCGATGCGCGAAGCGAAGAAGCTTGCGTCGATTCCGGAGACCGATGACGTTTCGCTCGTGATTTATCCGCCGCACAAGCCGCTGTCCGTACAAATTGCAGAGGCGTTGAATGGTCAGATGGCGTTTGCTTCCCAGGCGGAGATTTTGCCGCTTCCGCCGCTTCTCAAGAAAGCTGCGCGAGCGGTCGAAACTTGGCCAGAGCCCACGCCGCTCCTTGTGCTGCCGTTCGTAATCGAAATTCGCTGAAGCAAGCGTGAGGCAATCAAAGGAACGAAAATGCGTTTAGAAAAATCATTTCGCGTCGCGCGACCCATTGAAGATGTCAGGCTTTTGGTGCGACACGATAATGCGTTGATTGAGCTTTTTCCGAACGCAGAGACTTCGATCGTCGCCAAGCGCGGTACGAGGAAGACGACACAAACGCATTACCGCGCGCTTGGACGTGAAGGCGTCGCGACGTTTCATTTTGAATTTGCAAATGACAGTGTCGTGCGCTTTGAAAAAGTTTGCGACGGTCGCGTTTGGGGGGAATTGCGCGGCGAAGTTTTGCTTGCGCGCAGTGGTGATGATGAAACGCGCGTGACGCTCTCGCTGGAAGGGCGCACGAAAGCGTTTATTCCCGAATTTACGATCCGCGTACCGATGCAAGAGCAAATCGATGAAATGACGGCATCGCTTCGCAGCTATCTCGAAGAAGTAGAATTCGAAGAAGATGCGCCGGCTTAAACATGGTCTCGGATATTCACCCAAGGCCAAAGAGACTATAAACTTTATAGTGTTAGTAAAAGATTCATTGGTTCTGAGTGCGCTTGGCGTGAGCAATTTTGCCGTTAGGCATTGGATTTCTGTGCATGCGCGAAAAGCGCTTTGAATCCGCCTGCAAAGTGGAATGCCTTGAATCCGGCTTTGCGCATAAGCTCCGTGAGTTGCGCGCTCTTGAGTCCGATTTCGCAAACGAGCAAATACGTCTTTGCAGGGTCGAAGGCGCGAAAGGCGCGCAACGCGTCTTCGAATTCCAGGTGCAACGCGCTCGGATAATGCCAGTTTTGATAAGCTGCCTTTGAACGCAAGTCGAGCACGATGCTTCCGTCGGGAATTTTCTCAATTGCAAGATCTGTGCGTGTCGAGAGATCGAGTTCGCGGAGAGGGAGGACGGTGCGAGTTGCCACGGCGTGATCCAAAACTCGCAAATCGAGCTTGGTCTCTTCGGTAAGAATGACAGGAAGCTTGGCGGCGGTGGCAGGTTTGGTGGGAACCATGGCGCAGTGTTCTGCTACGACGGCGGAAAGATCGTGGACGCCGATCGTACGTGCGAGTGCAAGGATTTCGTCTTTGTTCATGCCGACGACGGGACGCAAAATGGGCAGTGAGGTGGCTTGTGAAATGACGGCGAGATTTTGCAAAGTCTGCGACGAAACTTGGCCGACGGCTTCGCCCGTGATGAGGGCCAAAGCTTTGCGTTCGTGTGCGATTTTCTCGGCGGCGCGCAGCATCAAACGCTTGAGCAAAACTTGCCAGTAGCGTTGTATTGTTTTCTCGCGAAGTTCGCGCATGACGGGTTCGAAGTCGATGGCGTGCAGTACGGGGCGCGTACCGTAGGACCATCGATCGGCGAGAAATTTTGCGACGCGCAACACAGTTTCTTGATGTTCGCTGCCGCCCATATTGCAGAACACATAATCGAGTAACACACCGCGTTTCAGCATTTGCCACGCCGCTACTGGCGAATCGAATCCACCCGAAAGCAGTGCCACGGCGCGACCTTCAACACCGAGCGGCAGACCTGCTGGCCCCGCTTGTGATTCGCGAAAGAAGAATGCACGCCCGGCGTGGAACTCCACATGCACTTCGACTTCGGGATTTTCGAGGTCGACACCGGATGCAAAGGGGAGCAGGGCGGCACCGAGCGCGCGGGCGACTTCGATCGACTTGAAAAGAGCGTGGCTTTTTTCGCCGACGCGCCGTGCACGTACAGCAAATTTTTTATGGGCAACGAGATCACGAAAAAGTGTTACTCCGTTTTCTGTGATGGTGGCGAGCGAGTCACCCGGTGTTTCGATCGTGAGCGCGAGCGACTGGATGCCGAAGACTCGACTGAGTGAGGCCACGGTTTCGGTTCGCGTTACTTGGGCAAAGATTCGATTGCGTTCGGCGCGGAGCGGTTTGCTGCCGGGGGGAGGCGTTTCGCAGGTCAGAAGTGCGTCGCGAAGATTGTGTAGTAAGCGATCCGTAAACTGTCGGCGCGTGGGCGGAGCCTTGATGCAAAGCTCTCCTGAAAGCCGCAGGGCAACTTGCGAATTTGCAGTTTCCGTTTGATGCACGGACTTTCCTCCAGTTTTTATCTTTCCGATTTGCGGCCTACGATAGAGCTTTTGCACGACTGCACGCAGGGACATTTCGCAACCATTCAGAGGGAGATGGAGACTTTCGAAAGTTCATGCGTAGAGGTTGACACGAATTTGCAATGGGATTTGCAATGCACGCGGTAGCGCATGGAATCGTTCTTCGAATATCGCAAGAAAAGTCGCGAAATTTCATTGGAACCTTGTTTTGCTTGTATTGTGTTCCAAGCGTTTTCTGCTAGAAAGATCGGACAGAACAGCGAGAACGGATAGGCCGTTTCCTGGCTCGGATTTTTCAAAGAACAGAACAAAGAATTGAAAGGGACCATCATGGTTCGACAGAAAGTTTTGCGCTTGGTTTTTGCGTCGTTTGCCATTGCGTTGATTGCAACGGGTTGTAAGACGACGAAGGGCACTGGAGATGAAGCGGGTGCGGGTGCTGCAGGCGGAGAAGGAACTTCGGGTCGGCACGGCGTCAGTGTTGAAGACGTTGGTGTTCCGACGGAGCTTCTCAAAACGGTGTACTTTGACTACGACCGCTCGGAGATTCGCAGCGACGCGAAGGCGACGCTCAAGAACAACGCAGCGGCAATCAAAGAGAACACCACTTGGAAGCAGATCACGATTCAAGGTCACTGCGATGAGCGCGGTAGCGAAGAATACAACCTTGCTCTTGGTGAGCGCCGTGCGACAGCCGTGAAGAAGTATTTGCTGGCACTCGGTGTTCCCGAGACGCGTCTTGTGACGATCAGCTTCGGTGAGTCGGTGCCGGCCGTTGATGGTCACACGGAAGATGCTTGGTCGAAGAACCGCCGTGGCGAGTTCTCGGTGAAGTAGCGATTGCTTTGTGCAAGTTGAAAGGGGTGCTTCTTCGAAGCACCCCTTTTTCTTTTTCAGCTTTTGCCATTTTGCCCTCTACAATGCTTCGGCGTGTGTTTTTGCATATTTCGATTTGGCGTTCGCAAGGTTGCTGGCGCAAAACCGGTTATCTCAGTTTTTGCGAAGGGAAAACTGTCCTTTCAGGAAAGAAATTTCTTTGTCTAAGCCTTCCCTCAATCGTGAAACGATTTCCTTTGCGGACTTTGGTGCAAAGTGGAGTGTTGATCTCTTTGCGCTAATGCTGTTTGTTGAACACATAGGGTCGCTCGCCGTGCTCGACTTTGAAACGACGGGCCTTGATCCGGCGCAGGGCGCTGAAATTCTCGAAATTGGCGCTGTCTTGCTTGATGCAAAAAGCACGCAGCTTACGACGGTGCATTCGCTAGTGCGGGTGCAAGGGGAAATTCCGCCGGGGATTACGCGCCTTACGGGGATTTGTCCGGACCACTTGCGCGAGGCACCGCGGATCGAGGAAGTGAAGCAAGAGATTGCAGATCTTTTACGCGGTCGCGTGATTCTTGCGCACAATGCCGAATTTGAGAAAAAGTTTTTGGGGCGGTGGATTGATTCTGATTTTCAATCCGACACTTTTTCGAGTAATAACGAAAAAATGCGTTATCTCGATACCCAAGATTTGCTTGCGGTGACTTATCCGGACACGCCAACGCTTCGGCTAGATTGGTTTACGGCGAAGTTACTTGGGCGCACCGAACAACACCGTGGCCTGGAAGATGCGATCGATACGCTTTGTGTACTGGCGCACATTGCTGAAGGCGCACACCGTGGAAGAGAAACACGATACGGTGTTGTGCGAGAAGCGTTGCAAAATTATGCACCGCAGTCGCCATGGCTTGCATTGCTGGCCGACGCAAAGCTGCGCCTCGATTTTGCATCGCATGCCGAGTTTATTGAAATTGATCCAACCAAAGAAGTGCCGGTGCCATTTGATGCGGATGCCATTGCAGCGGCGCTTCGCGACGTAGAGCGTGGTCGTCGTCACTTCGAGAACTATCAGTTTCGCGAAGGGCAAGTTGAGCTTGCACGCAAATTTGTGTTGGCTCTCTCGGGTGATAGCGAAGAAAAAATTACGCTTCTCGAGGGCGGTACGGGTATTGGGAAGTCCCTTGCCTATCTTGCAGCCGCCATTCCCTATGCGATGGAGACGGCGAAGTCTGGGGATCGCCGCCCCGTGGTGATTTCGACGCGTACGAAATTGCTCCAGGATCAGCTTCTTAAAAAAGATATTGCCGCCGCTGCACGCTTTTTGGGTTATCCCGATTTGCGCGCGATTGCCATGAAGGGTCGAGCCAACTATGCCTGCGCCCGACGTTTGCAGTCGGTGTTGGAGGAAGGTTGCGATCGTGGATCCGCTGCCGGCAAGCAAGGGCATCTATTTTCCGACGAAGATATGGCATACGCCACGCTTTTTTCAGCGTCACAAATTCGCGTTTCGGGAGAACTTGGCAGTATTGCATCGGGCATTCGCCGTCGTTTCGTTCCGCTCTCAACTTTGTTGCGCCATTCGGTGTCCTATCGCTCCGATCAATGTACGCGCGAGCAATGCGCCGCGTCTTCGCCGTGTGCCTTTGGCAAGAAGCGTGCAGCACTTTCTCAGGCCCATTTGATCGTTGCGAATCATGATCTCTTGCTTCGCTGGCCTCCGGATTATCCCTCATTTACACATTTAATTGTCGATGAAGTGCATGAGCTTGCAGGTGTTGCTGACGAAGCGTATGCACAAGAAGTTGCGCCGGAAGCATTGCTCGATGATTTCGATGAAGCTTTTGGCAATTTGGGAAAAGGCAAGAAAACGCGTGCGCTCGTGACGAAGAAGCAATTGCAAGTGCTTGGTGAGGAGGAAGTCAGGCGCTGGCGCAGAGAGCTGGATCAAGATTCAAAAGCATTGGGTCGGCTTCTGGGGGCGGCGAGCACGGGTTGCGCCGATGAATACGGAGGCGTTCCCGTCTCGGCGTTTCTTCGCCCGGTTGATCCGACGGAAAAACGCACCCAGGAAGCGCAAGGAAGGGCTGTGCGTTTCCATAAAAATTTACCAAAGCTGCGAGAGCATGCGGAAATCTTGTCGGGTCGCTTGCAAAAAATCGCACAAGAATTAGATAAAATTTGCGAAAAAAATACGCAAGATGAGTGCGAGGTTACGACGCTCAATCGTGTCGTATCGAATTTCAAACAAGCTGCAGAAAATTTGAGTATTGCCTTTTTGGATTCAACACAAAATCATGTCATTTCCTTTGAAGACCTGCGATCTTCGTTCGATCGCTGGCGCTTAGTTTTGCGCCCTGTTCTACTTGAGGAGCGATTTCGGGAAGAACTTTTATCGAAGCTTGAGTGCTTTGTAGGTGTTTCGGCGAGTCTTTTCGTCGGTGCAAAACGTGCGAACGGAAATCAGGTCTTGGCACAACATAGTTTTGCCGCGCTCGGTGAAATTGGAATTAGCGCGCAAGAGGTGCAGGTTTTTGCGGTTCCAAGCCCTTTTCCGTATGTCGAGCAAATGCGTGTCGTCGCGCTCAGGCCCTCCGACGGCATACGCGATTTCTCAGTGCCTGACACCGCCAACGTGGTCAAGTCAAACTCTACGCGCGGCTTTGTACAAAACGGTTTTTCCGGTGATGAACTGCTCAAGCGCGAAACGGTGGCGGTGCTTGCGGATCTCGCGCGTACCCTCGACGGCCGCACACTGGGTTTGTTTACGAATCTAAAACGCATGAATGAAGTGGCCGATTTGCTCGCCGAAACACTTCGTGAGGATGGGATTGAGATTTTGACACCGCGCGCGGCGGGGGATGATCCGGCGCAGCTCGTCGAGCGTTTTCGCAAAGGCCGATGCGTACTTTTGGGTGCGCGTTCGTTTTGGCAAGGACTCGATATTGCGGGCGATGCCTTGCAAGCCGTAGTGATCGAGAAATATCCCTTCGAAGTTCCGACGGAGCTTCGCAAGCGCCGTGAAGCCAGACTAAAAGAGACGGGGATGAACACTTTTGAGATCTACACACTGGCGAAGATGATGCTTTATCTCAAGCAGATGGTGGGGCGTTTGATTCGGAGCGAGAATGATCGCGGCATCGTCGTCATCGTCGAAGGACGTACCGACAAAGGTTATTTCAAAAAACTTGATCGCGCGCTGCCAGCGGGATCAAAAATTTGTGTTGCGCAGCGTTCGGAACTCGGGAAATTTTTGCGAGAATTAGGAATCGGCAAAAAGCAATGAAAAATAGGGAATAAGGAATAGGGAATAAGTAGAGAAGAAGGGCAGAGAGGGGGAGAGCAGGCATGGCAAGCTTGCAAGGCCGAAACATTATTGTGACAGGGGCCGGTTCGGGAATTGGCAAAGCCATTGCGCGGCGCTTGGTGCACGAAGGTGCGCGCGTTGGCCTGCTCGGGCGTACGCGTGCCAAAATCGAGCATCTCCAAACGAGTCTTGGCAGCCAAGCACTTGCGGTCGAGGCCGATGTGCGAAGCCGCGATTCGCTCGAACGCGCTTTTCAGGTCGTGGCCAAGAAATTTGGCCCCCTGCATGCCGTGATCGCGAGCGCAGGCATTGCGGGCTCGAATACGTCGCAAGCACTGGTCGATCGTTGGGATGAGATCGTGCGCACGAATCTCGATGGCACGTATTTCACTTTTCGCGCTTTTGAAAAAATGATGGATCGTGCTGCGTCCGTGCGTCATGCGATTGCGATCTCGTCGTGCCTTGCGCGTTTTGGCGTGTCGGGCGGCACGGCTTATTGTGCAAGCAAGGCGGGAGTCCTCGGGCTTGTGCGCGCTTTTGCGGTGGAGTGGGCTTCGCGGCAGCCGGTTTTGGTGAATGCGATTTGCCCAAGCTGGGTTGAAACGCCGATGATGGAGCATCGCATGCAAGAGATTGCCCAAGAGACGAGCCAGTCCGTTTCGCAGACGATGCAAGAAATGGTGGATCAGACTCCCTTGCAGCGCATGACGGACCCCGATGAGATTGCCGATTTGGTGTTTTTCCTCCTCTCGCCGGGTGGACGTTCTTTTACGGGGCAAAGTTTCGATCCAAATAATGGAGTTTGGATGGGTTGAGCGGCGTCGATTTGCACTTCCGCAATGGACTGAAATCGCGCCAAAGTTTTGCCCCCGCGCACTTGGATTCGTATACTCGCGACGCTTTTCTGCGGGCTTGGCGGTTTTTCAGAATTTCATTCGCAGTTTTTCGCGAAAAAGGAGAGATGAGTGGAGCGTGAATTCTCCAGGGATGCATGGGCTTTGATTCTTGGTGGCTCAAGTGGGTTTGGTTTGGCAACGGCTCAAAAACTTGCCGCGCATGGAATGAACATCATTGCTGTGCATCGTGATCGACGCGGAGCCATGAAGAATATTGATCCGGAGTTTGACAAGATTCGCGCATCCGGCGTGCAGCTTCTTACTTTCAATGTTGATGCGCTCGATGCGTCGGTGCGCGCCGAGACGCTCGATGAAATTGCAAAGGCGCTTGGCGCCGGCGGCAAGATTCGCGTGCTTCTGCACTCCATTGCGTTTGGAAATCTCAAACTCATCGTGCCGGAAAAAGCAGCGGATCATTCTGCGATCAGCGCGCTGGCCAAGGCGCTTGGCCAAGATGCGCAAAGTTTGCAAGCCACCGTCGATCAACTCTTCGAACAAGGCCTCGATCACCTTGAAGGCATCGCTTCGGCGCCGCAGTACTCCAATGAAGTTTTCATCGACGAAGAAGATCTCGCACGCACGATCCATAGCATGGGGACGAGTCTTCTTGGTTGGACGCAAGAGATTCATCGCCGCGGTTTGTTTGCCAGTGATGCGCGGACCTTTGGGCTCACGAGCGAAGGCAATACGGTGGCGTGGAAGGGTTATGCGGCGGTGGCGGCGGCCAAAGTCGCGCTCGAATCGATTGCGCGCGCGATTGCGGTCGAATTTGCGCCGTACGGCCTGCGCTGCAACGTGATCCAAGCTGGTGTCACCGATACGCCCGCTTTGCGCTTGATCCCGGGTAGTTTGCAACTCAAGGCGAACGCGCGCTCGCGAAATCCGATGAAACGGCTCACGACACCGCAAGATGTTGCGGGCGTGATTTATCTTTTGGCAAAAGACGAAGCCGCTTGGATCAACGGCGAAGTGATTCGTGTCGACGGTGGAGAGCATATTTCGGGAGTAACACATTAATGTTGGAACTCCATGGTCTTGGCCATTTCCATCCCACGAACGAGATTACGAATCAGTTTCTTGAGGATCTCGATATTGGCACCAATGAGAAGTGGATCATGGAGCGCGTCGGGATTCGCTCGCGACGCACCGCGATGTCGCTCGATTACATTCGCACAACACGCAATCAGGATTTTCGTGCAGCGCTTGAGGCAACGGAATTTACGAATGCGTATGCCGGTGCGCGTGCGGCGGAGATGGCGATTGCCCGCGCAGGCATTGCAAAACAAGACATCGGACTCGTGATTGCCGGAACTTCGGCGGCAGACACCATGTCTCCGGCGGAAGCTTGCAATGTGGCCCGCGAGCTTAACCTCGATGTGCCGGGCTTCGATATTAACTCGGCGTGTACGAGTTTTTATGCGGGAATGTATGCACTGAGTTTGATGCAACCGGACAAACTTCCGGCGTATGTGCTCTTGGTGACACCGGAACGTTTAACTACAACCGTCAACTACAACGATCGTTCTTCGGCGGTGCTTTGGGGGGATGCGGCGACGGCGGCTATCCTTTCGACCCAAGTGAAAGGTCGGGTGCAAGTTCTTGGCAACCGTCTGGAATCCAATCCGGCGGGCTCGGACAAAGTCGTCGTGCCGCGCGATGGTTTCTTTCACCAAGAAGGTCGCACGGTGCAGATGTTTGCGATCAAGAAGACGATACGCATGCTCGGACAGTTGCGTGACGAGTTCAGCGACGGTGAGCGCACTTTGCATTTCGTCGGGCATCAAGCCAATTTGCGCATGCTTGAATCGGTTTGCCAGCAAATGAAGATCCCTCCCGAGCGTCATCACTACAATGTCGATCGGTTTGGCAATACGGCATCGGCGGGTGCACCGTCGGTGATTTCGATGCTTTGGGATCAATGGACCGCGCACGACGATATTGCAGCGGCCGGTGTGGGTTCGGGTCTGACTTGGGGCGGTTTGTTGTTGCGTTTTCGAGGTGAAGCATGAAGTACGAAGAATATCGTGCGCGAAACCATTTCACGCGTGAGGAAATTCTTGCGTTTGGACATGGCCGGTTGATCGAAGACGCACCGCCGGATTTTAAGACGAGGCTACCCGTGCCGCCGATGTTGATGCTTGATCGCGTGACGCAAATCGAACGCAACAAACACCGCGGCAAGATCGTTGCGGAGCGCGATGTGCGTCTCGACGATTGGTTTTTCCAGTGTCACTTCCTCGGTGATCCGGTGCAGCCGGGCTGCCTTGGTGTCGACGCGATTTGGCAGATGATTGGGTTTTATTGCGCGTGGAACGGTGGTCTTGGTACCGGGCGCGCACTGGGTTGTGGCGAAGTTGAGTTCATGGGGCAGATTCGTCCGCGCGACGCAGTTGTGCGTTATGAGGTCGATATCGTGCGCTATGTCGATTTGCCGGCATCGGGTTCGTCGATTGGTATCGGGGATGGTCGCGTGCTCGTGGACGATGAAGAGATTTATTTGGTCAAGCGTGCCAAGGTCGGAATTTTTCGCGATATCGATTATGCGGATTATCCGTATCCCTCTGCGTTTTCGCGCGGCGGGAAAATGGACAAGAGCGAGTAAGTCGAACGGACTTGTTGGTCTTGCATGAAAATTCTCATGCGATTCGAACGACTCCGAAGGGTGTCGCTCGAGTTCGAGCGAGGAGAATTTTGTGTACTGCAAACAAGAACGGGATTTGAATTGATTACGGCAAATCATGTGATGTGAGAAAGGGGCAAAAGAAGGATGAGTGAAGAAGCGAATCACAAAAAATTCGCCCTCGTAACGGGCGGTGGCACGGGGATCGGCAGTGCCATTTGTCGTACGCTCGCAGCGAGCGGCTTTCGCGTGGCTGTGCATTATCGCTCAAGCGAAGCAGGAGCCAAGGCGCTGGCGGAGTCGCTGCCCGATGCGCTGACGATTCGTGCCGATATTTCAAATCCCGCTGAGATCGACAATATGATTGCCGAGTTGAAGGAGCACACGGAACACGTCGATGTGTTGGTGAACAACGCCGGCTACAACGTGAACGCGCCGGTGATTCGTATGACACTCGAAGACTTCGATGCAGTGATGGGCGTCGAGCGCGGCACTTGGTATCTCACGAAGCTGATCTTGCGCCGCTTCATGATGCGCAAGAACTCGGGTCGCATCATTAACATCTCAAGCGTGGTGGGGCACACCGGCAATCTTGGTCAAATGCCGTACACGATGGCCAAGGCTGGCATCGAGGCGATGACGAAGTCGCTCGCCAAGGAAGTGATGGATCGCGGAATTCTCGTCAATTCGATTGCTCCTGGTTTCATCGAGACAGAGATGACGAAGGTGCTCGCACCGGAAGTCCAGTCTGGAATTCTTGCGCAGATTCCACTGGGCCGGATGGGAAAGCCAGAAGAGGTAGCCGACGTCGTCGACTTTTTGGCGACGCGGGCAAGCTACATCACAGGCACGGTGATCCACGTTAACGGCGGCATGTACGGAGGCTGATCGCAATGTCGGGGAAGGAACTAAGTCCAAAAGAAATTCTGGCGCTTTTGCCGCAGCAAGAACCATTTCGTTTTGTCGATGAGATTTTAGAAGTCGATGACGAGCATATCGTTGCAGCTTTTCGTTTTCGCCCGGAGATGGATTTTTATCGCGGACATTTTCCAGGAAATCCTGTGACGCCTGGCGTCATTTTGATCGAGTCGATGGCGCAGGTCGGCGTGGTGGCCTTGGGCATTTATTTGCTTGGCAAAGAGTTGCCGCCCGAGGAGTTAAAAAAAATCGTGACTGTTTTCACCGATACGACGATGGAATTTACGGGAATGGTGAAACCCAAGGACCGCGTCATCATTACTGGCCGCAAACAGTTTTTCCGACGTCGAAAGCTGCGTTCAGAGGTTGAAATGCGTCTCGAAGATGGCAAAGTCGTTGCGTCGGGAACGGTTTCGGGAATGGGGATTGTGCAATGAAACGGCGAGTCGTAATCACCGGGCTCGGAGTGGTCGCGCCGAATGCAAACGGCTTGCACAATTTCGAAGCTGCATTACGCAAAGGCGTGTCAGGCATTCGCTTTCAGCCGAAATTGAAAGAGCTTGGGTTTGGTTGCCAAGTGGCGGGTGTTCCTCAGGGCATTGATGAGCTTGCACCCACATATTTTGGCGAAGATGAACTTCTGGCGATGAATACGAGTCACCGTTTTGGTTGCATTGCGGCCGTCGATGCTTGGACGGATGCGGGTTTCGTGCGTCCGACACGAGAAAGTGACATCGTCGATTGGAGTGCGGGAGCGATTATTGGTACGGGCGTTGGTGGGCTCGATACTGCCGGCGAGAAGGTGATTCCGTATACGGACGCGGGCAAAGTGCGTAGGCTCGGTAGCACTTCCGTCGAGCAAGTCATGGGGAGCGGTGTTTCAGCACGCGTGGCCGGGCTGCTCGCGCTTGGCAATCAAGTGACGAGCAATTCGAGTGCGTGCAGCACAGGTACCGAGGCGTTGGTCGAGGGGTATTATCGGATTCGCACGGGACTTGCCGAACGGATGCTTTGCGGTGGGAGTGAAGGTGCAAGTCACTATATTTGGGCGGGCTTCGATGCGATGCGCGTATTGTCACGCACCTTTAATGATGTGCCAGAGAAAGCTTCGCGCCCGATGAGTGCTTCGGCGGCAGGTTTTGTGCCTGGCTCGGGTGCGGGCGTACTTATGCTCGAAAGTTTGGAAAGTGCGCAGGCACGCGGAGCTCGAATTTATGCAGAATTGCTCGGTGGCTTTCTTAATTGCGGTGGGCATCGCATGGGTGGCAGCATGACGGCGCCCAACCCGGTGAGTGTGCAGCGCTGCATCCAAGGTGCGCTTGCCGACGCGGGTTTGCGTTCGGAAGAAATCGATGCCATCGATGGGCATCTTACAGCGACTGGAGCAGACCCCAAGGAAGTTGCATCGTGGGCGAAGGCCCTCAATTGTACGCCGGAAAACTTCCCGGTGATTACGTCGACGAAATCCATGATTGGGCATGGTCTTGGTGCAGCCGGTGCGATTGAATCTGTCGCGACGGTATTGATGCTGCATGGTGGATTTGTGCATCCTTCGATCAATTGCGAAGATGTGCACCCGGAGATTGCGCCGTACGCAGCTTCGATTCCGCATACGCTGCGCGAGATGCCGAATCTTCGCATCATGATCAAAGCAGGGTTTGGTTTCGGGGATGTAAATTCCTGCGCTGTGTTCAAGAAATGGGAAGCCTGAGAAAACGCGCGTGTGCTTAGCGCGTTCGTAGCGAATGATCGCTGAATAACCGAAAAAAGTGTAAGAGAAGTTTTTGTAGCAGAAAAAGTCCAAAGGACACAAAGGAGACAGAAATGGGTCAACAGGAGATTTTTAACAAGGTCGTCGAGATCTTGAAGCCTTATGCCAAGAATGAAGAAGCGCTCGCTTCGGTTTCGTTGCAAACGAATATCTTGGAAGATTTGAAAGTAAATTCGGCACGACTCGTCGATGTGGTGCTTGCGTTCGAAGATGCCTTCGATATCGAAATCGACGATGCGGATGCCGATGCGGTGAATACCGTCGGTGATGCGGTGCGTTTGATTAGTGAAAAGGTTGGGTGAGAAAGCACGCGCTGCCGTGACTGATCTTGCTTTTCGGAGCCGAACCGCACTTTACGTGCAGCGTGAGATTGGTCGGTTGCTCGGGCCGCTCTGGATTCCTGCGCTCGTTTCGATTATGCGCCTCAAGTTTCGCTGGAAGATCAAGAACCGGCGTGAACTGAGGCGCAAGTTTCGTGAAATGGTGCGTGAGGAAAAGCGTCCCATTCTCATTTGCGCAAACCATCTTACGATGGTGGATTCGTTCTTGATTGCTTGGGCGATTGCACCGACGTGGTGGTACGTCCTGAATTTCTCGAAGCTCGCTTGGAATTTGCCAGAGCGACGCAATTTTGCGTCGAATCCCGTGAACAGTTTTCTGGTTTATCTCATGAAGTGTTTGCCGGTAGTGCGTGGTGGTGCACGCGCGGATATTTCTGAAGTGTTGCGGCGTGTGATTTTCTTGCTTTCCCGCGGTGAGGTCGTGCTGATTTTTCCGGAAGGCGGGCGTAGCCGCACAGGGCGCGTTGAAGTGGAATCGGCGGCATACGGGGTCGGTCGCATCGTGAATGCGGTGCCAGGTTGCCGTGTGCTTTGTGTGTATTTGCGTGGTGATCACCAGGAGAAACATTCGGATTATCCGATCGTTGGTGAAGAGTTCGATGTAGTGTTGTCCTGGATTGAGCCGAAGACCGACAAAAAAGGTTTGCGTGCCACAGTAGAGATTTCGCAGCAAATTTTGGGGCATATCGCCGAGATGGAACAGGAGTATTTCAATGCTCGGCAATGACGTCATTGATCTTTTGGATCCGGAGAGTTTTGCTTCGACATTGCATCCGCGTTTTGATGCGCGCGTGTTTTCGACGCAAGAGCTTACGACGCTTGAGCAGAGCGCAAATCCAAACGAGCAGCGCTGGAGTCTTTGGGCAGCCAAAGAAAGCGCTTACAAATTATTGCGTAGGAAGGA
>CAYRID010000003.1:0-48611 GCA_964424225.1 uncultured Geobacter sp.
ACCTCGTCAATCGCGGACCTTGGAGCTTGCGAGCTTTGCAGCGAATTCGCCATCTCGTTGATGCCGGGCGTGCGCATTACGTGCTTGGAAATCACGAGTTAAAGCTCATTGAAACAGGCCTTGGTCTTCGGCCGACACATAAAAGTGATACTTTTGGAGACATATTGAGTGCGCCCGATGCGGCGGAGTGGATCGAGTGGTTGCGTCATCGACCCATTGTCGAAACGTCAAAGATCGGATCGCGAAAGTTCGCCATGGTGCATGCTTCCGTTCACCCAAGTTGGAATTTTGAGACTTTGCAAGACAAGGCCAGGGCGGTGCAGGCACGGCTTGGGAGCGCAGACATCGAAGAAGCGAGGCGTTTTTTGCGTGCGAGCCCGGCAAAAGATGCAGAGCGAGAAAATCTGGCGCGCATCACGAGTGCACGCAGTGCGACGGAGAAGGGCGAGTGGTCGAAAAAAGAGCCGTCGGCGCCGGAGCAAGCTTGGCACTTTGCCTGGCGTGCGGCGGACCATGACTACGGAGTTGTGTATGGGCACTGGGCGCGTCAAGGTTTGCATTTGGCACCCGGGCTGCGCGGACTTGATACGGGCTGCGTACATCATGGGCGCGGACGCGAAGGGCGCCTGACGGCGTGGGTGCCCGACGCAGCCGTCACGGATTGCTTTGCCCTGCCCGATACACATTTCTGGCAAATAAACGCACTTCAGTGTTATCGGCGAGATGAAGAATGATTTTTTCGATGTGGAGTCGAGACCATCGAGTGCAAAAAATGAAAAAATTTGTGTTGTCGAAAGACCTGCAGAAGGTCGTAACTCTTTTTTGTGTTTTTTGCCACTTTTGTTTGTTATTGGCATGTGCTCGAGCAACGTCGCAGTCAGCGGCGGAGACTCAATCCGCTCCAAAGCGTCAAGTGATTTTGTCGCAGCCGGCCGATTCCGTATATGCACAACCGGAGATGCCGCTTGGGCGTGAGGCCGAACTCGGCAAACAAGCTGCCGAAGAAATTGAGCGCGAGATTGGTTTCGTGCGCGACGCTTCAATGCAAGAATATGTTGAATCGATTGGTCAGCGGATTGCTCGCGTTGCTTCGCGGCCTGATCTCACATTTCAGTTTCGCATTTTGGATTCTCCCGAGCCGAATGCCTTTGCTTTGCCAGGCGGTTACATTTATGTGTCGCGCGGACTACTCGTACTGGCCAATTCGGAGAGTGAGCTTGCGAACGTATTGGCTCACGAAATTGCGCACGTTGAAAAGCAACATGCGCTTGCGCGGATGGATCGCGCAGCGCAAACCAATTGGTTAACGACGCTGGGCATTCTTGCGGCCGCTGCCCTCGGTGGCGGCGGGGATGCGATCGGAGCGATTCAAGCTGCCAACGCGAGTGCGGTGGCTGCCTACTCGCGCGAGCAAGAGCGAGAGGCCGATCAACTGGGACAGGAGCTTTCTTTGCGTGCCGGTTGGGATCCGCGTGGCATGGCGGGTTTTCTGCGCAGTCTTGAAAACCGGGCTCGTTTTGAACAAGGTGCAAGCCGCTATACCGGTTTTTTCGATTCCCATCCATCAACACCCGAACGTGTCGCTTTGGCTTCCTCGCGTGCGGATGCGGCTTTGCATGCGCTTGAAACCCCTCTTGCGCGGAATTCGTTTGAATATTTGCAAAAAGTTCAGGGGCTCGTCATTGGCGAGGATCCCGCTGGCGGTATTTTTGAGGGTTCCCGTTTTTTGCATCCGAGTTTGAACTTCAGCATTCGTTTTCCGGAAGGCTGGAAAGCGCAGAATTCACTGCGCGAAGTCATTGCTGTGTCACCTCGGCAAGCTGCGATGGTGCGCTTGCGTTTGCAGGGAGAAGGTGATGACCCGAAAGCAGCGGCTTTTCGAGCTGTGCAAAATACGCAAGGTCTGCTTTATGACGGACAAACGTTTCGCATTGGCACACTGTCGGCGTTTCATGCTTTATCCACCGACGCAAATATTCTGCTCGATCTGACTTGGATTGCCTACGAAGGCAAGATTTATCGCATCGAAGGCCATGTGCCGGGACAAATTTATGATACCTATCGCAATACACTTCGAAATGTCGGGCGAAGTTTCCGTCCGCTTTTGGAGACGGAGCGTGCGCTTTTTCGCACTCGAGTACTGCGTTCGGTGCAGGCGAACTCAGGCGAGAGTTTGGATGAATTGGGCCGGCGCACAGGCAATCTTTGGTCACCGCTCGAAACTGCGTTACAAAATGGAATTGCGAAAGATCGTCCACTCGAGAAAGGGCAGTGGCTCAAGATTGCTGTGTGGAAATAATTTTTACAACAAATAAATGTGTCGAAATTAGGAATGATTTTGACTGAGCATCGCAATGGATTTTCTGCGCCTGCAGAATTTGTGCAGCGAAGTGCTCATCCTGATGAAAGAATCCGGGCGGTGTCACAAACTTTAGAAATTCGCATTGAATCGCTTGCGAGCGATGGTGCCGGACTTGGACATGACGCTTCTGGACGCGTTGTGTTCGTCGCTGATTCTGCGCCGGGCGATTGGCTTCGTGTGCAAGTCAACGAAGAGAGTGCGCGCTTCCTGCGCGCGACGGTTTGTGAAATCCTCGAACCCAGCTCACAGCGCGTGAAACCGCGTTGCAGGTTTTTTGGTCGTTGTGGCGGTTGCGACTGGCAACATATTTCTTACACAGCGCAATGCGAGGCGAAGCGACGAAAAGTCGTGGATGCATTCGAGCGTGTTGGCAAGTTACGACTTCCTGGTTCCATTGAAGTGACGACTTCGCCGCAAGAGTATGCTTACCGCGCTCGAACACGTCTCGTCTTCGGAAAGGAGGGACTTGCTTATCGCTTGCGTGGTTCCAATCGACTTTGCTTTGTGGATGAGTGTCCGATATTGCATCCTGCTCTTGAGAAAACACTACACAGTTTTGTGAATGATGGATCGGAAAAGAAGACGAAGCTTGCCATTCAGCAAGGCGAGATCGAACTCGCGTGCGGTGTGGCTGGGGAAGTTCGAGTCGTGGAACTCGCGACGCAGCGTGTTTTGCAAGGACCGCAGCGCATTGCGCTGGATGTCGGCGTAGCAAAAGTCGAAATTTCGGCGGGCGGATTTTTTCAGGGCAATGCGCTTCTTTGGTCGGCATTGCTCGACGCAGTGACGGTTGCGCTGGGGCATGGTGCGCGAATGATCGAGTTTTTCGCCGGTGCGGGATTTTTTACGCTGGCTGCTGCGCGCGCATTCGATGCACTCATTGCGGTGGAATCCGACTCGCGCGCCATCGCCGACTTGCACCGCAATTTGCGTCAGGCCGGATTTGCAAACGTGACGCCGATTGCAAGCGCGGTGGAAGCGATTGATGCCTTTGAAGCAGTGTATCGTTTTTCGCCGGAGGTCATTTTGCTGGATCCACCGCGTGCTGGTCTTTCGCCGCGCGCACGCAAGCAGGTGTTGGCTTTGAATGCGCCGCGCATCGTGTATCTCTCGTGCGATCCGGCGTCGCTGGCTCGCGATCTCGTCGATTTCACAAAGTACGGTTATACACTTGAAAGTGTTCAAGTTTTTGATTTGTTTCCGCAGACTGCGCACGTTGAAACTCTGGTGCGCCTCGAAAAATTACAATGTCGCTGATTAGAGTTCGATGAGTCCGTGGCGCAGCGCATAGCGCACGAGTTCGGTCGCCTTGCGCACTTTGAGTTTGCGCATGAGGCTCGTGCGATGCGCTTCGACGGTCTTCGTGCTGATGCGCAGCGCATTTGCGATTTCTTTTGCCGACGCGCCTTCAGCAATTTGATGCAATACTTCGCGTTCGCGATTGGAAAGCGAAACCGGCGGATTTTTGTCGTCGGACGCCGGTGCGTAAAGTTGATCTACGACTTCGCGCGCAATCGAAGGACTAAGATACGTTTCGCCGCCGGCGACCGCTTTGACGCCCGCGTTGATGTCGGTGATCGGACCGCTTTTTAAGATGTATCCTTTTGCACCCAAGGCGACAGCGCTTTGCACGAAGGGTGCATCGCCGTGGATCGAGAGCAAAATTACTTTGATCTGCGGGTGCGATTCGCGGATTCGCTCGAGCGCTTCAAAGCCACCAAGACGCGGCATCGTAACATCGAAAATGACAACCTCCGGCTTCGCAGAATCGAGAAGATCGAGCGCTGCTTGGCCGTCGCTGGCTTCGGCACAAACCGTGATTCCAGGTTCTTTTTCGAGGGTGGCTTTGAGCCCAGCGCGAATTAGGCCGTGATCGTCGGCGATTAGTACTCGAGTCATGTGCAAAACTCCCCATGGAAAGCAATTTTTTGAGATTGCAGCGTGCACTAAAAGAGATGGTTTGCGGCGAAAGAAAACAAAAAATTATTCTGAATGGTGAGTTACGGGTATAGCATCATTTTGTTCGATTCGAATACAAGAATTTTGGATTCACCGAGAGGCTTTGGCGGCGACTTTGTCAAAACGGTATGGCACGAATTCTTGCTTGATCTATGTCGAGGGCGCGCGCGATCAGGCGATCCTGTGTGCATGGGCGCGTTTGCTTGCGCCAAACTTCGCAAAGCAGATTGCAGATTCGTTCGTCATTCTTGGCGGCCGTCGCCCCGAGCGTGCTTGCGAGCACTTTCGTTCGGCGTTTGCGGCCAATGCCCAGCTACGCGCGCTGTGTATTCTGGATCGTGATACCGAGGCCTTGAGAATCGACGCACGACAGGACGGACTCGAATTTTTCACTTGGGGTTTACGACATATCGAGAGTTATTTGCTCGTACCCGATGCTATTCGACGCACGCTGCATTTTTCAGAATCCGATCGTCGTTTCGTGCGTGCCATGCGCTCGCATCTTGCACAGGCGGGCGATGACGAGGCGCTGCGTAATTTGGATGCAAAGCGCTTGCTCGCACGCAAAGGTGAACTTGCAATCGATTTGGGCTGTGAAATTCCGATCGATCGCCTGGCCCGCTCATTGCGAATGCAGGAGTTACACAATGATGTGCATAGCTTGTTTCGATCGCTTTCCACGCATTTTCTTTTGGGATAGGGCTTGTTTCAGGATGCAAGGTACCTCTTCCCGCAATCTGAAGTAGCGAAGGATGAGCTGGATGCAGGCCCTGGCACTCGACTTTGATGGTGTCATCGCAGATAGTCGCCGCGAGACTTTTGAAGTTGCGCTTGCAACGTATCGGGAAATGAGACCGACGGTGGATTTTGATCGTATTGCACCGGAGATTTTGTACGCTCGGTTTTCGGCTTTGCTGCCGTTTGGTAATCGTGCTGAAGATTTCGGTGTGGCGCTCGCGGCGATCGACGGTGAGATTTCAGAGAATTGTTCGCCACGAATTTTGGATCAAGAAACGTATTGGGCCTTTGCGCGACAAAGAGATGCGACCTGGCTAACTGAATTTCATTCGCGGTTTTATTTGAATCGGCGCAAGCTGCGTGAGGAAAATTTGCAAGCTTGGCTGGCATGGACACCGCCGTATTCGCGATTTGTTGCGCTCTTGCCGAAGCTTGCGCAGCAGTGGCGGCTTGCGATTGCAACGGCGAAGGATCGAGATTCCGTCGAACTTTTGCTTTGTGAGTATGGTATTGCCGAGCTTTTCGATCCGCAGTTGATTTTCGATAAAGAAACGGGTGTCAACAAGAGCGCGCATTTTCAAGCGTTGCGGGCACGACTTCAAATTCCATTCGAGAAAATCACTTTTATCGACGATAAAGTGAATCATCTTGATGTGGCGGCGAAGCTGCGGTTGAGCTGTGTCTTGGCTGCTTGGGGATACAATACGTTGCAGGAACACGAGCTGGCGCGTGCGCGCGGCTACTCCGTGCTCGAACTCGATCAAGTCGAGGCTTTGCTTCTTGAGCCAAACTTTGCTTGCACGGCGCGCAGCGACGGTGCAAGCAAAGTTCAAACAAGTTGAAGCGTGAGTGGATTTGGAGAAAATCGAATTGTGAATTTGTGGCGAAGGCGAATGCAGAAGTTCTTTCAGCGAAAGCAGCGAAGTTGGTTTGGTGCGTGGAATATGAGAGGCAGTAAGACGCATTTCGATTTACCCCTTGCACGGAAAATGAATCATCCGCCACGCAAGATGTTGCTTCGCGGCCGGATCACGCTCGCGGTGTTTGCGGTAGTTTGTTTGGTAGGCAGTTTCATCGGTTTGGGCATGAAGCGTTCTGCTCCGACGGAAGATTTGCCGCCCGTTTCAGCCAATTTCGAGCAAGCATCGCAGCTACCTGTTCTTGCGTATGCTCCGCCTACTTTGCTTGGGCACCTGCCGAACGTCAAAACCATTTTGTCGCGTACGAATTCACAGGGACGATTGTTTGAGGCGTTGCGTTTGCCCGCTGCATCGACCCATTCTGCACAATCGGAGGTGCGACTTGAATACACCTTCGATCCTGCGTTGTCGCAGGCAGTGGAAACGATTCTCGAACAAGCCCAAGCGCAGTACGCACATGTGCTTGTTAGTGACGTCAAGACGGGTCGCTTGCTGGCGTACGCCTCGACGGATCCCACCAATTTTCCACCGACGAAAACTTACCCTGCGGCGTCGCTTGTGAAGGTGGTGACGACAGCGGCAGCGATGCGCCACGCACCCGATGCATTGCAGCGAGAATGCCGCTATCAGGGTAGTCCATATCGTTTGACACCAAAAAATGTCGATCCTCCTGCGCAGGGAACGGAGATCTCGTTTCAAAGAGCGCTTGGTATGTCGAACAATCACTGTTTTGCGCAGCTCGCAGTGCACTCGATTGGTGCAGAGGCGCTCATCGGCACGATTCGCGAGTTTGGTTTGCTGGCCGTGCCTGCGCTGGGCCACGCGGCAGGACAAATCAGCCTTCTGGAATTTGATGCCAAAGGAAAAGACACTGAATTGCGTTATCAGCTCGCAGAACTTGGATCGGGGTTGTCGGGTTTGCGAATTACGCCGTTGCATGCGTTGCAACTTGCGATGACGCTTTCGGATGGAATGCGTCGTGAGCCTTATTGGCTTGCGCGTGTGACAGATGCAACCGGACAAGAGATGTCTTTGCCCGCGTTGCCAGCACCGGTGCGGGTGATGAGCGAAGGCGAAGCGGCACGTTTGCGCGCGATGATGGTGGAGACCACGCAAGCGGGGACGGCACGTCGCGCATTTCATGGACGCGCTGGGCATACTTTATTGGATCCCGTACAGGTTGCAGGGAAGACGGGCAGCCTTTCGGGCGTCAATCCAGCTGGGCGCTACGAGTGGTTCATCGGGATTGCTCCCGCTGAATCTCCGACGGTGGCAGTGGCAATCGTCGTTGTGCAAGGGGAAGTGTGGTTGCGCAGCGCTTCACAGATTGCGGCAGAAGTGATGCGCACACTTTTTTGTCCACGGGGTGTTTGCGAAGAAGTGGCGGCAGAACGTTTTTTATCGCCCTACACGGAAACGCGTATTGCTCAAGCGACAAAGAAAATCGTTGCACAACCCGCTCCAAAGCGCGGCGACGGAAAGCGCATATTGCCTTCGGATACAAACGATGCAAATTCCTTGCGTCGTACCAAGAAGAGTCTGTCCACTCAAGACATTCGCAGTAACACGAAGTAAGTTTGAAAATCTTAGAATGCGCGGTGCAGAGAATTTTGCGCGTGTTTCTCTGAAAATTATGATGTCGTGTGAGGTGCTGCTGAGGCAGTGCTTGAAATTTTCCATTTGACACCCAATAAGATCAACAATGCGAAGGTGCCTGCTAGGGCGGCGGACGACGCAGAGGCAGGCGCCCTTTGCAGTGACGGCGCGTAGGCTACTGCGAAAACGACGAGCAAATTGTTCGCAACGTGACAGACGATTGGAGCGCGTAAGCTTTTGTCGAGGAGAGCTACGCTACCGAGGTAGATCCCTAGAAAAAATGCACCAAGGCCGTGTGCGAGATCGACGTGTACAAGACCAAAGAGCAGTGCGGCGCCCAGAACGCAGGCAACACTTTTTAGTTTCATGCGAAGGGCGTTTTGCACGAAGCCGCGAAATAAGAGTTCTTCGCCAAAACCTGGCGCAACACCGATGCCGAGTAGGAGAGTCAGCAACGCGCTGCCGCGTGCTCCTGCAATCGTGCGATCGAAGAGCTGCAGACTACTTTCGCTGCGTAATCCCGCGAGGGTGAGCGTGGCATCGACGGCATAGCTCAAAGCGAACATCCCAACGCCGAGCCAAATAAGGGTGGCCATGCTAAGCGTGCCGCGCGCGAGACCCAGCTTTGCGCACAGTGCGTCGCGTCCGTGGGCGAGGAGTCCGAGAGAGAACGCGAGGAGTCCGAAGCTTAGTGAACTGATAAGGCCTGCAATGCCGAGTGCGAACTGAGGATTTCGAATGGCTTGAATCGGCGGTGCAATAAATAAAAAACACCAAATTGCTACGAGGCAGCCAAGTACGCCCCAGAGTTTTTCATCGCTGCGTTGCATGGCCGTGCAGCCTACATCGAAAGCTCGAACTCTGCCGGTCGTGAGCGAACCTGCTACGCTCACGCACGATGTCGCAACCTTCTTTTACTCCACTGCTTCTTGTAGCTATGCCACAGCTTCTCGATCCTAATTTTTATCGAACCGTGGTGTTGATCGTGCATCAAGACGAGCAAGGCGCATTTGGTTTGGTGCTGAATCGTAAGACGGAAATTTCGATGGCTGAAATTTGTCGCGCGCTGGAGGTGCCATGGGGCGGAGCGACGGATGCGGTTGTGCACTGGGGTGGGCCGGTGCAACCCAATACGGGCTGGATGCTTTTTGGCGACGGTGCGAAGACAAGCGATGCATCGATTCTGCCACTGCAAGCGGGTCTCAATTTTGTGGGTTCGATCGAGGCCATGCACGAACTCACAGCGGCACCACCCACGCATTTCCATTTTTATCTTGGCTATGCAGGTTGGGGACCGGGGCAACTTGAAGCCGAGATGGCGCAAGGTGCATGGCTCGCAGTGCCAGTTTCTCCGAAGTGGATTTTCGAAGTGCCGCATGACGCGCTGTGGATGCAAGTGCTGCACGCACTCGGCGTGGATCCGGCTTCGCTCGTTGCAACACCGGGCGTGCACTGATCCTTGTGCCAAAACCCTCGCACTGCAAATCCTCCGTGTTAGGCTAAGGCGCCTATGAGTTCCGAACGTTTTGAAAAAGTTGCACCGGTTCAGAATTTTCCCGAAGCCGAAGCTCGCATCCGGCAGTTTTGGAAAGAAAATTCGATTTTCGAGAAAACACTTGCTCAGCGCAGGGGCGGGCCGCCTTTCGTGTTCTATGAAGGTCCGCCGACGGCGAATGGACTCCCGCACAACGGGCATGTGCTCACGCGCGTAATCAAAGATCTCTTTCCACGTTACAAAACGATGCGCGGTTACTATGCGCCGCGCAAAGCCGGCTGGGATACGCATGGCCTTCCCGTCGAGATTGAAGTCGAGAAGAGTTTGCGCATTCGCGGCAAGGATGCGATTCGCGAGTACGGCGAAGAGCCGTTTGTGCGCCGCTGTCTCGAAAATGTGTTTCGCTACACCAAAGAATGGGAAGAACTGACTGAGGCGCTCGGCTTTTGGGTCGATCTTGAAAACGCCTATGTCACATATCACGAAAGTTTTATCGAAAGCGTGTGGTGGGCTCTCTCGGAACTTTTCAAGAAAGGCTTGCTGTATCAGGGACACAAAGTAGTGTGGTGGTGGGCGCAGGGCGGTACGGCACTTTCCGCAGCGGAAGTCGGCGAAGGTTACAAAGAAGTTGATGATCCGTCGGTGTATGTACGCTTTCCGCTTGTCGGCGAAGAGGATGTAGCGCTTTTGGTGTGGACGACTACGCCGTGGACTCTTCCGTCGAATATGTTTGCGGCCGTACGTCGTAATTTTGAATATGTCGTTGTTTCCGACGGTGCTGAGCGTTTGATCGTGGCGCAAGATTTGCTCAGAGCATTGCAAGAGAAGATTGGACGTGAACTTTGCATCGAGCGCAAGCTCAGCGGCGCAGAACTTATTGGGAAAAAGTACCGTCCGCCTTTCGATTGGTTTTCCAAGACGACGCAGTGCGACAAAATCTGGAGAGTCGTTGACGCAGACTTCGTTGAGCTCGATGCCGGTACAGGCATCGTGCATATTGCTCCGGCTTTTGGCGAAGCGGACTTCGAGCAACTGGCGCGCGAGCGAGAGACAGATCCTTCTCTTGAACTTCTTTGCGCCGTTTGTCCCGACGGTGGTTTTGATCCGCAGTTTGCGCCGACGAAATATGCACGGCGCTGGGTCAAAGAATGCGATCGCGATTTGATGCGTGATTTAAAAGAAGCGAGCTTGCTTTGGCATGCCGAGACGATTCGTCATCCGTATCCATTCTGTGTACGGTCGGATCAAGATCCGTTGATTCAGTACGCACGTCCAGCTTGGTATATTCGCACTACACAAAAAATACGTGATGCGATGGCGAACAACCAAGCGATTCACTGGCTCCCTGAGCATATTCAAGAAGGGCGTTTCGGTGATTTCTTGCGCAATAACGTCGATTGGGCACTTTCGCGGGAGCGTTTTTGGGGAACGCCACTCAATGTTTGGATCAATGACGTCACCGGAAGAATGGATGCACCCAATAGCGTTGCTGAAATTCTTGAACGCAATCCCAGTGCGTTTGAAGCGTTCGATGCAGCCCGCGAAAAGGACCCCTCCATTTCAACGCATCTTCGTGTACATAAGCCTTATATTGATCAGGTGACGTGGCGGCGTGCGGGCGAGCCGGGCGTGTATCGGCGCGTTCCGGAAGTGATCGATTGTTGGTTCGATTCGGGCTCCATGCCGTTTGCGCAGTGGGGATATCCGCATCGAGGGAAAGAGGAATTTGCGGCTGCGTTTCCGGCGGATTTCATTAGCGAAGCCATTGATCAGACACGCGGTTGGTTTTATTCGCTTTTGATGGTTTCGACGCTGCTTTTCGAAGATCGCGAGAAGCCGCATCCATTTCGAAACTGCATGGTGCTTGGGCACGTTTGCGATCGCGCCGGAAAAAAAGAATCGAAGAGCAAAGGCAATTACACATCACCGGAATTGATTTTAAAACGTGTGCGCCTTGAGTGCGCCGTTGTCGAAGATGCCATGCTCGTCCCCGAGCCGGGTCAAGTTTTTCTTGCACGAGAAGACTATGAAGGTCTCGATTTTTCGGGTGAGAAAACGGAAGCGAAACTTTTTCGTGTCGATCGCTTAGACGATTCACTCACAGTTACGGTCATTCCGAAAAAAATTCCGCGTCGGCTTGTACTCTTGGCGCCAAGCGATCGCGCAAAACTTGGCTGCGCATTGGCACCGACGGGTTTTGAAACGCGCGTTGCCGAAGTGCCGCAGCTTGAGGCGAACTTTCGCGTTGCGATCGAAGACACGGCGACACCGGCACCTGGCGCAGATGCGTTTCGCTGGTTTTTCTACGCGGCCAATCCGCCGTGGAATTCCACGCGCCATTCGCTGACGGGTGTGCGTGCCTTGCAGCGCGAGCTGCCGCTGAAATTTCGTAACGTCTATTCATTTTTTACGATTTACGCAAATATCGATGGTTTTGATCCGGCGGATGCGGAATGCCAAGCAAGGAAACTCGCACCGCAAAAACGTGCACTGCTCGATCGTTGGATTTTGTCGGAGCTTGCGCTGGCTACGCAGAAAACCGTTGCTGCGCTTGATGCTTATTTGGTGTACGACGCAACGGTCGTTCTTACACATTTTGTTGACGCATTATCGAATTGGTATGTACGTCGCAGTCGCGATCGTTTTTGGGCGGCAGGGTTGAGTGAGGACAAACTGTCAGCCCATTGGACGTTGTACGAGTGTTTAACGACGCTTACAACTTTGCTCGCACCCTTCCTGCCGTTTGCGACGGAAGAGGTTTGGCAAAATTTGGTACGCCGTCCCTTTGCGAAGGCGTTGGTTAGTGTGCACATGGCGGATTATCCGGCGGCGAACACCGCGTTAATTGATCACGCTCTTTCGCAAATAATGGGAAACGTACGCGATTTTGTGTCGGCTGGTTTGCAAGTGCGTACGACAGAGAAGTTGCGTGTGCGTCAACCGCTCGCCGCGGCCGAGATTGTGCTTGCCGATCCGCAGCAAGAGACTGCTCTACGTGGATATGTTGAACTTATTCGCGATGAACTCAATGTGCATACGGTCAATTTCGTGAATCAAGCGGACGCCTATGTGACGTACCGTGTGCAGCCGCAGTTTCGCGCATTGGGCCCGCGCGTTGGCAAAAAGATGCCGCTTCTCAAACAAGCGCTGCAGGGCGCCGATGGAGCAGCGCTCTTGCGTGAGCTTGATGCCAAGGGCTGCGTACACATTTTTGTGGAGGATGAAGAAATTGAACTTTCTTCGAGTGAAATCAACGTGACGCTTGAAGCGCGAGAAGGTTTCGCGGCCGCCAGTTGCCGGGCAGGCGTCATCGTCTTGCATACGGCGCTCACACCCGAATTGATCGGCGAAGGCATGTTTCGTGAAATTTTGAATCGCGTACAAACCTTCCGCAAAGAACTCGACCTTGATTATACGGCGCGTGTGCAAATGAGTTTTCAGGGCGCTCCCCAACTTTTGGATTTGTTGCGCGCCAACGAAGCGGATTTCTGTAAAGAGACACTCACGACGGAGTTAAAGCTTGGCGTCGAAATCGACCCGACCGTTAGCGCGCGCGAGGTTGAGATCGACGGCCATTGGATTCGCATGGGGCTTCGTGTTGTGGCCTAAATGCTGCTGCGAACGCAAAAGCGCGCCAAAGACCAACTGTCCAATTGTTCTTCGATCTCCAACCCAGGAGAAAGCTGCAGAGGATTTGTGTTGGATCGGTTGTCTTTTGCGATTTTGTGCCGAGGGTTTTCGCAGCTTCTGTGAAGTTGTACAAAATGAAGGTTGTCTTTGTACGTGCACTTGCCGATGAAATGAGAAGTATGACTCGCCGGATTAAGGTTTCGACATACAACGTGCATCGCTGGATGGGTGTTTCGGGGCGGAAGACGCCCGATATTCGTGATGCGGGAGCGGTGATTTCGGAAATTGGTGCTGATCTGATTGCTCTCCAAGAAGTATTGCGCCCAATTTCGGGTGAAGATCCGCTTCGCGATTTTGCACAGTCGTTGGGTTTTCAATACTTGTTTACGCGTGCTCGAATTCACCGTCGCGGTGAATTGGGCAATGTCATTCTTTCACGCTGGCCGATTCGCTCAGCAAAACCTTTGCGTTTGAGTTCGACGCTTCTTGATAAACGCGTTGCAACGCTTGCACAAGTGGATATTGACGGTTGCGAACCGCTGCAAATTATTGCGACGCATCTTTCGTTGCTGGCACGTGTGCGTCACTACCAAGTCGACACAATTTTGGAACACTTGCTTGACGCACCGACGATTTTGCTCGGCGATCTTAATCTTTGGCGGCACTGCAAGGCGAGTCATACACTCGAGCGCGAGCTTTCACGCGAGCGACTCGCCAAGTTGCCGCTTTCGTATCCAGGCGTTCTGCCGTTCTTTGCGCTCGATCGTGTGTATTCGCGGGGTGTGCCGATTCTCGATTTGCGCGTTTACGATACGCCGCTTGCACGCCGCGCTTCCGACCATTTGCCGGTGATCGCCGAAATCGAACTTCGCGCTCGCGCGGCCGCGTAGTAAGCTTGATCATCATGGCTTGCATGTTTCGTTCGATTTTTTTTCTTTTTTTTGCTGCACTTTTGCTCAGCAGTGTGAGTTGTGCCTCGTATCAGGGCGCACAACTTTATGTACGTGGTACACAAGAACTTGATCGCGGCGAAATTACGCAGGCGATTTCGACGCTCGAAACGGCAGCGACTTATGCACCGCGTGCGTCGGAGATTCAAAATCACCTGGGAATTGCATACCGCGCGGCCGGTAATTCCGAAAAGGCGTTACATGCATTTCGCCGGGCTGTCGAACTCGACTGCACAAACCAAGCCGCGCAATACAATTTGCAACTCATCGAATCGACTTCGACGGCACACTAAAAAACGGGAGGTACGAAAATGGCATCAGGCGATGGCCGTAAGTTGAGTTTTAGTGAACGTGATCGGATGCGCCGCGAAGGCAGTCCGCATGAGCGAGCAAGCGAAGGGCTGCGCTCCAAGGAAGCGACGGCGCAGTATTTGCGAAAAATCGACCGTCTTTTTTCCGGAGCGGAGAGCGAGGCCGAGAATCTCGCTGCGGCGGTGCGCGATGCACACGGTACACCCAAGCTTGCGCAAGCGTGTCATGCCTACTTGCAGCAAATCGGCGTACCGACGGATGCGTCGTTGGTTTCGATGTTTCTTGATTCGCGCGATTCGGCATTGATCCTGTCCGTGCTGGAGGTGTTTGGTGATGCCGTGCGAGCAGGAGAAGCCGAAATTTCGCGCGGCTTGCAGAGTCAGTTGCGCACCCTCGCCGACGGTGCAGACGAGCAGTTGGCTGTGCTTGCGGAAGAGTTGTTGCAAGGTCTGTGAGCAGCAGGCTGGCTTGCTTTTTTAGGGTTGCGTAGGGGGTGCATGGATGGCAAACGAACTCGAACACAAAGCTCTTGCGCAATATCTCGATTCACAGAATTTGAAACACACGAAACAACGGGACGTGATTCTCGACGCTTTTCTAGAAGCAAAGGGGCATATCACGGGAGAGGATCTGTATCACCGCGTACGAGCCAAACATAAGAGCATTGGTCAAACAACCGTCTATCGCACGATGAAGCTTCTTTGCGATGCGGGGCTTGCGACGGAGCATCATTTTGACGGCGCCGTGACGCGCTATGAGATTAAGCACGAGCATCACGATCATCTCGTTTGCGTGCGTTGCGGGAAAATCATCGAATTCCAATGTCAGAAAATTGAAGAAGCACAAAAAGCGGTTGCACAGGACTATAACTTTCTGATTTTACGTCACCGGCATGAGCTATACGGTCACTGCGAGAATTGTCGCGATCGCTGAGAGTTTTTATTTTCATCCATTCTTTTCAGTCATCAATAATTAACACAGAAATGTTTTGATTCCTCGTGGCAATGGAGTTGAGGGCTACGGGCGCAAGGAGAGAGGTGCATTCTTCAAGGGCCGTGAGCAAGGCCGCAACAGGCTGATTGTCGCGAAAGCCTGTCGCGACAATTTCGCTGATCCGTGGCCAAGGGCTTGGATGAGAATCGCGTAGCCGAACTCCTTCGTCGGCTAGCACGACTACTTGTTCTTCGAGGAGCGAGACAAAGAATAGAATTCCTCTTTTTTGTGTCGCTTGTGCTAATCCCAATTCGGAGAAAGTGCGTTGTGCTCTTGCGTTAATTTTGCTGCAAACGGCCTGCGCGCTTTGTAGGTTGCGCTGCAGGCGTGGCAGCTGGCCGAACCCAAATCCGACGGCAAAAGCTGCGAGAGTTAGTACGGAGAGGAGTTCTGGGTTGTGTAGCGATGAAGAAAGTGGTGCGGAAACGAGCATGATCGCTGCAAGGGTTGATGCAACCCGCCACGGAATTGTGTTGTCCCAACACGAATGAGTGACGATTGCAATGGCTACTTCGGCGCCAGTTTTTTCGCGGAGTAACGCGAGCGCAGTTTCGAGTTGTAAACGATCGGTGGCATCGACTTGTTGAGAAGGTTTCACCTCCAGCTCCTTGTTGCACGTTGACCACACAACGAGATTCCAGTGTGTCGATATCCGCCGCCACCGAGCGTGCCTTGAATTCCCGAACATTCGACGGGATCCTCGCTTGCGAGTTTTCGTCGGTATCCAAAGCCGCTTGCCAACAAAAGCCAAAAAAGCCCATTGCTGTATCCCTGACATGCAAAAACAACACAAATAAGTGATGTTATCAAGGTCCAGAGTAGACTGGCTTGCGTGGAGTGCATGATGATGCTTCCCACGACGGCGCTTAGTAGCGCGGCAGTTCGCCGCGAGTGGCCGTGTACGATCGGATTCAAGACGGTGACCCAGGCTGCGATTAAAAATGAACTCCAAAGAGGATTGTCGGCAAAGGAAAGAGAGGTGCTGGCGTGGGCCGATGTGGCTCCAGTTAAGCCGATGGCGATTCCCAGTACGACGGTTCGAAGCAAGATGCGTGTGCAAAGTGGTGTACGAGGCAAAGATCTTGTTCGCAGCTTGCGCACGAGCGAGTAGGCGAGCTGGTGTTGACGGCGAAAATTTTGCATGGCTTGCATGGGAGCAGGACGTAGAAACATACGATTCCGATCTGCGGCGAAGGAGTGATTTATCTTGGCGCAAACTACGTCAGATTCTCAAGTATTCCTGTGTGTGCGCAACGGCGTGAACTCAAGTGAAGGCTATGTCATACCGAAACTCTGGGCATGGCGAAAAAAGTTGACGATCCCGATTTCCAAGTGAGTTGCCCCGTTTGCAATGTCGAGCTGGCTTTTTCCGGCGACGAAGAAGTAGGCGAAGAAGTGTTTTGTCCCTACTGCAATTCTCCGTTCATCTTGGTGCGACGGGAAGATGAACATCTGGATATTGAAGAAGACTTCTAAATTGCGCGCGTACGATGCGCTTTATTTTCCTTCGAAGCGCATGAGTCGCGAGTGCACATCCTTCAAGCGCGGTGCACTGCGGTCTTTGTCCGACAAAATTGGATCGCGGATTGGCCAGGCGATTGCGAGATCAGGGTCGTTCCAGGCAATGCTGAATTCTGCTTCCGGATGATACAGCTCGGTGCATTTGTATTGTACTTGTGCGACCTCGCTCATTACGCAAAAGCCGTGTGCAAAGCCCGGCGGAATGTAGAGCTGATTCGCTTTCTGAGAGCAGAGGGAAACTGCGACGGATTTTCCAAAGTGCGGTGAGCCAAGGCGCACATCGACGGCTACATCGTAAATTTCTCCTTCGATGACACGTACGAGTTTGCCTTGTGCATAGGGCACTTGAATGTGTAATCCACGTAAAATTTTTTGTGTTGAGCACGAATGATTGTCTTGCACGAACGGTGCATTGATGCCGGCGCGCTGGAATTTTTCAGCGTGATAGGTTTCCATGAAAAAGCCACGAGAATCGCGAAAAATTTGTGGCTCAATCAAAAGAACGCCCGGCAGCTGTGTGGGATGAAACAACATGGTTTAGCGCTCTACCTCATCGGCGAGGGCTGCTAGGTAACGACCGTATTCAGTTTTTGCGAGAATCTGCGCTCGTCTCAAAAGTGTGTCGCGATCGAAAAATCCTTCGCGGTAAGCAATTTCTTCCAGACAGGCCACCATGCAGCCTTGTCGCTCCTCGATGGTTTGGATGTAGTTCGAAGCTTGCAAGAGCGAATCGTAAGTGCCGGTATCGAGCCAGGCATAACCGCGTCCAAGGAGCTCGACACAGAGTTGTTTGCGGCGCAAATATTCGAGATTGATATCGGTGATTTCAAATTCACCGCGCGCAGAAGGCTTGAGATTTTCTGCAATTTCGACGACTTGATTGTCATAGAAGTAAAGCCCTGTTACAGCATAGTGCGATTTGGGTCGTGCGTGTTTTTCTTCAATGCCAAGCACTTCGCCTCGGGCATCGAATTCAACAACGCCGTAGCGTTCGGGATCGCGTACTCGATAACCAAAAACAGTGGCTCCCGCGTTTCGCTCTGACGCATTTTTAAGTAATGCATCGAAACCGTGTCCGTAAAAGATGAATTCGCGTCCGATTAAAAATGCTTGAGCGAGACCTTCTGGCTTAGGCTGCACTGCGTACTCAAGATTGATTCCAAACGCTGAACCATCGCCAAGAAGACGCTGAAATGCGCTTTGATCGTGTGGTGTCGTGATAATCAGGATTTCGCGAATCCGCGCGAGCATCAGTACAGAAAGCGGGTAGTAGATCATCGGTTTGTTAAAAATTGGCAAAAGTTGTTTGCTGACGCCTTGGGTGATGGGGTGGAGACGTGTGCCCGAACCGCCCGCGAGAATGATGCCTTTCATGTTTGTTCCTTTGGTTCTTTCGTGGAGCACGGTGAATCCATCACAGTGTCGAGTGTTTTTGTCATTGTTCGCTGCGGTGTGTAGCCATTTCGTATTCGTAAAGCTGAGCCGGATAATGCCGTGATGGCGTGTGAGATTCAAATTTTAGGAAACACAAAGACGAAAACGCAATTGCCGTGTAAACTCCTTGCAAATTCGTCGCGAGCCGAAGTTCTTTGGCGCTGCGTCGCACCGCAAGTTCGGAGCGAAAAATGAAACGAGACACCCTCCTCGTCATCGATGACGATGCGTTGGTTCATTCCATGATTAGCAATGAGTTTCGTGATGTTGCGAAACAAGTTTTGCACGCAATGCGTCCCGAAGAAGGCCTGACGCTTGCCGTCGAAGTGCAGCCCGATGTGATTTTGCTCGATGTCGTGTTGCCAGGAATGAGCGGCTTGAATGTGTGTCAGCTACTGAAGGAGCGCGAAGTCACGGCCGATATTCCCGTGGTTTTCATTGCTGGAGACGATAACCCGCAACAAATTGCCCGCGCGCTTGAGGTAGGCGGGACCGACTACGTTCGCAAGCCCCTTGAAGCAGTCGAGTTGCGCGCGCGCGTCGGTGCAGCCTTGCGCACGAAGCATTTGATCGATTTACTGAAAAACTATGCACGCATTGATCCCTTAACAGGATTACGCAATCGTGTGTCGCTTGATGAAATGCTGGAGGCGCTGAGTTCGGCCCATGAACGCAAACGGACTGCATTCTCACTCATGATGTTTGAAATCGAAGGAATGCAAAAAATGAGCGAGACGCTCGGACGTGCGATCGTAGATCAGGTGCTCGTGCGCGTTGGTGAGACGATTCATGCCAGTTCTCGCCCGTATGATTTTACATGCCGTTATAGTCCGGAGGTTTTCGTCTTGTTGCTTTCCCAGACGGAAGGCGAAGAGGCGGTGCGCGTCTGCGAGCGTTTCTTGGCGGCGATCCATAAGACCGAGATCAGCGTGGATGGCGAGGTTATATCGCTGAAAGTGAATGCAGGGATGGTGTCGACTTCGACGCGTCCAGAGCAAACGATTGGTCTGGATTTGCTTGGAGTTGCTGAGGCGGCCATGAATTTTGCACGCGAGCGGGGGGATGATCGCTTGGTGGTGGCTGGACGCGATTTTACGCCTCCGAGTTCGGAATCTCTCGCCTAGCGATTTGACGTCGGAAAAGTGGCGTGCGGATTACGGCAAAAAACGATTTACGTTCGCAAGCTTCTGCGGCAAGTATTCCTCAATCACATAATTGAGTCCCCACTTCGCAAGCGCTTGCTGCTCAGCGCGTACACCGAGTTTCAAGAGTTGGTTCATTGCGTTTTGCCAAGCGGGATGCGCCTTGAAGAACGGATCGTTTTTGAGTGCATCTTTCGCGCGCTTGATATCGACATCCAGCAAAGGATGCGTCGGCAGCTGATAGTCAAGGATGTCCTGCGGTGTTACTCCGAGGAAGCGTGCTTGCGGCACACAGAAAAACTGCGAAAGATGCGCGGCATTTCCCGAACCCACTTTGAGCGTACGGTAGATATTCGAGATCCCATACGGATCGCAATCAACAAAGGCATACACCGGAATGCGACATTCATCAGAGAGCTTACGAATGAAGCGACGTGTAGCCCGCGTTGGCACACCGGCCATTGAGATCAAAATGCAGTTCGCTGTTTGCCAAAATTTATGACTTTGCAGGCGTTGAAACACACCTCCTGTTTCGATTGCCAAAATAAATTTGGCGTCGGTTTGGAAAGAGAGATGTTCGACGTTCGCCGGAATGGAATACGCACCTGAGCCAAAGCGCGTGCAGTCGATGGTTTCGATCTCACCGGTTTCGATGTCGGGATCCAGCACGACAAGCTGCCCGGCAACAGAGCCGCCGTGTTCGTCAGGTACGAATCGGAGCTGTTCGCGTGAAACCCCATCGACGGAAAAAAGCGCTTCGATGTCATCCATTACCGCGTCGGATTCGGCTTGTTCGTCGAACTTCGCGTCCTCCCAGTTTTTGCTTTGGTAGTATGCATCGCGCTTGGTTGCGAAATCGTTGGTCTCAACGAGATTCTTTGAAAGCGCCATCATGCGCAGTGTTTGTGCAAAACTTTTTACGGTGTTGACCGTGAGCGTGCGTGTTTTCTTTTGTTTTCCGATCTCGAAGTAGCCTTTTTTTTCAGCGTAGGAAACGTTTTGCAACGAGCGAATTGGGAACGCAAGGTCAGGCTTTTGGCCTTTCAGGATGCCTTTGTGCACGCGCTCTGCAGTGTGATGAATCAAGGCTACGGTTTTTTTGTCTTTTTCCGCATTGCGTTTTTTCGCTTCACTGGCTGAGAGTGTTGAAGTGACCGTTTTTTGTGTATCTAGTTTTTGGTGGGGAGTTTTTCGTGCTGCCACGTTTACATTCCTCGGCTTCGTTCGAGTACGTCGGTGAGATTGGTAATGAGTTGATTGCGCTCGGTGTCGTTGAATCCGAGGATGTCTTGTAGGCCAATCGCGACTTGCGGGATATAGCGCACAATGTAGGCGCGCTTCTTGGCTTCATCGGCATCGCGTCGTTTGCGTGCGATGAATTGCGAAACGTGCCGACCACATTCTTGTAGCCCAAGCCGCATTTCTTTGATGATTTCAGGATAGTGCGCGATGGCTTCCTTGCTCTCCGACGTAAACGGAACCCAAACGCTTGCGATGTGCAGCATGACCAACATGGGGCCAATCGGCAATGCGCCGCGCGGTTGTTGCAAGTGATATGACTTCCAGTCTGTGCCGGTGATCGCCTTTGTAATGGCGCAAGCACCTTGTTGATATTGCAAGGGCACGCGATTGGCGAAGCGATACACCGTGATTGGCGCATCCGCTGCAAGGGATCCGCCGTATGCAAGCCCAACCTCGATCAAGAAGGGATTACCGCGATAGACGACCGGTTTTCGTGTCACCGTAGCGTAAAATTCGGCATCGACTTCAGCGCGTAGTGCACGTTCGATGAGTTCTTCGCCGATCGGTGCGATGCAATCCGTCGGTGGCGCCATGAGCTTCGTTTTTTGGATTGCACGAAAAAGTTTTTCGACCTCTTCACGTTGCATCTCTTGCGGGCGTCGCGTTTCGGAAAGACCTGCTGTTTTGCAAATTTCGAGTGCTGTATTGGCAGAGACGCGCGAAAAGTCTGTCTGCAGAAACAAGCGTAGATTACGCCCTTTGGTGTCGAGACACATTTGCATCAATACACCGAGTTCTACGCCATAAGGATGCGGCTTGATCTCGGCAGTTTGCGCCGGCAGTTCGTCGGTGACACGCGGAAAGACGTGCGTTTTTTCGTCGCTGTTGGTTTTGGGAGGAACGTAAGTAATTTCGGCGTGCGGATTGGCGAGCGAGATTTGGCGAATGTAGAGATCGACGGAATGTTGCCCACCGCGGTAGTTGCCTTCGAGTTCAATTTCGACGCGCGTACCGTGTTCGCGATGCCAGTCCATTTCAATGTCTTTGCGTACGCGCGGTGAATTGGTCTTCGTATCCATTACGAGTTCGCAGTAGTGCGCGCGTTTGCTTTTGGCCGTGCGCGTCGTGATGCAAACCGGTTTGCCGGTTGTGAGCAGGCCATACATTCCGGCGGCGCTAATCCCGATGCCTTGCTGTCCACGGCTTTGGCGCAGACGATGAAATTTTGAACCGTAGAGCAGGCGTCCGAAAATTTTGGGAACCTGTGCGCTCACGATACCCGGCCCATTGTCTTCGATGGCGATGCGGAAGCGATCTTCTTCGATTTGTGTGATTTCGACCAAGATGTCGGGCAAGATGCCTGCTTCTTCCGCCGCGTCGAGCGCGTTATCGACGCCTTCCTTCACCGTCGTGAGCAGCGCTTTCGAGGGATTATCGAAACCAAGCAGATGGCGATTTTTGGCGAAAAACTCCGATACGGAAATATCGCGCTGACGGCTGGCCATCTCGCTTGCAGAGGCACCGGTCGCTCTGGACTTTTGGGAGCTACTCTTTTTGGTGTTGGTCGTCGCAGCTTTTCGCGGTTTGCTCGCTGCCGTGTTTTTTAAGGAAGGCTCGATTTCAGAACCGCGCACGCCGGGTTGCGCTTCGAGTGTGAATCCGAAGGATTCCTGATCTGACATTTTATTTCCCCCAATGGCGAAGCGGTAAAACTTATCGGGGGATCTTCCACATGTGCGCGCTCGGGGTCAAGCGATCTGTGCGCACCGACGGAGTTGTACGCAAGAAAATCGATCGCGAAAAGAGGAGTGGTGGTGGGGGGTCGTGGATTTACATCCAATTCGCGTCGCAAAAATTTTCGCTCAGGCGAATACGGCCATTTTCAAGCATGTGCAATACCGTGGCGATCAATTCCTCTTCGTTCATTGCAAACTCGCTGACGGCTTGAACAAGATCCAAGAGAGTAAGCTCATTTGGGTGTGTCGAGGGAACAAGTCGAAGAACGGGGGCAAGGGCGATGGCGCTCATTGGGCTTTCCTCCATGCAGATGGATTTGTATGCGCATGTTATGCAGAGAACATGCCAGAAACTTGCGCATCGGATTAAATAAAAATAAATGATTAAAATCAATATGTTATGGAGCAAAGTGAAATTCAAGAAAATGGATCTCCGTTAAAAACCGGCATTTTTTTGACGATTTCGGAGAGGACCCGTCTGAAGTTAGACGCTGCTCATAAGGCACCTCGATAACTCAGCGCTTCGGCGATGGCGTTAGGTGCGACTTCCGCATCGCCTGCGAGATCGGCAATCGTGCGGCTAACTCGCAAGACACGGCGCGCGACGCGTGCGGAGAGGTGAAACTTGCTCACCGCTCGACCAAGAAGTGCGCGCGCGTCGGGCGTGATTGCAACGAGATCGTCGATTGCTTCATCGGGTATTTCCGAATTTGTACAGCCAACGAACTTTTCAAGACGGATGCGCTGGATTTTGCGGACTTGTTTTACACGCTCGCGAATTTCATGACTTGTTTTACCGACGCTGGAGACGTCGAGATCTTGCCAAGAGACCGCAGGAAGTTCGAGGTGTAGATCGATGCGGTCAAGGAGAGGGCCAGAGATCCGATTGGTGTAACGCAAAATTGCGGCATCATCGCAGCGACAATCGCGCTCGGGGTTAAGTCGCCAACCGCAGGGGCACGGGTTTGCGGCGGCAATCAACTGGAAGTGCGCCGGAAACGTACAGTTGAATTGTGCGCGTGCGAGGGTGACCTGTCGCTCTTCAAGAATTTGGCGCAAGCCTTCGAGGGCGCGCCTTGAAAATTCAGGCATCTCGTCGAGAAACAAAACTCCACGGTGTGCTAGCGAAACTTCCCCGGGCACAGGCGGTGCGCCACCGCCGAGGAGCCCTGCAAAACTCGTCGTGTGATGCGGTGCGCGAAATGGTCGCTGTGTAAACAAAGATGTGTGACCTATGTTCTTGGTCGAACCATGAATTCGTGTTACTTCGAGCGCTTCTTCGAAGTCGAGCGCGGGCAATAAGCCGGGTAAACGCCGCGCGAGCATGGTCTTGCCGCAACCTGGCGGTCCACGAAAGAGCAGGCCGTGCGCACCTGCAGCAGCGACTTCGAGTGCGCGTTTGCCGCGCTCTTGGCCGCGTACATCAGCGAGATCGGGTACGGCCAGCTCATCGGTCACAATGGGAGATGGGTGTGCTTTGGTGACACCTTTTCCTGTCAGCAAAAACTCAATAACTGTAGCGAGTGAAGTGGCACCCCAAACTTCGATGCCTGGGATGGCTGCAGCTTCACTGGCGTTTTGTTCAGGCAAAAGAATGCGTTTGCACTTCGCATCGCGTGCGGCCATGGCCAGCGCAAGACCGCCAGGAATGGAGCGAATGCGTCCGTCGAGGGCGAGTTCGCCAAAGAATGCTGTTTCGTCGACGCTTGTAGCTTCGAGCGCGCCTGCTTCGAGTAGAATGCCGATCGCAATGGGGAGGTCGAGGCCTGCACCGCTCTTTCGTAAATTTGCAGGCGCAAGGTTGATGACGACGCGTCGATCCGGAAAGAAGTGTCCCGAAGCCGTGATGGCGGCACGCACGCGCGCAGAACTTTCTCGCACGGCTGCTTCGGGTAGGCCTACGATATCGATGCGCGGGAGTTGCGAGCTAATCCGCACTTCGACTTCGATGATTCGCCCGTCGATGCCGACGAGCGCGCCTCCGAGGACTCGAGACATCGCAATTCTCCTTGCGCCGAACAAAGCTTGTGACGAGCGCTCATTTTTTTGATCGATCGTCGGTGAAAGAATTACAAAGACCAGCTTTCAGAAGAGGTGAGTGCCGCATGGGGCAAAGAAGTGACGCGAAAATTTTTCTTTTTAAAATTTTGAGGCAGTATTGGCGTTTTCCGAGAAGTCGTGGAGGAGAGGGTCGGAAGCGGGCAGGGGCTTTTGCGCGAGTGCATTTCGACTTTGAGCTTTGAACTTTGAAAGAGGGAGATTGACGTTGTCGAATTTTTTATCGCAGAAATACAAGAGCCGTTGGGCGAACTGTTGGACGAGTTGGACGGGAGCCGCTTTGGTTTTGATGGCCTTGGCGTGTGCGTCGCCGCCACCGCCGCCTGCAGCGGTGGAAGTGAATACGGGGCAAGCATTTTCGTCGGAACGAGCCTGGCAACACTTGATTGCGTTATGTGCGATCGGGCCACGTGTCGCCGGCACTGATGGGGCAAGGCAAGCACGCGATTATATTCGGCAGCAGTTGCAAGAGATGGGGCTTGAGGCCACGCTGCAGACAGCAACGATTGAGCGCCCATCCGGTTCGATAACACTTGAAAATGTTATTGTGACGATTCCGGGTACATCGCCAGATTTATTTTTACTTTCGACGCATTACGATACGCATCCGATGCCCGACTTTGCCTTGATCGGTGCCAATGAAGGCGCTTCGGGCGTTGCGGTTTTGCTTGAACTCGCTCGTGTGTATGCTGCAAAGCCTTTGTCGTATACAGTGCAAATTAGTTTTATCGACGGAGACGTCCTTGCGGGAGAAGAGGCAAAAGCGTTGACGGAGTTACTGCCCGGCAGCAATGTGTGGGTGCAGAAGCTGAACGAACAGGGTCTGCTCAAGGCTGCGCGGTTTGCGCTTGTATTGGATCAAGTGGGTGATCGCGACCTCGTCTTTGCGCGCGATCTTTTTTCAAATCGTACTTACCGCGAAGTTTTTTGGAGTACGGCATATGAATTGGGTTATCAAAGTTCGTTTCCGCCGACGGCGAAATTTGAATCGGTGGGAATGGGACACCGATTGCTCGACGCAGCGGGAATGCGTGGAAGCGTAGCCTTGGCAGATACACATTATGGTGATGGAGAAATTCCGGGCAAGTTTTGGAGAACTGTAAACGATGTGCCCGATAACAACGCACAAACGAGTCTTGAAATCACCGGGCGTGTTTCACTCGTAGCAATTGAAAAAATTGCGCAGCGTTTGCAGCGCATTGATAATTTAATGGTCCGCAAATCGGGTTCAGTGCAAGACAGCGCTACGCCCAAGTCTGCGACGCCACAGAGGACGCCCGATTCGGCTGCTGCCGTGCCGGCCGAAGCGCCGGCGCAGTCACCCGCTCCATCGGAATCGGCAGAGACCAAGACTCCATCTTCTGCAGTGCAGCCTGCTATTGTTCCTGCGCCGGCAGAAACTCCCACGCCGGACTCTGTGGCTCCCGAACAGCAACCCGTGTTGCCGCAAGACGCAGAAATTCCTTCCGCCCCCGCACCGTAGAGATGGGTCGGAAGATGCCTCTTTTTTGTGTATAGAAAGGATTGGCCGCGTAAAGGGGTGGGCGATGATGCGTGCGATAGGTCGAGTGCTTCGTCAAATCATGGGAATGGCGCTGCTTGGGTTTAGTAGCGTGTCCCTTGCGGCGGCGGACGCGATCAAAATCGAGGTGCGTTCACCGACGGAAACGCAAGTCGTGCAAAATCGTGTGCACTTGGCACCGGTACAGGGTAGTGCCACTGCGGAGAGTCGGCCGATCCATGCTTATGACCTGTTGGTTGCACTCGACGCTTCGTATTCGGCGAACGTGGCAAGTGGCGCCGATGTGGACGGGGATGGTGTCGTCGGAGTTAATCCGCAAACCGACTTTGAGATTCGTGCTCAATACCCTGAAGAGGTGCTTTCGACCGATGCAGGCGATTCGATCTTCGCTGCACAGATCAAGGCCGTACGTTTGCTTTTGAAGTCGCTCGATTCCCAGACGGTACGCGTTGGAGTGTTGACCTTTGCGGGAGACATGGATGCCGACGGCTATCGCAGGCATCCAGATCAAAAGGACGCGAAACTTTGGGTGCCGCTCACGAATGATTTTCCGCAGGTGCTCACTCGCTTGGCCGAGATTGAAGCACAGGGACCGGATGAATTTGGCGCGACGAACTTTGCGGCGGGCATTCAACTTGGTGTCACAGAGCTTGCTGGGCTTCGCGGTGCACAGAGCACGCCGCGCTCCGACGCAAAGCGCATTATGCTCTTTCTCACCGACGGAAAACCCACATTTCCGGTGGGCTCGGGTGGAGTTTCCGACCCCGGAGATTCGCAAGCCGCAGTGGCTGCGGCACAAGTTGCACGCGCAGCAGGCATTACGATTCATACTTATGCGCTGGGACCGATTGCATTAACCAAACCTTTGGCGTTGACGGAAATTGCGCGCATTACGCTGGGTGCGTTTCTTCCGCTTCAAAAGCCGGCAGATATTGTGGCTGCGCTGCAAACGGTTTCGTTTGCGAGTGTTGATGACGTAGTGTTCAAAAATCTGACGACAGGTGATTTTTCGACGGATGTCGATCTCAAGCCGGATGGGAAATTTTCGGGTTTCGTACCTGTACGCGAAGGGGTCAATCGTGTTCGCGTTACGGCGCTCAATACCAATGGAACGCAAAAAAGTGTTGAGTTTGATTTGACATTTGCGATTTCGTCTTTGAGTGAGGGTGAGCTTGCAGCGGAGCTGGAACGCATTCGCCGGCGTAACCGAGAAATTGAATTGATCGCCGAGCGCAAGCGCATTGAAGAATTTCGACGTAAAGAACAGCAGCGCAAAGAACTTGAAATTACGATCGAAAACAAACCCTAATCGTTTTGCTATCAGCGTTGTGCATTACACCTTAAAGTGGCACTAGTGCAGGATCGGCGACTTCGCGTCGCACGAGTTTCCCTTTTTCATAAAAAGAAGTGATGTCGATACTGCCATCGCCGTTCGTGTCTTCTTCGCGCTGACGAAGAAGTGCTTGTGTGCCGTCGAAGGCGTAGGTTTCAAAAAAGTCGCGTTTGCCATCGCCGTTCGTGTCGCGCTCGATGCGTGCTACAAACTCTTGTCCGTCGGAAGTTTGATAGGTCGTCCATGTGTCAAAACTTCCATTTCGATCTCGGTCTTCTTCGCTGCGTGCGAGGGTGCCGTTCGCGTAGAAAAGCAGGCGATCGATCTTGCTGTCCCCATTGCTATCGTGGCGTTCCTCGCTGAGCCATTCGCCGTGGTAGAGATAAAACGCATCAGAAATACCATCGAAATTGCGATCGATTTCGCGATATGTCATACGTGAATTTGTGTACTTTTCCCAGACATCTAACTTTCCGTCATTGTTGGTGTCGAGGTTGCGCTGCGTAAGCTGGTGATTTTGATAGAGGCTGATGAGGTCAATCGTTCCGTCGTAGTTCTGATCTTTTTCGATGCGCAGTAGTTGTCCGGTTGAGAGATCGAGGTAGCGGATTTCTTCCGGTTTCTTGTCATGATCGGCATCAATGGTATAACGCAGTACGCGAATCTCTTTTGTGTTGCCCCATTGACCTTTTGGAATTGTGGTTTGTTTTTCTTCGAAGAGAGAGAGTGCTAGCTCGCGTTCTTGGGGGGCGGAAGGACTGATGCGCGGATTGGTTTGTGAGCTTGCATCGGGTGCAGTTGCTGCGATAGACGTGGTTTCGGTGTCGGCGCGCCCTGCTTCTTCGATCTCAATTTGTCGCAGCAGGTCTTCTTGCCGTTCGAGCTCTTCTTGGATCGCGTCTTCGAGAGCCGCTTGCCGGGTCTCGCCCGATTCGATTTGTTTGTCGAGTTCTTCTTCGCGTTCGGATTCCGATTTGTTCGGTTTTGATTTTCCTCCTCCGCCTTGAAGCGGCGCCTCGCCGGTTGCGGCGCCGTAAATCATTCCAAGGCCGCCGACGACGATGGCACCGATCGGACCCGCTTGGCTGCCAACGATTCCGCCGATCAAAAGACCCTCGGTGGCACTTTGTGCGCGCTGGGTGAGAGTGACTTGCGGCGGGGTAGACGGCTGTGGATCTTCGCTGGCAGACGACGGCGTTGTGGATGAAGCGTCCGGTAGCGCTGGCGGCGAGCTTGTTTTTGCTGTTGCGCAGCCAAGCGCGAGGGCAAGCCACGCAATGCTGATGAAGCGAAAAAATTTCATGGAATGCCCCGTCTAGAGTTACCCAACGTAACATATACCGCTTGCGTGACGACGGCGCCGAACGCAATTCGAAACGAAAAATCTTTCGAAGCAGGCAAAGAGTTTATGCCGCCTTCTTGCCGAACGCGTAGGGGGATTGTGTCCCATTTTCGATGATCCGAAGTTGAGAATCTGAGTATTTTCGCTATGTTCCGGCCCCGTCGTTTTGATGCACTGGCGTTTTGATGCGGATGCACTGACGTTTTGATGCGCTGAAGCGCTGAACTTGGGCGGCCTGATGCCGCCTTGATGGCATACAAATCGAGGTACAGAAAATGAGACGAATCGGCAGCAATATTCGCAAACAGAACTCGGAAGAAAAAATTGCTCGGATGCCGAAGAATATTATCCGCTATACGACCGAAGAGGAGCCGCGTAACGAGTACCCCAAGCGCATCGTTTCGCCGCCGCAAAGTTCATCGTGCTGTGTGGACGACAACCGCGAAGTTGTCGGGTCGACGCGCGAAGTCGATGGTTTCAAGTACTCCTACAAAATTTGTACCGAATGCGGACATGCACTGCGCTATTTCTACCCGGCGGCGGAGTCGACGAATACAGCCGTAAAGGAATACCGCGACGGGCAAACGTACATGCAGCGCTAAGCGCACAAGGAGGCGGCGAAGCGCTTGCAAGTAAGTCTCGGTATCTTGCCGAGGATGTCGCCTTCCCTTGAGAAAAATTCTACCCCTCACGCTGTTTCGCCGACGAGCCAGCCCGTCACTACTTTGTGTGAGGCGATTGCCTATCTTGATGGGCTGATCAATCGTGAACGCTTGCCACAGTTTGCTTATCCGCGACTTGGTTTGACTGCGATTCAAAAACTTCTTGAGCGTCTTGGCAATCCGCAGCATGGCTTGTGCGTGCTGCATATCGCAGGTTCGAAGGGCAAAGGTTCGACTGCGCTACTCGCAGAGGCGATTTTTACCGAGGCAGGTTATCGCGTAGGCACCTTCACGTCGCCTCATCTTGAAACTTGGACGGAACGCTTTCGGCTTGAAGGCGATGACATTCAAGAGTGTCAGTTGGTTGAAGCCGTTGAGGTGCTGCGACCGCATCTCGATGAGCTTCGTATGCAGGAAAATCCGCCTTCTTTTTTTGACGCCGTGACAGCCATAGCCCTTTGGCTCTTTGCCCAAGCGAAAGTTGATCTCGCGATTTTGGAAGTGGGGCTTGGCGGCCGACTCGATTCGACGAATGTGGTGGAGCCCGCGCTCACGTGTATTACGAGCATTGAACTGGAGCATACAGATAAGCTTGGCTCCGATTTGGCTTCGATTGCGCGTGAAAAGGCCGGGATTTTGAAAGCAGGCTGCCCGGTGATTGTGGGTGCGCTTGCGACGGAGGCGTTGCAAGTTGTCGAGGCGCGCGCGGCAGAGTTTGAAACTGTATCCCCTCAAGCGGGCGGTGGCGTTGCGGCCTCTGTGGTGCCAGAAGGGGACGCGCGCGTTTTGGTTTTGCGGTTTGGGCACGAGTTCGGATCCGACATGATTTTGTGTCAAAAAAATATACAGCGTTTTCGCTTTTGGTACGGGGAGCTGGCATTCGAGCGCGAAATCGCTTGGCTTGGTGCACATCAAGTTCACAATGCAGCACTAGCCCTTATGACAGCAATGCTTCTGCCAGGTTTTGATACAGAGCGGCTGGTGGCCGCATCCACGCGCGCATTTTTGCAATTGCGCTTACCCGGGCGGATCGAAGTGGTTCAGCGTGACCTCTGCGGAACGCCACAAATCGTCATCGACAGCGCGCATACGCAGATGTCGGCGCGTACGCTAATTGACTCGTTGAAGTGTTATCAATACATTCGACGCGAGCTTGTGTTTTCGGTGTCGCGCGATAAGAACATTGTACAAATTTTGCGCGAACTCGTGCCGCATTTTGATCACATTGTAGTGACTTGTGCAGAGCCTTCGCGCTCTCTTGCGCCAGAGTTTCTTGCTCGCGAAGTGCAGAACATTTCCGATCATATTTCTGTGTCTGTGATACCAAATCCGCAAGACGCGGTGCGTGCGGCGACGAAAAGAATTTCATCAAGAACTCTACTTTGTGTTGCAGGATCTGTGTATTTGGCAGGTATCGCACGAAAAATACTGGTGAAGGATGTTTAATCTTCATCGACGAGGTCTCTGCTTCTGCTCGACACCGTACCGCGTTGAGCCTAAACAAAAACGAAAGATCGCACCTTATTTGACCCTCAATCTTTCGTCGAATGCGAATGCCACATAGATCGTTTTTTGCCGAGTTCGTGGGCTGCCATCGTGGAAGGCTGTATCTGGGTTTTGTGAAGCTGAGTTTATGCAGGTGTTTTGACGTTGTTTGGTGTGGTCGAAAATCTAGCGCGTGGCGCGATGACGCTTTTTTGCGACGCTCTCGATTTTGTCTTGCATCGATTGTTCGCGGTCGGTGCGCGTGCCGAGTTTGATCGTGCATGTGATGCGTGGCGCGCCAAGGTCATGCACTTTTTGCAAAGCCTTTTTCAGTGCACGAAAAACTTGGTCGTAATCGCCTGACACATTTGTGCCATAGGCGTGGGTTTCGTATTCCAGCCCTGCGGCTTCAAATTCGTCGATGGCAGCCGCGATGTAAGGCGAGAGCGAAGTGCCGACGCCGAGCGGCACGATGCAAAAATCTGCAATGACTTTCATGGAATCTCCTTGTGCGCCGCACGCTTTCGGAAACAGTAACGGCTTCTCTGCCGTGTGCTGCCGACGCTTACTCTAAGAGTTTGAATTTTCGATCTTTTTTATCCATCATGCCCGCCATGTCCGATCGTTCGAAACCCAGTTTTCCCGTCGAGGAAAGGCAACAGGCGTCGCCTTCTGCGGCGTCTGCACTCGGTCCCGATCGCCCGTCGCAGCGCAGGCCCGAGTGGTTGCGCATACGCCCAGTTGGAAGCTCGCCCGCCGCTCTCGAAACGCGCAATACCTTGCGTGAGTTGCGTTTGCATACAGTTTGCGAAGAGGCGGCTTGCCCCAATCTCGGAGAGTGTTGGTCGCAGAAGCACGCGACGGTGATGATTCTTGGCAGCGTGTGCACGCGCAAGTGCAGCTTTTGTAACGTAAAAACGGGACGCCCCGATCTGGTGGATTCTTCGGAGCCCGATCACGTTGCGCAGGTTGCCGTCAAGCTGGGTTTGAGGCACTTGGTGATTACATCTGTCGATCGCGATGATCTTGCCGATGGCGGAGCAGATCAGTTTGTGCGCTGCATCGAAGCTGTGCGCGCGGTTGCTCCGCAAACAACGATCGAAGTGCTCACGCCGGATTTTCAGCGCAAGCCCGGAGCGCTTGAGCGTGTGGTTGCAGCGCGCCCCGATGTATTCAACCACAATCTTGAAACTGTGCAGCGCCTGTATCGCTTGGCGCGGCGCGCGGCGAATTACGCACACTCACTTGCTTTGCTAAAGCGCGTAAAAGAGCTCGATTCTGAAAGTTTTACGAAGTCGGGAATTATGCTCGGACTTGGCGAGACTTATGAAGAAGTGCTCAAGGTGATGGATGATATGCGCGCGGCGGATATCGACTTCATCACGATTGGCCAATACTTGCGACCGACGCAAAACCATTTGCCGATGGCCCGGTACGCAACGCCTGAAGAATTTGCAGCCCTGGCACAGGTTGCACGCGCGAAAGGTTTTTTAATGGTGTCGTCGTCGCCGCTTACGCGATCGTCCTATCACGCAGATCGTGATTTTGCGGAACTTGCTGCTGCGCGTCGTGCGCGCGAGCGTTCTGGAGCGCGATGAAAATGCCCAAAAGAAACGCGCCCGAGTCAGATCCTCACGACATCGTGAGGGGAGGGGTATCTGCCTCGGGCGCGATGGCCTGTCCTTGCTGCAGATTCTCTAGAGCAAAGCGCGTGCCAGCGAGCAAAAAATTTTCTTGATTTGTAAGCCTTTGAAATCGCTAAGAATTTCAATGAAGTTCTTAGAGGCAGGCAACTTCTCGGCAATTCATCTCGCGTTACTTCAAAAGCGGTGACGCAAATTGTGTCGCTATCGTGCAAAGGATGTGCAAATCTGCGTTTGATTTGCACTTATCTTGCGTCTTTTGTCGTAGATTTAGTAAGGATTTCTGCAAGTTTTGCAATGTGGGACGGGGTTGTTCCGCAGCATCCCCCGATGATTCTGGCACCTGCCTCAAGCCAGATTTTTGCTTCGGCTGCGTACGCGTCGGGAGATCGTATCGCGTCGATCTCAAGCAATGTTTCGATCGAGTTCCGGATTGCGATGTTGTTCGCATAGATACCAAAAGGAAGCTTTCTGCTCGCAAGGACGGGTAGACAAGCGCGCGCGGCGGAAGGCGATAGGCAGTTTGCAAGTACTGCGCTTGGGGCATATGGCTCTACGGCCACGATGGCATCGGCGAGGCTCTCGCCCGAGAGGAGCGTTCCCGACGCAGTCGCGCAGAAGCTCATGAGAACCGTTGCGCCAAGGTTCTGTGCGGCCTTTGCTGCAATGACTGCTTCGCGAATGCAGTTCATGGTTTCGATGAGGACGAGATCGGCACCGGCTTCGAGCAGACTCTCGATGTTTTCCGTGTGCTCGCGGGTGAGCGTTTTTTCGTTGGGTACGAGGTCGGGCCGAAAGCAATCTTCGAGTGGGGGGTTTGATCCAAGTACGAGATAGGATGCTGGCTTGATTTTCTTTTTGTCGTTTTGCGTTTTGGAAGTCTGATGTTCGCGGATTGCATCGCGCGCGAGGCGGATTGCAAGAGCAATGAGTTCGCGGCTTTGCCTTTTGAGTCCGGCGCGCTGGAGTGTGCGGCGCTGCGTTCGAAAAGTGTTGGCGGTGAGGAGTTCGGCTCCCGCGCGGAGATACTCGCTGTGAATTTGGCGCACGACGTCGGGTGCTTCGAGCAGTGCATGGGCCGACCAAAGCGGCAGTGTGCAGGTCACGTCGCGCCGCTCGAGTTCGGTGCCCAGTGCGCCGTCGAGCAGAAGCGGCGTCGCCTGCGGATTACTCAGGCGTTCTAAAAATGCAGCCTTTGCATCGCGTGTTTCATTTCGAATTTTCGAGTCTCTGAGCATTGTTCGATCGTGTCCGGACTTGGCGTTTTTGTTTTTGCTGTGAGCGAGCGGTGAATTTGCTTTGAGCACGACGGCGCAAAGCAAATCAAGATCTGGACGCTAAGATACAAAACGCCAAAACCAAGGCATGTTTTGGCGTTTTGCGGACATGCGTTTTGTTATCCACGTACAGTCGGTTGGTAATATCAGTCTACATTCTGTTGTGTAGACTAGCGCAATGGCCTGGCGGGATAAGAAGAGATCAAAACCGGAGATTTCGGATGCAGTGCGAAAAAAAAATCCAAGAGTCAAAGCGAGTGTCACCGCTTGCCGTGTTCTGCGATTTCGACGGAACCTTTTCTGTGCAGGACGTGGGCTCGACTCTCGCGCGCCGCTATGCGGCGGATCGTCGTCCTGCGCAGTGGGCGCGGCTCATGCGTGGCGAGTTGACACCTTGGCAGTACAACATGGAAATTTTGAATCATCTTCCGGTTCCCGAGGCAGAGCTCGATGCCTTCTTGCAGACCGTAGAACTTGATCCCGGCGCTCGTCCGCTCGTGAATTGGTGTGAAAAAAATGGCATTCCATTTTTGATTCTTTCTGACGGATTTGATCGCAATCTGGATCGCTTGCAGGAAATTCACGAAATCAAGTTTGATTATTTCTGCAATCACTTGGAATACGAAAATGGAGTTTGGAAGATCGCACCGACGGGGCTGAATCCGGATGAGTGCGACTGTGGTACGGGCAACTGCAAGCGCGGACGAATTCGTCGGTTTGTTGAAAAAAATCCGGGCGTGTTGACGGTGCATATTGGGAATGGCCGCGTTTCGGATGCTTGCGGTGCCGAGGAGACGGATTTGGCATTCGCGAAGGATACGCTCGCAGAAGAATTGACACAACGAGGCGTCAAGTTTTACGCGTTCAAAACTTTGTACGATGTGATACGCGTTCTTGAAGACGAGCTGCGTAAGCGACATTAAGAACATTTGACTCTTTTTTGTGTTTCTCACACGAGTAGTTTTCAAGGATTACTGAATTGGCTTCCCAACGAGTTCTTGTGATTGGTGCCGGATTTGCCGGTCTGCGCGCTGCATGGCAACTGGCGGAGCGCGGCGTTGCTGTGCAGCTGGTGGAAAAGCGCGCACAGCTTGGTGGCAGCCTGTTTCGCATCGAAACCAAGGGATTTGCGTTTGAAAGTCGCCCTTACGAAATCTGCGCGACAGATCGCGCTCTGGCAGCCTGGCTCGGTGAGCTGGGTTTATCCGGCGAGTGGTTACCGCAACACCGATTTGCGACAGCATTGCTTGCACGCGGTACAGTGACGCAATTTGATCCCACCTCGGTGCTAAGCCTTGCGCGAATCGTTGGCGTGAGTGCGGGAGAAGCATTTCGCTTGTTACGCTTGCCCCGTTTGATGCATCGCTATGCAAAGAACCTTGCGCATTTTGCGCCCGAGCGTGCTGCAGCACATGATGATCGAAGCTTGCAAGATTTCATCAGCACTTATTTTGGCAGCAATGTTTTTGAAAACTGGGCATTGCCTTGGCTGAGTAGTTATACGAACTGCGATGCGTATCACACCAGTCGTGTGCTTTTTCTACGTGAGTTTGGATCGCGTATGCAGGCTCCATCGGCAGAGTTGCGTTCGGGGACAGATCTGCTTGCGCGTGAAGTGGCAAGGCGTATTCCAGTTTGGACAAACACAGAAGTGAGTCGGATTGAACGCTTGCCTAATACGGGATATCGCGTGTATTTGCGCCGGGGTGATCAATCCGATGCGGAGGAAGTGCTTGAGGTGCAGGCCGTGATTTGCGCTACAGGCGCAGCAGCGGCTTTGCGACTTTTGGATACAGAGCTTGGTTTTTTCGAGAAGCGCTGCTTGCAGACTACAAAGGCGTTGCCGAGTGCAACAGCCTACTTCGGACTTGATCGCACATTCGATATTTCACGCCAACGCATTTTTGTTTCGAGATCAGCAAGTAATTTGGCGGGAACGATTTTTTTGGAATCGGATATCGCTGGTGAGCGTATTCCCACTGGTTGTGGCGTCGTGGCAGTTCGTCTCCGTGCGGAGTGGCTTCAGGAAAATGCACGCAACTCGGACGACGAAATTCTTGACGCGGTTGCAAGCCATCTACAGCCGCTTTTCCCGAGTCTCGTACCCGCAACTCAGGTTCGAGCTTTGTTGCGTTTGCCGGAGGGGTCGACACAATTTTCGGTTGGTCGTTACCGCGAACTTGCACAGTGGCAGCGTGTTTTTGTCGATCGCCGTCGTTCAGGACGACGCGTGTATTTGGCTGGCGACTACCTCTGCGGTCCACTTTTTGAGGATGTACTGATTTCGGGGATGCGCGCGGCCGATGCACTTTTCGAAGATTGTGATTTTTTGAGTGAGTGCACGCCATTGCGTGCTGCGCCGCAGGTAAGTCCTGCGCCGAGAATTTGAAGTGAATCCGAAACTTCCGACGGAAGCGGAGCTAGAAGCCTCGCGCGATCTCGATCAGCGCAGCAATGAAGAAATCGTCAAAATCATTCACGATGAAGACGCGAAAGTGTGTCGAGCGGTAGAGCGCGTTTTGCCGCAAATCGTTGAAGCCGTCGATGTTTTGGTTTGTACACTTCGTGGTGGCGGGCGTTGGTTCAATGTCGGCGCGGGCACGAGCGGTCGTATCGGCACACTCGATGCAGCCGAAATTCCACCGACGTTTGGCTTGCCGCGCAATCGCGTGCAAGCGATCATGGCGGGCGGTTCGATCGCCCTTGAGCGCGCAGTGGAAAATGCAGAAGACCATCCCGAAGAAGCGAAGCTCGCTTTGCAAGCCGCCGGCTTGCAGCTTGGCGATGCGGTGGTGGCACTGTCGGCGAGCGGTTATACGCCGTTTGCGCTCGGTGCTCTCGATTGTGCGCATGAAGCGGGTGCGCGGCGAATTGCGATTACTTGCGATCCCTCGTCACCGCTCGCGGAGATGGCCGAGATCGCAATTGCGCCGATTGTGGGGCCCGAAGTGCTTGCGGGTTCGACGCGGATGAAAGGCGGACTTGCACAAAAAATGGTGTTACACACATTATCGACAACAGTGATGATCAAGCTTGGCCGCGTCGACGGTAATTTGCTTTCGCATCTTTTGCCAAACTCTCAAAAACTGAAAGAGCGTGCTCTTGCCATCGTGATGCAGCGAACAGGCGTCGAAGTCAGTGAGGCGCGCGAGCTTTTGGTGCAGAGTAATGATGTGCCGGCAGAAGCGATTGCGCGCTTTCGGCGCAACAAGCGCGGCGATCTTCTCTCTTGAGTTGTTTTTGCGATAGTGCCCTACAAAAGAAAACCCCGGTTGCAGCGATGCAACCGGGGTTGGTCTATACACTAAAAATTGTATGAATTAGTTCTCTTTTTTGGCTGCCGACTTGGTGGTCTTGGTGTCTTCAATTTCCTTGAGCTTGCGCGTGATTGCATTCAGCTTCTTGTCGAGCTTGTCGACCTCGGCCTTCGACGCGATTTGGAAGGCACCGAGCACGTTACCCACGCTGTTTTCGAGTTTCTTGTTTGTCTCGCGGCGCAGTTCCTCGGCTTTTGCCGTGGTGTCCTTGCTGAGTTTTACAACTTGTTTGCCAAGGTGATCTGCACGCTTGCCGATCGGCGTCGCCTTAATCTTCTTCCATTCTGCAACGGTCTTCTTCTCGACGTTCTTGCCGAGCTTCTTGCTTTGTTGAAGTACGTTGTGGTGCAGCTTCTTCCAGTCTTTTTTGATGTCGCCTTCGAGATTTTTGAAGGTCTTTTGGATTTTCTCGACGTTCTCTTCAATGAGCGATGCCGTCTCGGTCATGGTGATTCTCCTTTTTTGAGTGATCCGCAAAGGTTTTATTCCGTTGCGGGAGACTTGATTTGCGCAGGAACTTAACACGCCGCGTTATAAAGTCAATTCTGCTCGGCAAAAGGATGTATTTGGTATTTATTTATTCTGATTCAAATTGTTACAAGATATATTGCACATCCGCTCAAGACGCATCGCGGCATTTTTAGCACTGTGCCGACAGGGTTTGAGGAATCGATGCCGGGGTGCCCTGCGAGTGCGACTCTTCTTGCCAAAGCACTTGATCCACGCGCAGCAGAAGTTGGTTGAGGCCGATCTTCTTTAGAGCGGAAATCGAAATTGCATCGAAGCGTTCAGCCAGCGCAATGGCTTCTTCGGGCGAGAGGCGATCGATTTGGTTCAAGACGAGAATCTCTGGACGTTTGCCTTCGGGACGATCGTACAGGCCGAGTTCGTCGAGAATTCGGTGTACAGACTCAATGCGCCGTTCAAAATCGGGCGCACTGGCGTCGACAACATGCAAAAGCACATCGGCTTCTTCGAGTTCTTCGAGGGTGGCACGGAAAGCGGTGACGAGATCCGGCGGCAGGTCGCGGATAAAACCGACGGTATCGGTAATGATCACGTCGCGCTCGCGCGGAAAGCGCAACCGTCGTGATGCCGGATCAAGCGTTGCAAACATTTTGTCGGCAATGTGAACACTACTTTGTGTTAAGGCGTGCAATAAAGTGCTTTTTCCAGCGTTGGTGTAACCGACGATCGAGACGACGGGTAACCCGTGCCGCCGCCGTCGGCGCTCCTGACGGCCTTGCCGCATTTTTTTGAGTTCACGTTCGAGATGAGTGATGCGCTCGCGCACGCGGCGCCGGTCGATTTCAAGTTTTGTTTCGCCGGGGCCGCGCCCACCAATGCCCGCGCCAAGTCGCGAGAGCGAGTCGTCGCGATGTACGAGTCGCGGCAGGCGATATTTGAGCTGCGCGAGTTCGACTTGCAATTTGCCGTCTCGCGATTTGGCGCGCTGCGCAAAAATATCGAGGATGAGTTGCGTGCGATCGATGACGCGAAGTTCGGTGCGCTCGGCGAGGTTTCGCGCCTGTGTTGGATTCAAGTTCTGATCAAAGATCACGAGATCGGCGTCATGCCAAAGTGCTTGAATCACGAGTTCCTGTAGTTTGCCGGCACCCATCAGGGTTTTGGGATCAAGGCGTGCACGATGCTGGGTCATCTCGTGTACGACTTGCACATCTGCCGAGCGCGCTAACTCGCGAAGCTCAGCCATCGAATCTTCCGGCTCCATTCCATGGCGCTCACCGGTTGCAATACACACTAAGATTGCACGCTCGCCGCGCGCTACGGCCTTCGTCTGCGTTTGGCGAGCGAACTCTTCTTCGCGCTCGTGAATCCAACTTGGAAAATCGAGATCGAGTTTCGACGGAAGAATCGGATTCAGAATTTCGACCGGTTTGCCTTCTTGGTTCGCTGCACGTAGCGCGGCGATGTGGGCGTGGCCAGGTAGTCCGTCACTTTGCGTTTCGATAGCGATCATGGCGTCGAGACGTAACAAGGCCAAGTCGGTAAGGTCGTCGTTGGTCAGTCCTTCGTCGCCAAGATGCGTATGCACGCAGCGCAAACCGCGCAGGCGCCCACGCCCGGCACGCAAGCGTCCCCAGTCTGGCATCGTAATCGAGTGTGCATCGCCGACGATGACATGCGTGACGGTGCCGCGGCGATCGAGCAAGACGCCGACTTGGCGTCGGATCTCATGTGAAATTGTGCTCAGGGCTTTTGCAAAGTCGTGATTTAGAAGTTGGTCGGGAGGAAGTTTCCGACGATAAAGACGTTCAAGCTGTTGGACTTGACTCGCTTTGAGTCCGCTTTGATTTCCGTAAATCTGGATGATGGACCTCATTTCACTCATGGCGCAAAAACGCGACAGGGCCATTGTAAGAACGCTCTACACCCGAGGCAAGCAAGACTCCAAAATACTTCGCTTTCACACCTAGGCCGGGTAATCTTTGCCCAATCGAAGTGGAGCTTTTGAATGATGAACGCAAAACAGAATGACATTGCGGTGATCGTGCTTGCGGCGGGCAAGGGTACACGCATGAAGTCCGCGCGCTCGAAGGTTCTGCATTCCGTTTGCGGCCTGCCCCTGCTTGAATATTCCCTGCGCGTGGCCGAAGCGATGCGCCCAAAGAAGCTTGTAGTTGTGGTCGGGCGTGACGCCGACGCCGTGAAGACACAGTTTGCAAACCGTGCCGAGTTTGTTTTGCAAGCCGAGCAGCGCGGAACTGGGCACGCTGTGCTGCAATGCCGCGAAGCATTGCGCGACTTTTGCGGCGATGTGTTGATTCTTTATGGTGACACACCTTTGCTTCGCAGCGAAACGCTTGAGCAAATGGTATTGCGCAAACGTGCGACGCAGGCCCACTTGGTTTTGCTGACGGCGCCCGTGCCGCTTCCGGGTCGCATTGTGCGCGATACCCAGAGCCGTGTAATGCGCATCGTTGAAGTGACGGATGCGACGCCCGAAGAGTTAGCGATTCAAGAGGGAAATACAGGCGTGTATCTGGTCGAAGCGGCGCTTTTGTGGAAAGCGCTCGATCAACTCGACGACTCGAATAAACAAGGTGAGTTGTATCTTACGGATATCGTAAAGCACGCAATTGCTATGCAATGCGGTGTCGAGGCGGTCTGTCTTGGCGATGCGCAGCAGGCACTGGGTGTGAATCAGCGTGTCGAGCTTGCGCAAGCGGCGGCAGCATTGCGCGCGCGCAAACTCGAAGAGTTGATGCTTTCCGGTGTGACGATCGTGGATCCAGCGACAACCTACATTGATACCGATGTTTGTGTAGGTCGCGACACTTTGATTGAGCCAGGTTGTGTTCTGACGGGCGCATCGCGAGTTGGTGAAGGTGTGCATTTAAAAGCGTCGTCGTACATTGAAGACAGCTCGATCGGTGACCGGGTTGTGATTGGTCCGATGGCGCATCTTCGCCCCGGGACGCGACTCGACGACGAAGTGCGTATTGGAAATTTTGTAGAAGTAAAAAATAGTCATCTCGGGCGCGGCGCCAAGGCGGACCATCTCTCCTATATCGGCGATGCAGAGGTGGGTGAGCGTGCGGCATTTGGATGCGGTGCGATCACGGTCAATTACAACTGGGTTGAGAAAAACAAGACGATCGTCGAGGAGGATGCTGTCGTCGGTTGCAATGCAAATCTGATTGCACCCGTCAAAATCGGCAAAGGCGCAAGCGTGGCCGCCGGCGCCACGATTGTCGAAGATGTGCCCGACGACGCGCTAGCGATTGCGCGCGCCGAGCAACGCCATCTCGCAGGTTGGTCGAAGCGAAATCGCAAACGAAAAGAGTGAGGACACAAAAATGTGTGGAATCGTCGGTTATATCGGTAAAGAACAAGCCACGCAGCGTTTGCTCGATGGGCTGAGTCGTCTCGAGTATCGCGGCTATGATTCTGCCGGCATCGCAGTTTTCGACGGCAATTCGATCGCGACGCATCGAGCACAAGGCAAACTCATCGGACTCAAAAACGGACTCCATGGAAAAACGCTTTCGGGTTGCGTCGGCATTGGGCATACGCGTTGGGCAACGCACGGTAAGCCGTCGGAAGTCAATGCCCATCCGCATCGCGCTGGCAAAATCGTGCTCGTGCACAACGGAATTATCGAAAATTATCGTGTGTTGCGTGAACAAATGCAGAAATGTGGACGTAAAATTGTGTCAGAAACGGACACTGAAATTGTTGCACACTTAATTGATGAAGCATTGTCGGAGAGCGAAAGTTTTTCGAGTGCTGTGCGGCGAGCGTGTCGCAAACTGGAAGGCTCGTATGCGCTCGCGGTGATGAGTGAATCGGATTCCGAGCGAATCGTGGTCGCCAAGAACGGTGGCAGTCCGATCATTCTTGGAATTGGCGAGCAGGAAGTATTTCTGGCGAGCGATATTCCGGCGATCTTGCCCTACACCCGAAAGATGATTTTTCTGGAAGACGGCGATTTTGCCGATTTGTCGCAAGGCGGCGTGAAGATTACGGACATCGACGGAAACGCCGTCGAACGTTTGCCAAAGCAAATTCAATGGGATCCGGTGGCGGCAGAAAAAGGCGGTTACGACCGCTTCATGCAAAAGGAAATTTTCGAGCAACCGCGCGCGATCACGGACACGATCGGAACGCGCGCGCTCGAAGAGCAAGGGGACGTGGATCTCGATGGAATCGTATTCACGAAAGAGGAACTCGATCGATGCCGCCGGATTTATCTCGTGGCATGCGGTACGGCTTGGCACGCATGCCTCGTCGGAAAATACATGATCGAGCAACTCGCGCGCGTGCCGGTCGAAGTCGATCTCGCAAGTGAGTTTCGCTACCGACGGCCGATTCTTGACGAAACTTGCCTTGTGATTCCGGTTTCCCAATCGGGCGAAACGGCGGATACGCTTGCGGCGCTGCGTGAAGGCAAGCGCCATGGCGCGCGCGTGCTTGCCGTGTGCAATGTGCGTGAAGCAACGATTGCGCGCGAAAGTGACGATGTGATCTACACGCAGGCGGGTCCTGAAATTGGCGTTGCCTCGACCAAGGCGTTTACGACGCAAGTCGTGACGTTGTACTTGATTGCACTCAAGCTTGCGCGAACAAAAGGTGCGCTGGATGCTGCGTTGATTACGAAGGCACTGCACGAACTTCTCGCTTTGCCGCGCTTGATCGAAGCAACATTGCAAGTTGACACCAAAGTGCGTGAGATTGCGCAAAAGTATTGTCATGCACAAGACTTCCTCTTTCTTGGGCGCGGTGTGATGTATCCGATTGCTCTCGAAGGCGCGCTCAAGCTCAAAGAAATTTCATACATCCATGCGGAAGGTTATGCCGCGGGCGAGATGAAGCACGGCCCCATCGCACTGATCGACGAAAAAATGCCGGTGGTCGTGATCGCTGAGCACGGGCCGGTGTATGACAAAGTGATTTCGAATCTCGAAGAAGTGGTTTCGCGGGAGGGCAAGGTGATTGCCATTGCAACGCAAGGCGATGAAAGCATTGTCGAGAAAGTGAGCGATGTGATTTATATTCCCGATCTCGGTCCTTATCTCACGGCGATTCTAGCGACGATTCCGTTGCAACTTCTCGCGTATCATGTGGCGACACTGAAAGGTACGGATGTCGATCAACCAAGAAATCTCGCAAAGAGCGTGACCGTCGAGTAAGCTCGGCCCATTCAATCGCATTTTTGTTGCACGCATCTCTGCCGAGGAGAATCTCGTTTTGTTCGACCAAGAAATTGTTGCGGGTTTGAATGCCGAACAACTCGCTGCCGTGAAAGCGACGGAAGGGCCGGTGTTGATCTTGGCCGGTGCGGGCAGTGGCAAGACGCGTGTTTTGGTGCAGCGCATCGCCTATCTCGTCGGTGTTTGTGGTGTTGCACCGCAGTCAATTCTCGCCGTCACATTTACGAACAAAGCCGCCGGCGAAATGCGCGAGCGTGTGCAAAAGCTTCTTGGTCCCGAAGCGGAAGCTCTCTGGGTATCGACATTCCACTCGACGTGCGTGCGTATCTTGCGCAAAGACATTGGACACCTTGGTCTTTTGCGAAGTTTTGCGATCTACGACCATAACGACAGCTTGAGTTTGATCAAACAGGCTCTCGCGAAACATGAACTCGATCCCAAGGTGTATGAGCCAAAGCGAATCCTTTGGCGCATCGATCAATGGAAAAATTCTGCTGTGTTGCCCGCTCAAGCGATGCAAGGGGCACATGATCTCGATTCGCAAATTGCTGCGGAAGTGTACGCGACGTATCAACGCTTGCTTGCGGATGCCAATGCACTCGATTTCAATGATCTTCTCTTGCAAACGCTTTTGTTGTTTCAGCAATTTCCACAAGTGCTTGCGCATTATCAAGCGCGTTGGCAATACGTTTTGATCGACGAGTATCAAGACACGAATCGTGTACAGTATGCGCTTGTGAAGCTGCTCGCTTTCGCGCATCAAAATCTCTGTGTCGTCGGAGATCCGGATCAGTCGATCTATGCTTGGCGCGGCGCGGACATTCAAAATATTCTGGATTTCGAGCGCGATTATCCCGATGCGCAGGTCATCAAGCTCGAACGCAATTACCGCTCGACACAACCGATTCTCGATGGTGCAAGCGCCGTGGTTTCGCACAACCGCCGTCGTCAAGAAAAATCGCTTTGGACCGAACGCAAAGAAGGTCAGAAGATTCAACTCTACGAAGCGAGTGACGAACGCGATGAAGCACAAACTGTGATTCGCGAAATTCTTTTGCAAGCGCGTGAACACGGGCGTGCGTATCGCAACTTTGCAATTTTCTATCGCACCAATGCGCAGTCGCGGCCGTTTGAAGATGAGCTTTTAAAGTACGACGTACCGTATCAAATCGTTGGTGGTATGCGTTTCTATGATCGTGCGGAAATCAAAGATGTGCTTGCGTATTTGCGGCTTGCAATCAATTCGGCCGACGTGGCCGCTCTACACCGAATTGTGAATAATCCACCGCGAGGTATCGGCAAGACGACGCTCGATGGAGTAGAGAGAATTGCCAACGAACGCGGTATTTCGCTTTTCGATGCGCTCAGTGTCGTGGCACAAGGCGAAGGGCGAGCGGCTTTGAAGCTGCGCGAGTTTGTGCACTTGATGCGCGAGCTTGGCCGCGAAGTGGTGGGCAAAGAGCCTGCTGAAGCAATGGCCTTGGTGCTCGAACGTTCTGGATACCGACGCAAGCTTGAAAAAGAAGCGACGCCTGAGGCCGAAGCGCGGCTTGAAAATTTACGCGAGCTTCTCGTCGGTGCGGAAGATTTCAGTGCACAGAACGCGGGCATGGAAGACGCGACGCGTTCGAAGATTGAACTCTTTCTCGATCAGGTTTCGCTTGTTTCCGATTTGGATCAGTACGACGAGCGCGACGATCGAGTGGCGCTCATGACTGTGCACTCGGCGAAGGGCCTTGAGTATCCAGTCGTGTTTTTGGTGGGTCTCGAAGAAGGCATCTTCCCGCACGTTGCATCATCGAAGGATGAGTCCGAAATCGAGGAAGAGCGAAGGCTTTGTTACGTCGGAATGACGCGTGCTATGGAAGCGCTGACGCTGAGCTATGCCGTTGAGCGCAACCGTTATGGTTCAAAAAACTTCGCAGTTCCGTCGCGATTTTTGCGCGAGATCCCACATGGGCTTGTTGAATTGCGCACGACGCGTTCTTCCGCGAATAAGGCTTTTCCGTCCGCGCAAACGCGCAGTGAGGCGCGGACTTCGGCCGTGCAGACCGCATCGCGTGGCAACAAAGAAGCGCGCATTGATTATTCCTATAGCCAATGCGGAGAATCATTGGGATCCGAAATTCGAGCTGGCCTCCGCGTGCGACATCCGATCTTTGGCGACGGAAAAGTCACGTCGGTGCAAGGACAAGGTGCGAATTGCAAACTTCAGATTCGTTTTGATCGAGGCGGGGTCAAGGTAGTCTTGCTAAAGTTCGCGAACCTAGAGTTGCTTGGTTGATTCAGCAGAGAAGACGTTTATCGCGACGCAACGAAAACCCGACGAATAGATAAAAGATAAAGACTGGAGATATGTAATGGCGACAAATGAAGATGAGTACTTTGCCCGGGAAGAGTTACACCGAAAACAGAAGGAAGACATTGCGCGCACGAAGGAAGAACGTGAAGCACTGCGAAAGTTGCATTATATGAAATGTCCCAAATGCGGCGCAGATCTCGCGACGAAGCTTCACGAGAGCGTCGAAGTCGATGTTTGCAAAGAGTGCGGAGGCGTGTGGCTCGATGCCGGTGAACTTGAAACGCTTGCAGGCAAAGAGTCGGTGGTGTTGAAGACCTTCTTCGGATTTTTCAAACACGAATCCTAATTACGCCTAATTGTGTCGAATACTTTTGAGCGCGCTCAGCCCGCACCCTCTGTTTCTGCTTTGGCGGCTTTGAGTTCGCGTTGTGCCGTATCGGCGCCGGGAAAGTTTTTGCTAAGGCTTAGCGCTTTTTCGAAGGATTGAATGGCACCCAAGTTGTCGCCATTTTCACGCAAGGCTTGCCCAAGATGAAAATAATAGATGGGATTATCGGTTTTGCCTTTTGCGAGTTCGATGGCAGTGCGGAATTGTTGCACTGCCGCAGGATACAATTTTTTGCGTAGGTAAACGAGTCCGAGCGTGTCAGCCGAGTCGGGGTTGTTCGCGAGCTGTTGGCGGGCGCTCTCGGCGAGCTTGAGTGCACGTTCGAGATCTTCATTTCGCTCGGCCAAGAGATAGGCAAGATCGTTTTTTGCTGGCGCGTAGTCTGGATTTTCTTTGAGAATTTTTTCGAGCAGGGCCTCAGCTTGTTCGACTTTTTGGTTTCCAACCCATATTTGTGTCAAAAGATGTTGGTTGGGTAACGAAAGTCGATTTGCTTTCTCAGCTTCTTCGAAGAGAGCAATCGCTTTGTCAGGCTCTTTCAGGTAGTAGTGAATATCCAATAAAAATTTTGCAGATCCCGCCGCATTGGGATCCTGCAAAAAGGCCTTTACTGCATAAGTACGTGCTTCACCAAATTCTTTTTCAGTGGCGAGCAGGCGACCGAGCAAGATGTACGTAGAGGCGTCGACATTTTTTTGAGTTGACACTGCATGACGTAATCGCTCAATGGCGGCGTTTTTGTTGCCTGCAGTGAGATCGAGTTGCGTTAGGTGGTAAAGTAAGCGCGGATTCGAGGGAGATTGCACCAACGCTTTTTCGATCAATCCACGCACTGTCTTAGGGTCGTCCTTGCCAAAGCGTTCGGCATATTCGAGTACGGCGCCCACGAGTATTTTTTCTTCTTTGAACAGCGATTCGAGAATTTTTTTCCCACTCTCGATTTTGTTCATGCCGAAGAGCGCTTGCGCGAGTCGTAATCGATCTGCTGGTTCGAGGCTGTGTTGTACTTCTGCAAGATCGCGTAAGGCGTTGAGCGTGCCGGACCAATCTTGCGAGGCATGTAGAATTTGTGCTTTGAGGCGCAACTCCGCTGCCGTCGGTGGCTTCGCGCGTTCGATGGCTTTATTGATTGCCTTGAGCGCTTCGGGAAAGTTGGACAAGTTATGCTCGGCGAGCGCAAGCAAGCGCCATGCAGCAGCGTCGTCGAGGGCAACGGTTGTTTCTTTCAATAGATCACGCGCTTCTCGGTCTTTGTGCTCCGCAAAAAGAACTTGCGCATGGGCGAGTTGTGTTTGCGCGTGTGACGGATACTTCTTGAGCATTGTTGTAAGGACGGCACGCGCATCTTCAATTCTTTCGCGGCGGATGTATAGATCGATGAGTGCACTGAGAGCAGGTTCTGGATTTTTGACCGACTGCGCCGTCTCGTTGAGGTGCTGAATTGCTTTGTCCCATTTGTTTTTATCTTGCAAGTATTTCGCATAGAGCACATGTGCAGCGATATTTTCGGGCTGTCGATCGAGCAAGCGTTGCAGTACTTGCTCGCCAGAACGTCCGTGCTGTGTTTCGAAATTCGCGTACTGCATCCATGCGGTGAGATTCTCGGGCATAGCACCGACTGTTTTTTCGAGCACCCAAAGTTCGAAGTTTTCGTTGCGCGTGCGTATTGCATAAGTGAGCGCTTCAAGGCTGATGGTTTGAAGCGCCGTGTCTTTCTTTTCGAGTGACGTCATGAAAGCGTTGCGAAACGCTTCCTCGGCCGCTTTTTCATGGCCTGGCCAGCTTGCATAAATGCGCGCAAGCTCGAGTGTGGCGTTTGACAAAGTGGGATCAATTTCGAGAGCGCGCTGGAACTCTGCCTCCGCCGCCGCGTAGAGTGCGGGATCGACCGATTCTTGTGTATGTTTTGCTTTGCGAATTTGCGCACGATGCACGCGGCCCAAGTGGAGGTGATTTAAGGCATCAAGGGGCGCGATTGCGAGCGCTTTGTTGGCCCACTGCAGCGCGCCGGACCAGTTGGAGTGAACGAGTGCAATTTCAGATTTGCGCACATAAGCACGAGAATTCTTGGGATTGGCGGCGATGATTTCGTCAACGATTTTTTCGGCTTGTTCAAGATCGGAGCCGAGCAAGAGCCCAGCGAGCGCAAGGGCAGCTTCTTCATTTTTGGGATCCAAGCGACGTGCTTCTTGATAGTAGAAGATCGCGTCGGCAGTTTGACCCAGCGATTGCAAACACTTCGCAAGCTCTTGATTGACTTTCGAATCATTGGGGTTGAGTTTGAGTGCATTTTTGAGTTCGATATACGCTTCGGCGTGTTTTTGTTCTTGCGTGTATTTCTCTGCGCGTTGCAAGTGGGCTGCAAAGCGTTGCTCATTCGATCGGCATCCAGAAGTTAGCGTGACACCAAGAAGTATTCCGATCGCCAAAATTAGGCGTGAACCAAAACGCAACATACAATCTCCTAGAGTTTTTCTTTTTCGAGAGTGGCGATTAGAGCTTTGGCTTGAGGGGCTTCAGGAAAATTTTCTCCCGCAAGTGCAGTGCGAAATTCCACTAGAGCCAGTTCTTTGCGGCCAAGTTCCATCAGCGTGAGGCCGAGCCGATAATGTGTAGAGGCCATTTGCGGTGCGAGTTTTAGAGCATTGCGATAAGCCTTCTCCGCGTTGGCGTGATCTCCCGATTTAAAGAATGCCCATCCGAGCGTGTCAAGGATTTCTGGGGTCGCTTCAATCTTTGCCGCTTCTTTGGCCAGCGCGACCGCAGAGTCGAGTTCTTGTCCCGAGTCAGCTAAGAGCCAAGCGAGATCGTTGCGCGCTGAAGCGTGTGCGATATCGCGTCGTACGACTTCACGCAAAAGTGTAATCGCTTTTTTGTGTTCGTTTTTGAGTATGTAGAGCTGTGCTTGGCGATAGAGATAATCGGCGCGTTGAGGATCGCGTTCACTTGCTTTTTTAAAGAATTCGAGTGCGCGATCATATTGATTGTTTTTGATGGCGAGTGTGGCGAGCCCCTCAAGCGGACGTGCTGCCTTTGGATCCAGTGCGATTGCTTTTTCAAAGGCGGCTTGCGCTGCATCAAGTTGATTGAGATTGCCAAGTACGCGCCCTTTTAAATCATACAGCGTGCCTGATTCCGCTCGCGCCGTAATGGCGCGGTTGACACGTTCAAGTGCTAGGTCGTTTTGTCCGGTGAGTAAAAGATTGTCGATGTAGGCAGCGAGTAAAGGTTCTTCTTCGGGAGCAAGGAGTTCAGATTGGACACTTTCGAGGATACGAATTGCGGCTTTGGATGGTACTTCGCCCGTCGTTTTTGCTTTGCGTTGAGCCAGCGAAACCTTTTCGAGTGTAGTGCGAACGGGATCCGTGAATTGCGCTTCGTGCGTCCGCACGACTTTCTCAGCTTGTTCAAAGCTGCCCAGCGCTGCGAGGGAACGCACGAGGATCCAAATGGCGTCTTGATCCTTGGGGCGCAGGTGTTGAAGATCGCGATTTTTCAAATGGTAGCCAGCGAACTCGATGGCAGCGCCGTAGTTGCCTTGCGCGAAATTTAATTCAGCTAGAACAGCCGCCGCATC
>CAYRID010000003.1:48621-61696 GCA_964424225.1 uncultured Geobacter sp.
TATGACTCGCGAAGCTCAGAGGCCGCACGTTCATAAAGACCGAGGTCGAAGGCGGCTTTGCCGGCGAGAAAGCGCGCTGAGGCATTGTTGGGCCATTCGCGTACACCGACGTCAAATTTTTCGAGAGCTGCTTTGGGATTGCCTTCGAGGAGGAGAATGCGTCCTTCGAGGAGACTGCGGTACAAAGAGGAATCGATTTTTCCGATGAGTGCGCGAGCGCCTTTGAAATCGCGTGCATCGATATAGATATCGGCTTGTTCAAAAAGGAGTTCGGGTGATTTGGTCGGTGTCAGTTCGACACCGTGGTTCATAGCTTGTAGAGCAAGGGTTCCGTTGCCGCGCATCTTGTAGAACTCTGCGAGGCGAAGCCAAGTTTCGGCTGTGTTGTTTTTTGTTGCCGTCTCGGCGTAGATGGCTTGCGCCTCATCGAAATTGTTTTGTTCGCGAAGTCGTTTTGCAAAAGTGAGGCTTAATGCAGTTTGATTGGGCTTGGCCTGTATTGCCGTTTTCCAGAGTCGGTTGATTTCTTCTGATCGATTGGTTGCATCGAAATGTTTTGACGCAAAATTGAGTATGGCAAGATCTGTCGGATAGGCTTTGAGCATGGCCTCAAGTTCCCGCTCAAGGGCGGGCTGGTTATCGCTGATTTCATAGAACTTGGCGAGTTCGATCCAGCCTAACGCCGGGCCGGGCTCGGAATAAGCTTTGCTGAGGTTGCGTACGCGTTGAAAAGTGGCTTCGGCGTCGGCAAGGCGTTTGAGATAGAAGAGGGCTTCTCCCTTGATGAGGAGCGCAGCGTAGTGATCGGGCGTGATTGCGAGGATGCGCTCGGCATCGGCCAAAGCTTCTGCGTAACTCGTTGCTACCAGGTTGGTGCGCGCGCGCGTGAAAAGCGCCGTCGCATTTTTGGGATCTTTTTCGAGTACCAAATCAACGACACGCAAGGCCTCGTTGAAATTCTGCGTTTCAAGGTATACGCTTGAAAGTGTTATACCTACAGCAACGGTATGTTCCGGATCGGTTAAAGCTTTTTCGAGCGGCCAAACCGCGAGGCCCGGTTGGCGGGTTTGAATGAGTGCAAGGCCAAGCAAGTAGTTGGCTTCGGGATGTTCCGGCACGGATTTTAAAATTTCACGCAAGGGTTCGATGGATTCCTGGAATTTTCCTTCGCCTTGCAGAGATGACACTGTTTGGAGTCGGGAGGAGACATCGTGGCCGCAGGCGGCAAGAAAGATCAGAGTTAGGGTTAGGGTTGGGGTGAGGCATGTGTTTGCACACAGCTTTGCGGAGGGACGCAATGCGGCAACGTGCGACGAAAACTCAAGTGCTCGACGGCGAAGCGCGACAACGATTTGAAAGAAAAAACGAAGTGCTGGTGTTGATGCAACTGAGCAAACGTTGCGTGAGCAAAACATACGAGCTTGCAACCTCCAAGAGCGCGAGAGGCCGGTAGTATAGAGGCGGCCTCTTGGCGGGGTAAGGGGCAGTTTGCGAGGAGCTTTCGCCGCGCCGCGTCAAAATCGAATTTGCCGCAGTGCACGAGACGGACGGATTTTCGTGTTGTGCTTTGTGTTAGGGTTTGCTCGCCGCAAGAAGCTCAATCGGCCGGCGCGGTCTTTCGGCTTACAAGCAAAGCGAGGTTATTCCTACAAATGTTGAAACGGATTTTACGATCGCCGAGAACTTACTATTTCCTAGCAGCACTGTTGTTGATTGGTGCAGTGCTGAGTCAAGTCGTGCAAATTCATTTTCCTGCGCGACCTCATGGCACGATCGACGATTTGGCTTCGTTGCGTGCGCGCAAAGTGAATGTGGTCTTCGTGCTGGTCGATACACTGCGCGCGGATCGCTTGAGTGCTTATGGCTATGAGCGTCTCACGAGTCGCTATCTCACGGATACAGCGAGTGTCGGTATTTTATTTCGACACAATCTCGCGCAGTCGAGCTGGACGAAAGCGTCGATGGCTTCGATCTGGACGGCGACTTACCCGCATCTTAATGGTGTCACACGGTTTGCCGACGGTTTGCCGGAGGAATTGAAGCTACCGGCGGAAATTTTTAAAGATGCGGGTTATCGCACGGTCGGCTTGTATCGTAACGGTTGGGTGGCTCCGAATTTCGGATTTTCACAAGGCTTCGATCAATATCAAAACCCGATTCCATCTTGGACGCCGGAGCAGCTCGAAAGCCGTACGGCTTCGTCGTACAAGCTCTCTGGGACGGATAAATCCATCACCGATTCGGCAATTGCTTTTCTCGATAGTGTTTCAAAAGATCAACCATTTTTCTTGTATATCCACTATATGGATGTACACCAATATGTGTTTGATGACACTTCAAATTTTGGAGTCACATTTTCGGACTATTACGATAATTCGATTTCGTGGGTGGATAAGAACTTTGGCGCGGTGATGTATGAACTCGACAAGCTCGGTTTGTCGAAGAATACGATTGTTGTGTTTGCAGCGGATCACGGTGAAGCGTTTATGGAGCACGGTACGGAAGGGCATGCACGAAATCTTTATCGAGAGGTCACCGAGACACCGTTCGTGATTGCGCTTCCGTTTCGTCTTGCCAAAGGCCTCGTGATCGATGAGTGGGTGCAGAACGTCGATATTTGGCCGACGATTCTCGACCTACTCGGATTGCCGTCGATTCCGGGCGCACAAGGCAAGTCGCTCTTACCGTTGATTTATGCGACCGCACGCGGTGAGCCGGCTCCACCGGAGTTCGTCGATCGTGCGTCGTTTGCGTATCTTGATCGCACTTGGGGTAGCGACCGCGCGCATTCTGATCCATTGCTTGCGACGACGCAGGATGCACACCGCTTGATTGTGCCGATGTGCTTCCACGAGCGTACGGAATTGTACGACATCGACAAAGATCGCGGTGAAACTCACAATCTCGCTCGACGTGCACCGCGAGTTCGCCAAAGTTTGACGGAGCGTTTGGTTAGTTTTTTTGCCCTGCCCAATACCGGATTTCCGTCGACAAAGCATCAAGTCGACGAATTGATGCGTGGGCAATTGCTCGCCTTGGGCTATGTGCTTGATGATAACGAACGCGCGAAAATGAAAGGCCCCGACGGCAAAGATAATCGTGGCTGTGAAAATCCGAGCTTGCCAGAATTCCTACACAATCCGGAGTCGTCGGAATCTTCCGAGGATGAAATCGAATCCGACGTGCTTGATTTCTACACGAAATAGTTTCGAGCAAGATTTTTGCGTTCCACATTTTTGTCGAATGCAAGAGCGATCAACTTTTCGAGTAGAGCTGGATAGGCGAGGCCACTTGCTTCCCAAAGCCGCGGAAACATCGATACGGGTGTAAATCCCGGAAGGCTGTTGATCTCATTTAAAAAGAATTGCCCCGTTTTGCGATCGAGGAAGAAGTCGACTCGTGCAAAGCCACTTGCATCAAGCAACTTGAAAGCGTGTAAGGCGAGTTGCTGCACGTTATCGATTTTGGATGGGGTGAGCGGCGCGGGCACGAGAAGTTCGGTCGTGTCGTCTTGGTACTTGGCAGCGTAATCGTAGAACTCGCTCTTGGGTCGAATTTCGCCGGGAATCGAGGCTTGCGGCGCATCGTTGCCAAGCACGGCGACTTCGATCTCGCGTGCGTCGATGCCACGTTCAATCAAAATTTTGGTGTCGAACTTGGCGGCGAGTTGCAACGCAGCGTGGAGTTCGGCACACGACTTCACTTTGGAAATTCCCACGGATGAGCCAAGCGAAGCGGGTTTGACAAAAACCGGTAGTCCGAGTTCTTGCTCGACGCGGGCGTCGAGATTCATCGACTGTATTTGGTGTGACACGATCTCGTGTCGGGTCACAGTGATCCAAGGCACAACGGGAATGCCGCCTTTTTCGAGTAGGCGTTTGGTGAAGTCTTTGTCCATTTGAATGGCGGAGGACGCAACGCCTGAGCCAACGTAAGGTATTCCGGAAAGTTCGAGCAATCCTTGCAAAATGCCGTCTTCGCCACCCGTGCCGTGGATGATTGGAAAAAAGACATCGAGATCAAACTGGCGCCCGTCGGAGGGGCAAAAGAGCGTTGGCGCACTGGGTGCGGGATGGATCCATACTTCAGGGCCTTTCAATCCCTCTTGCAGGGACGCCGTCGAATTGCCCAAATGAAAACGTCCATCGTGATCGACGCCGATGGGAAGAATTTCGAAACGTTTGGGATCAAGCGCTTTGCGGATCGAAGTCGCTGAAACGATCGACACTTCGTGTTCCACCGAACGGCCGCCATAGAGTAGGCCTACGCGTATTTTGCTCATCGTCTTTTCCTCGATTTTGTTCCAGCATAACCGCTTGGTGAGCGGCTCGCTGGCCGTTTGCTTGACCCGTCTGCGAGTAGCTCGTACCCTCGCTTCGATGTCCGAACTTCCCGTCGTAGCGCAATCCGATTTTGCCCGAAACTCGCTTCAAAAAGAACAAGCCTTGACGTCGATCTTGCAAAGCGCAGGTCGCTTGCTCGTGGCTTATTCGGGAGGAGTCGATTCGGCATACCTCGCGTTTCGCGCGTATCGCGTGCTGGGCGTCGACGCGCTGGCAGTAACGGCGCTTTCGCCGTCCTATCCACAAGTGCAACGCGAAATGGCCGAGCGCGTTGCTCGCGAGTGCGGTTTTGCGCAGCTCATCGTGAATACGTTCGAGATGCAAAACGAGGCTTATCTACGCAATGCGCCCGATCGTTGCTATTACTGCAAATCCGAGTTATTTCGGGTGATGGAACAAATTTGTGTAGAGCGCAATTTTTCGGCGATTGCTTACGGCCTCAATGCAGACGATACGCGTGACTTTCGTCCAGGCCATCGTGCTGCACGCGAGCGTGCTGTGCTTTCGCCGCTGCTTGAGGCCAATCTCTCGAAGGCAGAGATCCGTTGGCTTTCCCGGCGCGCGGGTCTTGCGACGGCGGATTGGCCGGCCTCGCCGTGCCTGGCTTCGCGCTTGCCGTACGGCATGTCCGTCACAAAAATGCGTCTTGAGCAAGTTGAAGAAGGAGAGCGGCGTTTGCGAAATCTCGGATTTCACGAGTTTCGGTTGCGCCACCACGGTGAGTTAGCGCGTGTTGAAGTGGCGATGGATGAGCTTGCGCGGGCACTCGATCCACAAGTTACACAAACGATCATTGCGGAAATCATGTCGCTGGGCTTTTGCGAAGTTGTGGTGGATCCGCGCGGCTATCGTTCGGGTTCTTTGAATGAAAATATTTCTGTGACAGAGATGAATAATTTTCTTACCGATGGACAGGGTGACTCGCGATGAGTTTGATTTTGGAAACGAAAGGTGCCCCACGCGATCTGGGAGCGATGCAGGGTCTGGCGTTGCGCGCAGAAATTCAAAAGAACATCGCAGCGCATCGACAGGCAGAGCGCGCTCGGTGGCCGCTTTGGAAAAAAATTCTCGGTGCGCAATCAAGAGAACGAGCCGTTGCGCGCGACTTATTGCGCTTTTTTCCGCACCACGCCGAGCGTCTCGAAGGTCTTGCGCGCGGAGGCGCGGTGCCAGTGACCGACTTGCTTGCGGTGTTGGCTGCTGAGTTTGGCAGCACCGCACAAGGAGTTGCTCCCGCAACGTGTGGTCTACACTTTGGTGTGATGGAAAGGGCAAGATTGCACTCGGATCCAAGTGCTGCACCAAAACCGCTTTTGTGGAAGACCATTGAAACGGGAGCTCGTGTCCGTCGTAGCCCCGTGATGCGTCGCACCGTTCCAGACAATGGTTATGCGTCGATCGAATTGATTTTTCCGGAACATGTCTTTTCGCTTGCGGGTGTCAATGAATGCGGTTTGGCCATGATGGTTTCGTCGCCGTCTGCGACGCACGTCTCTCTCGAGCCGATCGCGGCACCGGCCAGCTTGCTTGGGCAAGACTGTTTGCTGCGCTTCGATACGGCCGCAAAGGCGGTTGATTGGTGCATGACGCGTCCGGCTGGCGGTTGGGCCGATTTGCTTTTCGCCGACAGCGCTGGGGACATGCTGGGCATTTCGATTCGCGGCAAAGAACGAGAACTGATGTTGCCTTTCGACGGAATTTTGCTGGCCATGCCGCAAAGCGCTCGCTCGCTCGCCGTACAAGAGCGTATCCGACACCAAAAAGAGTTGACACGCGAATCACTTTTTTCGTTGCTGCAGGAACACTCTATCGACGGACGAGAGGATGCGCATGGGTCGTTGTGTCGACATGGTGCGTGGTTCGAGACTTCAGCGACGGTGAGTGTCGATCCGTGCGCACGAAGTTTGAGCTGGATGGAGCAAACGCCTTGTACGGCGCGCCTCGAAGCGTTTTGCCAAGTTACATTTTAAAGTGTTGATCGCGAAAAGGCTGATCCGTCACGAAACGGGGTTTGCGGGTTCTTCGCGCGCAGGGCGTCGACTCTTCCGGCGCCGGTTACGGCGGGAACGCGCTGGTTTCGTTGCTGCGTTTGGATCGACGAGTGCGGAAGCATTTGTTGTCGGACGCGTGCCGCCGCGTTGGCGACGCGCTCGGTGCCGCGCTTCTCGCGGTGTTGTAGTCGGTGCGGCGCTTTCTTCTTTATCGTCTTGCAGGCAATCTCCTTCGACTTCGACACTTTTTCGAGTCAAAAGATCTGTAGGTAATTCTTTGGGCAGCTTGCGTTCGCCCACTTTGATGCCATTGACGTTTTGCATGTAGCGGAAGTTTCCGATGTCGAGTCCGGAGATCAGCGAGACCGCAACACCTTTGTTTCCCGCGCGTCCCGTGCGTCCCGTGCGGTGCACATAGACTTCGGGCGAATCGGGGGTCGCGTAGCTGACGACCATGGGCAGCCCGCTGATATCGATGCCGCGCGCGGCGACGTCGGTTGCAACGAGAAATTGCAATTTTCCAGAGCGCAGCTTGTGCAGCGCTTTCTCGCGTGCTGCTTGCGAGAGATCGCCGGAAATTTCGGAAGCGTTAAAGCCCAATTGTTTTAGGCGTGTCGCAACAAAGTGTACGTCTGATTTCGTGTTGCAAAAAATGATCGCGCTCTCGGGTTGATCGAGTAGAAAGAGTTTTGCCAGTGTTGCGATTTTTTCGTTTTGTCGGCACTGGATGAATTGATGTTCGATTTGTTGTGGCGAGAGATCGGCTTGGGAAAGGCTGATGTTTTCAGGATTTTGCAAGAACGCACGCGCTAACGAGCGTACGCGTTCGGCCATCGTCGCCGAAAAAAGGCAAGCTTGACGCTTGGCGGGCAAATAGCGCTGAATCTTTTGGATGTCGGGCCAAAAACCTTGCGACAGCATTTCATCGGCTTCATCGAGAATGACGATGCGCGTGCGATCGAGCTTGAGTTTGCCAGATTCCAGATGGTCTTGTACACGACCTGGTGTACCGACGACGATCTGGTCGCCGCGCGCCAAGCCTTCGGTTTGAGGTCCGTACGCAACGCCACCGTAGATCGGCAGTGCGCGCACGCCACGATTTTTCCCAAGCTGTGCAAGTTCGTTGCAAACTTGGCTCGCGAGTTCGCGCGTCGGCACCAAGACCAAAGCTTGTGGTGCTGCCAGTGTGGGATCGACGCGTGTCACGACCGGGATGCCGAAGGCGCCGGTTTTGCCACTGCCGGTTTGGGCTTGAACGATCAAATCCTTGCCCGCGAGCAAAGGGCCGACCACTTGCGCTTGTACGGGTGTCGGGCGCGTCCAGCCAAGGGAGTGAATCGCATCGCAAACGTCTTTGGGCAAATCACCAAGATCTGCAAATTCTGCCGCCAAATTTTCTCCAGATTTCGTGAGGCTCTCAAGGAAGGTGCCGACGGGTTCGAGGGGGCCCTGGGCTCGGCGCGGTTTCGTTCTTGGCCTGATTGGTTTGGAGCAGACTATCCCCACTTGCCTATCAACGCAAGCGCAGGGGCGTGCTAGGCTGCGGCGCATGGCACGCATTACGCCGGAAGAAATCAAGCAAATCGCTGCGCTCGCGCGCTTGTCCCTTGCGTCCAACGAGGTCGAACGAGTGTGTCGTGATCTCGATGCAATGCTCGATTACGTTGGCTTGCTCGCTGAACTCGACACGCGGGAGATCGAACCAACGTCGCAAGTCGTGCCGACGGCGAGCGTACTGCGACCCGACGAGATCAAGGCGAGCCTCGAAGTCGCATTGGCTTTGGCCAATGCACCCGCTTGCGAAGGAGCAGCGTTCTTGGTTCCGAAAGTGATCGAGGAAGAAGGCTAAACGATGGCGTCTTGCCCGACTCCGCTTGGAACCTGCACGGAACTGCGTCGCGCGCTGGATACGGGTGCAGTCTCCTCCGTAGAAATCGTGAAAGCTTCCCTTGCGCGCGCTCATGCGCTGAACCCCACGCTCAATGCGTTTCTTGGACTGCGGGAAGAAAAGGCTCTGGCCCAAGCGGCGGCGGCCGATGCGCGGCGCATACGCAAAGAAGTGTTATCGACACTTGACGGTATTCCGATTGCAATCAAAGACAATCTGGTGCAGGCCGGCGAGCCGACGACTTGTGCCTCGAAAATTCTGGATGGTTATGTTTCGCCGTACTCGGCGACGGTGATCGAACGACTCGAAGCGGCGGGGGCAATCATCGTCGGACGCACGAATCTCGATGAGTTTGCGATGGGTTCGTCGACGGAAAATTCAGCTTTTGGGCCAACGCGCAATCCGTGGGATCTCGCGCGAATCGCCGGAGGGTCTTCGGGCGGCTCGGCGGTGGCGGTGGCAGCGGGTATCGTGCCGCTCGCACTGGGTAGTGATACGGGAGGTTCAATTCGCCAACCGGCGGCTTGCACGGGAGTCGTCGGACTCAAGCCGACCTATGGGCGTGTATCTCGCTTTGGCCTCGTTGCTTTTGCTTCGTCGCTCGATCAGGTTGGTCCATTTGCGCACAGTGTTGCCGATTGCGCTGCAGCGTTGTCCATCATTGCAGGAAAAGATCCAAAGGATGCAACGTCACTGGCAGAGCCAGTAACACAATATAACGTCGCACTCCACGGTGAAATTTCGGGGCTGACGATCGGCTTGCCGAAAGAATTTTTTTGTGCACCGGGCATTGATCCGACGGTGCTCGAGCGCGTGCGCGAGGCCGTGGCGCAGCTCGAAAAAGCGGGTGCGCGGGTGTGTGAGATTTCGCTGCCGCATACGAAGTACGCGATTGCGACTTACTATGTGATTGCAACGGCCGAGGCTTCGAGCAATCTCGCGCGCTTTGATGGTGTGCGGTATGGGCATCGCAGCGACAACGCGTGCGATCTTGATACGATGTATCAGGCGACGCGATCGGAAGGGTTTGGCGCAGAAGTAAAGCGTCGCATCATTCTTGGCACTTATGTGCTTTCTGCCGGCTACTACGATGCGTACTACCGCAAGGCGCAGCAAGTGCGCACGCTTTTGCGTCGTGATTTTGCGCAAGCGTTCGAGAGCTGCGATTTGATCGCGGGGCCGACGATGCCGGAGGTGGCGTTTGCCATCGGTGCGAAAACGGCGGATCCCATGACGATGTATCTCTCGGATATCTACACAGTGTCAGCCAATTTGGCAGGTATTCCAGGCGTGTCGTTGCCCTGCGGATTTCAAGAGGGAATGCCGATCGGCTTGCAGTTGCTCGGAAAGCCGCTCGACGAGTCGACTCTTTTTCGTGTCGCTAATGCGTATCAGCGTGAGACAGATTGGCATTTGCGTCGCCCGCCGGAGATCGTTTGATGACACGCGCAAAGCCGTCAGTTGCCGACTTCGAGATTGTCATCGGACTCGAAGTGCATGTGCATCTCAAAACCGAGTCAAAAATGTTTTGTGGCTGTGCGGTGCGCTACGGCGATTCGCCCAACACGCGAACGTGTCCGGTCTGTCTTGCGTTGCCCGGTGCTTTGCCTGTGATGAACGAACGCGCCGTGGAGCTCGCCGTGCGAGCAGGGCTCGCGCTCGGTTGTGAGGTTCGCGAGCGCTCGGTCATGGCGCGCAAAAATTATTTCTATCCCGACCTTCCGAAGGGTTATCAAATTTCGCAGTACGATCAGCCGATCAATGCGCGCGGCATGCTCGAAATTTCCGTCGAAGAAAATGGTGCATGGGCGACGAAACAAATTGGCATCACGCGAATTCATCTCGAAGAAGATGCAGGCAAGTCGATTCACGAAGACGGCGCGGTGGGTGTGGATGTTTCGCAAATGGATTTGAACCGATCTGGTGTACCCTTGATTGAAATTGTTTCTGAGCCGGATCTGCGCTCTGCTCAAGAGGCCGGTGCATATTTGCGCGCGCTCCATGACATCATTCGCTACATCGATGTATCGGATGCGGACATGGAGAAGGGTCAGTTTCGTTGCGATGCCAATGTTTCGCTGCGTTCGCGCGCAAAAGCGGGTAGCGCTGAATTTGGAACACGCACGGAGATCAAGAATCTCAATTCGTTTCGCTTTGTGGAAGAAGCGATTCAAGCCGAAGTGCGGCGACAGCGAAAAATCCTTGAGCAAGGCGGCGAGATTGTGCAAGCAACTTTGACGTTTGATCGTCATGCGAAACAAACTCGTGTACTGCGCACAAAGGAAAATGCGCACGATTATCGCTACTTCCCTGAGCCGGACCTTTTGCCGATCGTCGTAGACTCTGCACGCATTGCGCAAATCCGTGCGACATTGCCCGAACTTCCGGCGCAGAAGCGAGAGCGTTTCCAAACGCAATATGGTCTTTCACAGTACGATGCACGTTTGCTTAGCGAATCGCGCGAGATCGCGGATTTTTTCGAGTCTGCGGCACAGACGCATGGCAAAGCGAAGTCGGTCGCGAATTGGATTTTGCGTGATTTGCTGAAGCTTTTGAAAGAACAAGAAGTGAAACTTACTCGCCTCGCGCTCTTGCCCACGACGTTTGCAAAGTTGATCCTGCTTGTTGACGTAGGCAAGATCACGGCGAAGAGTGCACAAGAAATTTTGCCTGAACTTGCGCTGCGTGGCGGTGATCCGGATGCGCTGGTTGCTGAGCGCGGGCTTGCGATTGTCGCAGACAGTGGCGCGCTCGCCTCAGTGATTGATGCAGTGATTGCTGCAAATCCCGACGCAAAAGAGCGTTACTGTGCGGGAGAAGAAAAAGTCTTGAACTTCCTGATGGGTCAAGTGATGAAGCAAACGCAAGGCAAGGCAAGTCCTGCTCAAGTGCGTGAGTGTTTGATCCAAAAATTCAAGGAGTAAGCCGTGAAGATCCTGCGCTACATGCTTTTGGCGTTCGTCGGTGTTTTGCTGATTGCTCTGACCGTGGTGGCGATCGTGCTTCCGCGCGTGGCATCGAGCCCTGAGGTGCAAACGAAGATTAAGACTGCGGCACGCGATGCCCTGGGTCGTGAAGTTGCATTTGAGGATCTGTCGTTTGGCCTGTTGCCGCCCAAGTTGATTGTCAAGAGCGTGCTCATCGCCGGAGAAACGCCCAAGGCCGAGCCCTTGCTCAAGGCAAACGAGATCGATTTGCGTGTTGCTTTGTTGCCCTTGCTTTCGCGCTCCGTCGTCGTGGATTCGCTTGTGATCGACGGTGCGACCATCCATCTCGTACGCGACCAAGGTGGATTGCGCCTGCCCGGAAAATCGAAGGGCGATGTGGAAAAGCCGTCGGAGACAACCAAGCCGAGCGCGCCCATGGGCCTCTCTCTTGCTGTGCGCAATCTGCAATTCAAGAACATGACACTTATTTTTGACGATCGGAGTTTGGCCAAACCGGTGTTGTGGACGATTCGTGATCTTGGTTTGCAGGCAAGCCTTGGAATGAAGGGAGAAGATTGGTTCGTTGATTTTGCGCTCAAAGCGTTTTTGAATGATGGATCAATCGCCGGAAAGGGTCATGTTGTTTCGTCCGGCGAGATCAAAGCAGAGATTGGTCTCTCGGCGATAGATCTTGCGCCGTTCTCGGCTTATCTCGAACGCGGACAAAAACTTGCAGGAGTCGCGCGCGGCAAGCTGATCATCGCGGGTGAAAAAACTGGAATCGAGCAAATCAAGCTTGATCTCTCTATTGAAAAAAGTGCATTTCAATTTCATGACGTAGGACTCAAAGGTGTGTTGACGGTACGCACCGATCTGAAAGGTATGCCGCCGAAAGGCGAAGGTACGGTTTTCGTCGATGCAACAAAGGCTGAAGTGAGTTATGCCAATTCGTTTCGCAAGCCGAGCGGCACCAGCGCCAAACTTGAAGGTCGTTTGGTGCCAAGCGAAGCGGGTACGGTTGCGTTCGCGATCGACAGCCTCAATCTACACACGCTCAAGTTGCAAGGCGACGTGCACAAGTCGCAGCGTGTTCGCGTGGCCTTGAAACCCTTTCATCTCGATCTGCGCGGTTGGGACGCATTGATTCCCGCGCTGGCTGCGCATCCCGTGTCCGGTGCGATTGATTCGGATGCACTGAAAGTCGCGACTGCGCCTCTCGATTTGCAGGGGCGCTTTCGCTTGGACGACTTGGTGTATGCCTTGAATCACTCCGGCAAGGCTACACTTCGTGGTGATATTGATGCCAAGGGAGATGCCATCCAGTTTGATCCTCTTGATATCGTACTTGCCGATCAAGTGATTAAGGCCTCGGGCGGTGTTACCGGGCTTGGCAAGAAAACGGCGTATCGTTTAGCGCTTTCGGGCAAAGCGCTTGAGATGGAAAAGCTCTTTGGAGAACTCTCGACGTCGGACTCGCCGATTTCGGGTCCCATGGATTTTCAAGGTGATATTCGCGGTGAGGTCGGCAAACGTCCTCCGATGGAAGCAATGCTTGGGCAGATCAAGTTCAACGCAGGTCCGGGCAAGATCAAAGGCGTATCCATCCTCGAAGGTGTGTTTTCTGGATTTTCGACGGTAGCCGAGACGGCCGCGCTGCTTGGCAAAGCCAAGGGAAAGGATTTCGAGAAATACTACGACGAAGAATTTCAAGATGCTTCGGGAACACTGCATATCGCCGATGGTTTGGCGAAAACCGATGATCTCAAACTTGTGTATACAAACTACACAGCGAATCTTCGGGGTACGGTCGTGCTGAAGGATCAGAGTCTCGACATGACGGGCCACTTGACGCTCGACGAAGAAATTGATCGTAAACTTGCGAAGGCCGGTGATTCCTACGCAGGACGTAAGCGGACGATCAAAATT
>CAYRID010000004.1:0-53949 GCA_964424225.1 uncultured Geobacter sp.
CGGCCCTTCGCCGCCTTCTGGTGGTGTCCAGGTGATGATCTGATACGGATCGGCGATATCGCAAGTCTTGCAGTGCACGCAGTTTTCGTGATGGATGAAAAGGTTCTTTTTTCCCGGATGCTCGGGGTCGGGCATCATTTCGTAAACGGCCGCTGGACAGAAATTTTCGCACGGGTTGCCATACTCTTCGGTGCAAACATCTCGACACAAATCTACGTCGGCCACCACAAGGTGTGACGGCTGGTCGGCTTCGTGTTGCGTGCCGCTGAAACCCACGAGATGCTCTCGGCTGAAGGTGAGTTTTCCGTCGAATTCGAGCTTCTTGCGATTGCGCTTTTCCGCCGAAAGCTCCGCCAGTTTCTTCATGTGCGACTCGCCCGAGGAAGTGAGAATTGGATCAATCAAGCCGCGACCGTTCGTGATGTCGCGCAGCGGTTGATTGAGCGCAAAGAACAAGGGGCCGCGTTCCATTGAGCCGTGGAAGTTGCGCGACTTCCAGTGTTCTTCGTAAGCCCAGCTCTGGCGATACAATTCGGTGTAGCGTCCAAGTGTCAGCGTTGAGAAATCATCTTGGGCGAAGGCCGACACGAGTGCTTCGGCAGCGAGCATGCCCGATTTGATTGCGAGATGAATGCCGGCAAGTTTTTCGGCGTTACAGAAATTCGCTGCATCTCCGACGATCATGGCGCCGTTTGTGTAGAGCTTTGGTTGTGAATACAGTCCGCCGGTCGGCAGTGTTTTGGCGCCGTAGCGCACAAGCTCTGCACCCTCGAGAAGGTCGCGCATGAAGGGATGCAGCTTGAAGCGCTGTGCCATCTCGTGCGGATCAATGCGCGGATTGTCGTAGTCAAGCGCCGTCACGAAACCGAAGGAAACGAGATTGTCCTTCATGTCATAGAGCCACATCCCACCGACGGTTTCGAAGTAGTTTGGAAAACCAAGACCGTGGATGACGCGGCCCGGTTTGTGTTTCTCGGGTTTCACGCGCCAAATTTCTTTAATGCCCGTTTCAAAGGTGGGCGGATTTAAGCCTTGCAAGTCGAAGCGCTGAATCAATTGCTTGGTGAGGCTGCCGCGCACGCCCTCGCCGAGCACGGTCACTTTCGCCAAGATGTCCATGCCGGGTTGGAAGTTCGCTTTCGCTTTGCCGTGTTTGTCGACACCCATGTCGCCCATTCGTACACCGGCGACACGATTGCCTTCGACGAGAAGTTGGTCGCCTGCAAAGCCGGGATAAATTTCAATGCCGGCGGCTTCCGCACGAGCCGCGAGCCACTTCACCACATTGCTCAGCGACACAACGTGATAGCCCTTCTTTTGAAACGGCGGCGGCGTGACGGGAGCGCGAAACGAAGTGTTTTCAAGAAAGACGCGCAGCGCAGCGTCGTTGCACACATACTCCGTCGGAAAACCTTGGGCTTCGAAGTCGGGCACGAGTTCGCGGATTGCGCGCGGATTCATGACGCCGCCGGAAAGCGAGTGATCGCCGATCGAGGCGGCTTTTTCGATGACGAGAACGTTGGGTTTTTCAATCGGGGCGACACCACGCTTTGTAGCGCTGGCGTTGTAGGCATCGATTTGATTCATCAAATGGAGCGCGCTGGCCAGTGTCGCAGGTCCTGCGCCAACATAGAGAATGTCGACTTCCATACTTTCACGTTCAATCGCTTGGGCCATCTTCGACCTCCTCGTTTTCGGTCTGTTCTTGATCTTTGTGCGTGCAGCGAGCTTCAACACTTGCTGCGTCGAAAAAATGTGGTGCCGAGAATTGCGGGAAACGCTCTTTTGGTCAACCAAAACACGCGCATTCGTGCTCGGGAACCGTCGGGCAGCAAGTCTAAAAAAATGCTTCTCATCACGTCAGCCCCGGATGAGATTTTTTATGTAACGCGTACTTTTCTGCTTGGATTACTTAGGACGGAGTTGCCGCTGCGAGAGTATGCGCAAGATGGCGGTGCATCCAGAGCGCGCACGCAGCGACGAGGAAGCTGCCAATCAAAAACGGTGCGCGCAAATCGATGTAGTCGATGGCCAGTCCGCCGAGAAGTGGCCCGAGGATGCGCCCCGTAGTCTGCATCGCATAGCTATCGCCCATCAATTCACCGGTGCGCGCGGCCAGGCAGGTCTTCGAGTAAAGGCTCAGAAACACCGGATAGGCGACGCCTTGGCCAAGTGCCATGAGGGGTCCCAAGCTAAAGAGCCATGGTTTCGACGGTGCGAGCGCGATGCCGAGCAGGCTGAGTGCGAAAACGAAAAGTCCGGTTGATACGATTTTGACTTCTGTGAATTTTTTCGTGATTCGACCGAGGAGGCCACCTTGAACGACGATCATACACACTCCAATGTAGGCGAGTGTCATGCCGACGCTGTGCTCGTTCATGGCGAAGCGGCCGTTCAAATAGGGCGTAAACATGGCTTCGAATGCGCCCAGTGAGCTGTGCAAGACCAAAAACAGCGTGAGAAAGGCGCGAACGTGCAACGGATAGCGACCGAGCAGCAAGCGCGCCGGCGGCGGGAGCACGATGCGTCGGACCAAGAATCTCCAATCAAAGTTTTTTGCACGCGTTAGGTTGGATTCGGGCAAAAAGAAGAGTGTGAAGAAGAAATTGATTCCAGCGAGAAAGACCACAAAGAGAAATGGAAGCTTTGTATTGATGATCAACGGCAAGTGTTCGTGTAGTTGTGGATGCTGTTCGTGCAACGTGGCCAGGATGCCGCCGAGTGCTGGGCCGATGACGAAAGCAAGTCCGATCGTAGCGCCGATCCACCCCATGGCTTTTGAGCGCATCGCGGGCGATGTGAGATCCGTGATAATGGCCTGCGCCGTCGAGATGTTGGCGGCAAAGATGCCACCGAGGAAGCGAGCGAGAATTAGACACGAAAGAGTGTTGGATGCAGAGAGAAGCAAAAACGCACAAAAAATTCCGGAGAGCGAAATCAGAATTACAGGCCTGCGCCCTATGCGGTCTGACAGCATGCCCCATGCGGGAATGAAGAAGAGCTGCGCCAGCGCGTAAACAGCAAAGAGAACACCGATTTCGGTACGGCTTGCACCGAGGGTTTTCGCGTAGATCGGCAAGACTGGAATTAAAATGCTTAGCCCAAGAAAGTCGATCAAGATCGTAAACAGAACGATGGGTAGTGCCAGGCGATAGCGTTGCGCTCGCTCCGGATTTTCAGTTTCTGTCATGGATGGACTTTCTTTGCCTCAATGGCCAAGTTACACGAGTCTATGTTTTGGACGTGTCTCGAGAATGTGTCGCGTGCGACGTAGTTCGGGTGCGAAATCCGAACCAAAACACTGCACCGGTGACGAGCAAAAAGATGGCAATCCACTGTGCTTGCGAAAGGCCAGCGACTCGAGGGTTGAGCCGCAAAATTTCAACAAAGAAACGACCGAGGCCGTTGAGCATCATGTATTCGCCAAAAAGAAACGGACTTTTTTCGCGCCTCTTCCAGAGGTAAGCAAAAACGAGGAATAGCCAGAAGCTTTCATAGAGCTGAGTCGGGTGGACGGGGACATCGATCGGTGGTGCTCCTTGCGGAAAGGCGACACCCCACGGCAAATCGGTCTCGCGCCCATAATCGTCTCCAACGAGAAAGCAGCCGATTCGGCCGAAGGCTTGTCCCATGGCCATGGCGGGCGCGGCCGCTTGCGACAATGTAAAGAGAGGGATTTTATGGATCCGCGCGCCGAGGCAGCTCGAGAAAAAGCCACCAATTAAGCCACCGTAGAAGGTAAATCCGGCACGTTGCCAAAACAGTTCCCAGAACGGGCCTTCGCCGCGCAGCGAAAAATCCGTTGCGTAATAGATTTTTGCGCCGAGCAAGCCGCCCAGAATGGCGTAGAGCATGATCGTGGTGGCGTGGTCGGGGTCGATGCCTTTTTCCTGGAAGAGCCTTGCGGCGAAGTGCGTGCCCGCCAAGAAGCCGATCGCCACCATGATGCCAAAGGTGCTGACCGAGAAATTTCCGATTTCAAAGAGGATCGGATACATGGTTGCTCCAGACCGCAGCCCAATCTCGGGCCGCGAAGTACGGGCAGCCTACGCAAAGCGGGGTTTTGGAGCAAGCGCTGCGGGGCCCTTGCACGCCAAATATTTGCGTCGTCAAAGCGCGCGCAGAGGAGGGGGGGCGGCCTCAGCGCATGGCTGGGCGACTCCGCAAGCGAGATTGCGATTCTCCAGGTTTTGTTCGCAGTGAAAATCGATACAAAATTTCATGTAACACAAATATGAGTAATCTATTTCTTCGGATATTCGCTCTTGGAGTCGCGTTCCATCTTGCCCAAAATCGAATGAGCAGAATCTCGCCTGGATTGTTTCTTGCTGGAAAATTTCCGCAGCGAAGTTTGAAGATCATGCAGTGATCACTCAAAAAACACGTTGGCTCGAAAAAAAGTGAAAACGTTTCTGCTTTCAATGGGTTAGTCGGTTAATTGCAAAAAAGGGTAACACCGAGAAGCGTTTTAAGCGCTTTTTGCCTTCCCAAGGGGTGCAGAAATGAGTTTTTGACTGGCTCGGTAGTGAAGCTGGTGTAAGGTGTGCGCGCGAAAAAAGGATATCGCTGCAAAATAGATTCATTTATGATGCGCTTCATCCAAGAGGCGTGATTCGAGTCACGTACAAGCGCAGCAGAAGTTTTCGTGAACGTGGAGAGAGCAGTCGAGCTATTGCAATCAGTGTTCATGCAAAGCAGCAATGTCGAACTCTGCGAAGAAGGTCGAATCCAAAATCGAATTTGAGGCCAGTGATCCGCGCAAGTGTTGGTAAAGCACGAAGCGAGATCGCAAAGCACCAAGAGATGGCGAGACGATCGAGGAGAACGCAATGACGAAGCGCAAACTTGTAATTTTGGCTCTGTTATCCGTGTTTTTAGTGAGTGCTCCGCAAGCCCCGCAAGTTGAATCCTGGGATTCCGAGTTGGGTTGGACGAAGGCGCAAGCGCCAGAGTCTCCGACTGTGATTGATGCGAATTCGATTGCTCGCATTATGCAAAATGCCAATCCTTTACTTTCAAGCGGCGAAGGCCTGCGAATTGGGGCTGCCGTGGTGCGCTACAGCCAGGAATACAATCTCAATCCCGAACTCGTTTCTGCCGTCATCCTCGTTGAAAGTGGTGCACGCCCCTGGGTCGAGAGCCCCAAAGGTGCTTTGGGTCTGATGCAAGTGATGCCCTATATGCGGACGCAAATGGCGCGCGAAGGCAAAAACATGGCGGGCAATCTCATGACGATTGAAACCAATATTGAGGCGGGCTGTTGGATTCTCGCCGACAATATCCGGCGCCTGGGCGAAGAAAACGGTGTCTCCTCCTACTTTTGGGGCAGTGAAATCCGCAGCGTGTCCTATCTCAACAAAGTGCGCCTCGCGCAGTCTAAAGTTCGCGCGCACCATCTCGAGTTCTAATCGCAAATTGTTTTTTGAGCTGTACTGACAGCGAGGATCGCCTAGCCTCGTAGCGATGCAGACTTTTCGGCATTTCGAAGCTTCCTTTGCGGGCTCCGATGCGACACCGTTGTTTCGGCAAGCATGGATTCCTCCGTCACCAAATCGTGTACTCGTGCTTGTGCATGGGCTTGCAGAACATAGTGGGCGCCATGCTGCTTTGGCGCAGTGGTTTGCACAGCGCTGCTTTGCCGTGCACGCCTACGATCATCGTGGCCATGGGCGTTCGCTGGGTCGCCGTGGTTTTGTCCGCAGCTTTTCAGAATTGCTCGATGATCTCGAATGCTTTTTGGTAGCAGTGAAAAAGGATCATCCGACGTTACCGATTACTTTGCTTGGGCATAGCTTGGGCGGACTTGTTGTGCTGACACTTCTTTGTGAGAGAAGCCCCGAATTGGCGCAGGCCGTCGTGTCGGGGCCGGCCTTGCGTGTTGCCGACGGAGTTTCCAAGTTGCAGATCGAATTGGTGCGCCAAATCGGTCTGCTTTTGCCTTGGTTACCGATACCGAATTCTTTGAATCTCGAAGATCTTTCGCGCGATCCTGAGGTGGGACGACGTTATCGTGAAGATCCATTGGTGCAGAAAAAAATTTCGATTGCACTTGCGCGCGCCATTCTCGAACAAGGGTCGTGTACGCTGCGCGCTGCGGCGAAAGTACAGGTGCCGATTTTGATTTTGCACGGGGCCGAAGATCGGATTTGTTCAGCTGCCGCAAGTCAAGAATTCTTTCGTACACTGCGCATTCAGGGTAGCGCTTGCAAAACGTATCCAGGGTTGCGTCATGAAGTTTTTCAAGAGCCTGAACACGAAAAAGTGTACAACGACGTTTTGAGATGGATCGAGAGCCGAGAGGAGAAAAAATGAGTTCTCAAAAACTGACGCATTTGGATGCACAAGGTCGCGCGCAGATGGTCGATGTGGGCGAGAAGGCTGTGACGTCGCGCGAGGCCATTGCGCGGGGCGAGGTGCGCATGGCACCGCAGACCTTGCGCATGATCACTGACGGTACGAATCCGAAGGGTGACGTGTTTGCGGTGGCGCGTTTGGCAGGGATTCAGGCGGCAAAGCGTACGGCAGATTGGATTCCGCTCGCACATCCGCTGGCGCTTGATCAAGTGACGGTGACGCTCACGGCAGATGAAAAAAATTCGCGAGTTTTGATCGAAGCGTGCGCGCGCGTCCAGGCGCGCACGGGTGTGGAGATGGAAGCACTGGTGGCGGTGTCGGCGGCAAGCCTTGCGATCTACGACATGTGCAAAGCTGTCGATCGCGCGATGACAATCGATGCCGTACGCCTCGTGAGTAAGACAGGCGGTAAGAGCGGGTCTTGGTTGCGTGCAGGCGAGGAAGACGACGCGTGATGAAGCAGTGTCACAAAATTGCGTTATCCATTTTGTTTTGCATTGTGTTAGGAATGGCGTTTCCAACACGGGCTGGTGTTGTCGATCTTGCACCGCACGGCGAAACGTGGTGGGGCGTACGCGATTTGGTTGCCCCGTTTGCGTCGATCTTCGTTGGTCCGATGTACTACTACGGTAAGCGCGAACTCAGGATCGATACCGTGCCGCCTGCAGGCACACTCGATTTGTTCTACATCCGAGCCTCATTTCAAAAGCGCTACGAGCGCACACAAGCACCCGCGACGGTAATTTTGCCTCGCCGAATTGATGCAAGTCCGCGTGATGTGGTGTTGATTCGCGCTTCGCTTGAAGGTTACCGCGAGCAGGAACGCACCGTTCAGATTGCATCGCGCGAGGACAAAGTACAAATCAACTTCGAACCGCTGCCGAACACCTTGCGCGCCGTAGCACATACTTACCTTGCAGGACGCGCGTCACTTACATTTCTTACGGATGAAGTCTTAAATATTCGAATTCAAAAAGACGCCACCGAAGGCTACACCGTGTTTTTGAATGCCACAGCCAAGGCGCCCGGCGTTGGCGAAGCGTTACAAAGCTTGCGAAGTGCATGGATCGATTCTTTGCGCTCGCAACAACTTGGCGAAGATTTGTTGATTCGCATCAAACTTTCCGAGATTGCGAAAAAAGCCAATCTCGAACTTCGCTCGCGCCAAGCGCATGACCCGTATCGCGATATTCAAACTTATACGCTGGATTTGATTGCCCCCGACGAGCAAGCGATGATTGCAGCGGTCAAGGTTGCTCTAATCAAAGTAACGCCGATTGATGTTACAGATTGCTCTTTTGCGTTCGAGGATGGCCTACACGAGGGGTTGACGCTTGATGCGCTGAATCGCGCACTCGCTCCGCGTGGCGAATTTACAGATCCGTATTTGCAAGCTGCAATGAAGCGACTCGGAGAAGTGTCGCCAGGTAAAGTGATTACGCTGCAGGACGGTACGCAACTTAGTCCCGATAATGTACTCGAACTCACACTGGCGATGAGTCAACCGGCGCAAGTGCGTGGCTACCTCGCCTTTTTGCGTAGCTTTTCACGGCACCTTGAAGGTCAGAATGAATGGCGATCGACGCTTCGCGGTTTGATTGCACCCGAAATCGGCGCTACGACCTTCAACGAGATTCTCGATCGTGCGACGGCGCGTGAGCGCAGCTGCATGCTGCGCAAAATCGGTGCTGCAGCACCCGAACTGCAACCTTTCATCGTGCGTTAATTTTCGCTTTGCAATTTTTTTCAAAACGCTATTGTGCGTCGCGCTCTCCCCGCATTCGCGTCCCGGGAGTTTTGCATGTCTGTATCAAAACAGATAGCACTGACGCCGCCATCGCCTCAGCAAATCGACTCGAATTTGTGTATATCTGATTGGCCGCGTGAGCGCCTTGTGATGCAAGGCGCCGCAGCGCTCAGTGATGCCGAGTTGTTAGCTTTGCTATTGCGCACCGGCGGAAAAAACAAAGATGTATTGGAGGTTGCACGCGGGATTTTGCAAGCACTCGGCGGGCTCGCTGGACTGCAGCGAGCGACAGATCGCGAGCTTTGCATGATTGAGGGTGTGGGTCCTGCCAAAAGTGCCACGCTGCAAGCTGCGCTTGAGCTTGGAAAGCGTGTGACGGCGCGCCGCTTGCGTCCGGGTGAAGCGATTCGTGGCGCGCAGGACGTCTTTGATCACTATTACTCACAACTGCGTATGCTGGCCCATGAGCGTTTCTTCGTGCTTTTGCTCGACGGACGCCACCGCATCCTCAAAGATGTGACTGTCTCGCAAGGTACGCTTACGGCGAGCCTCGTGCATCCACGCGAAGTCTTTCAAGCGGCGCTTCGCGAGACGGCCGCAGCAATTATTCTTGTCCACAATCATCCAAGTGGCGATCCGTCACCGAGCGTGGAAGATCGTGAAATTACGCAGCGGCTCGTACGCGCGGGCGAAATTCTCGGCATCAAAGTGCTCGATCATCTCGTGATTGCCGAGCAGGGTTTCGTGAGTTTTCTCGAAAAGGGTTTGATGGAAACGAAGACGTGATGAGGTGCTGCGTTTGTAATGCGAACGCACGAGATGAAATCTATCGTCTCGTGCGTTCGCGAAGAAGAGCGCTTTGTAACGCAAGTCACATTTTAGTGTAACAAACTTGTGGGTTGTGACAGGTGTAGTTCAGAACGGGATATCGTCGTCCGGCGGAGGTGGCGCTTGCTCGCTGCGTGAAGAATATCCGCCTGTATCCGAATCACTGCCGGAAGCGTGAGATTCGCCGCCGCGTCCGCCGCCGAGGAATTGCACGGTCTGCGCATTGATCTCGGTGGTTTGGCGTTCGTGGCCGTCTTTGTCTTCCCACTTGCGTGTTTGCAAGCGACCTTCGATGTACACGCTGCGGCCCTTGGACAAATATTTGCCACAGTTCTCTGCAGCCTTCCCCCACACGACGATGCGATGCCACTCGGTGTGTTCTTCGCGCTCGCCGGCTTTGTTGTTCCAGCTATCCGTGGTTGCGATCGAGAACGAGGCGACTGGTTGCCCGCTTTTCGTGTAGCGAAGTTCGGGATCGCGCCCCAAATTTCCAACTAAAATAACTTTGTTGACACTTGCCATCGGTATGGACTCCGTGGTTGGGGGTGAGAGATCATGATTCCTGCATCGGACGTTATCGTCAAGCAGGACTTCGTCGCGCGTGCAGAGCGCGCTGTTACCGACGGTCCAAAGTGATGTTTCTGTATTTTATTTTGTGGATTGGAATGATTTCGTGAATGGAATCTATTTTTTGCGCGCCAGCCTGATCGTGCTCTACACGATTTTTTGGGGTCTTTTTGCATGCGTCGTAGGTTTGGTAGATCGCTCGGGTGCGGGAGTCGTGGGGGTGGCGCGAATTTGGGCGCACTGGATTCTTGCAACGTGCAAAATCAAAATTGAGGCGCACGGGATTGAACAAATACCGCGAGATCAGCCCGTCATTTTCATGTCGAATCACCGCAGTGCCCTCGATGTTTTGGTTTTGGTGAAGACGCTGCCGGTGCCGTTTCGGTTTGTCGCAAAAAAAGAACTGCGCTGGATTCCTCTTTTTGGTTGGGCACTCTTCCTCGGACGCCATGTCTTTGTAGATCGCGAAAATCGGATCAAAGCCATTCAAAGTTTGACGGAAGCTGCGGAGCGCGTGCGTAGCGGCACCAATGTCATTCTTTATCCCGAAGGTACGCGCAGTCGAACGACGGAACTTTTGCCATTTAAGAGTGGTTCGTTTCACATGGCGCTGGATGCAGGGGTGCTCGTAGTGCCCGTGAGTGTTTCGGGCAGCCAGCGTTTAACCCCGAAGGGTTCGTCCATCGTGCGATCCGGGACGATCCGGATCGTTTTTGGAAAACCAATCGCAAGCCGCGACTTTGATTTTGACCGTCGGTACTTGTTTATGGAAACGGTGCGCCAGGCCATTCTTGCGGGTCTTGCAAACGATCTCGATAAAGTTGAGGGGTCGTGAGTTGCATGTGTTGGATCGTGCCGCCAAGTGCCAAGCCTGAGCCTGCCCGAGCACTCGATGCTGCGACGGAAGCGAGTTGTCGTCCCAAACGCGAAAGCTTGCTTGACGGTCTTTGTGATGAGCAGGTACGCTCGACCGGTACCTCCCCCCAAAAAAATCGAGTGCACGACTATGTCGAGAGTGTCGATGCGCGCTAGTTCGTCTCAAACGAAAGCGAAGGGAGAAACTTCGCGTCACTCGCTTGCGGCGCACGCGACTTCGGAAGCAGTGGGAGTCCTGCTCGTCTTTTTGGCGTTGCTCGCAGGGCTTGCGCTTGCAAGCTACAACCCCGCAGATCCGCTCTGGACGTGGGTGAGTGTTTCAAATCGCGCCGGAATCGTGGGTGCCCATCTCGCCGCAATTTTGTTTCACACGGTGGGCGCGGGTTCGATGGTGATCGTCGGTGTGCTCGCCACGATGGGCATCCGTCTTCTCATGGGCCGAGATATACCCGATTTGGTGTCGCGTTTTTGGCTGGGTAGCGCTGCGCTCTTGCTTGCAATCGCTACGTTGCCGGTCGTGCTCGCGAAATTTGCACCGGAGACATTTTCGGCCGCACAAGGTGGTTGGCTTGGCCAAAATGCAGCGGCCTTGCAAGTGAAGCTCGTGAGCGAGTGGGGCAGTTTCCTTTTTAATTTTGGCTGTTTCTTTTTTGGCGTCTTTGCGCTGCTTGGCATTTCGAGCCAAGACGCGCTTACAAAAATCGGGCATGCGACACGTATCAGCGCGAGTCGCACCATGGCGGCATTGGTGTTTTTAGCACGATCTTTTTCGGTGTTACACCAAAAAGTGCAGCAGGTAGTGCAGGGTCTTGAAGTTTGGCGTGAGCGCCGTGCGCGGCTGGCGCGCGTTGCAGAGGCGCGGGAGAAAGAACAACTCTCGTATGCTGCGGAAGCTTCGGCGCCGAAGTTCGACACGGAGACTGCCGAAGCACGCAAGGCGGTGCCTGCATCGGTGCCGCAAATTCAAATCGTCGATCACGCTGCCGAGGCCAAGGCTCCCAAAAAACCCAAGCAGGTTACGTTCACTTTTTCGGATCACAAATCAGGAATTGCGTACGAGTTGCCCAACCTCGACTTGTTCCAATCACCACCCCCTGCGACGCGTGCCGTCGATCGCGAGAGCTTGATCATGCGCTCGCGTATTGTCGAAAAGAAGCTCCGCGACTTCGGTGTCGAGGGACGCGTGGAAACCGTGCATCCTGGCCCCGTCATTACGATGTATGAGTTCGAGCCGGCACCCGGTGTGAAAGTAAACAAAATTGTGTCGCTATCCGATGACTTGGCCTTGGCGCTGCGCGCGCTTTCGATTCGAATCGTGGCACCGATTCCGGGGAAATCGGTCGTCGGGATCGAAGTGCCGAATGTGGATCGTGAGACGGTGTATATTCGTGAGGGCTTTGAGTCGGAGACTTTTCGCGACGCCGATGCCGCATTGCCGCTTTTTATGGGAAAAAATATTTTTGGTGAATCGGTCACGGCGGATCTTGCGAAGATGCCGCATTTGCTCGTGGCCGGCGCTACGGGCACCGGTAAGAGTGTTTTCCTAAATTCGCTGATTTGTTCGCTGCTTTGCCGTCGTACTCCAGACGAATTGAAGCTCTTGCTGGTCGATCCCAAGCTGCTTGAACTTTCCATTTATGAGGATATTCCGCACCTCATTGCAGAAGTGGTCACGAATCCCAAGCGCGCCGCCGCAGCCCTACACGGAATTGTGATAAAAATGGAAGAGCGTTATCGCAAAATGGCGGCGCTGGGCGTGCGCAACATTCAGCAATACAACGAGCGCGTCGACCAAGAACTCAAGGCCGGCAACAAAACATTCAAGTTGAAAGGCAAGCCTGGAGAAGAGGACGAAGAGGCTGCGTTCGAGCGCATTCCGTACATTGTTGTCGTGATCGATGAGCTTGCCGACTTGATGATGGTCTCGGCGCGCGATGTGGAAGAAGCGTTGCAACGCTTGGCGCAGATGGCACGGGCCGCAGGCATTCATCTCGTGTTGGCGACGCAGCGTCCAAGCGTCGATGTGCTGACGGGCGTAATCAAAGCGAATTTTCCGTCGCGCGTTGCGTTTCAAGTGTCGTCGAAAATCGATTCACGCACGATCTTGGATCAAAACGGAGCGGAGCAGTTGCTTGGTCAAGGCGACATGCTTTTCTTGCCGCCGGGCACATCCAAAATTCAACGCATCCACGGTTCATTCATTTCGGAGAAGGAAGTCAAGAAGCTCGTCGAATTCTTGATCAAGCAAGGCAAGCCGGACTACGACGCAGAAATTATGAATGCGAAGCCGGCTTCGGAAGTGCGCGCCGAGCCGGGTGAGGAGGCCGACGAACTTTACGATCAAGCGATCGCGATCGTCGCGGAGTCGCGCAATGCTTCGATTTCGCATTTGCAGCGCCGCTTGAAAGTCGGCTACAACCGCGCAGCGCGAATGATCGAACAAATGGAAGCCGAAGGCGTCATAGGTCCGCAGGTCGGCAGTAAATCGCGCGAAGTTTTCGTACAAGATCATCACGCTGACTAATCGTTTTTACATTGTCGCACGTAATTTGCGCGCTTCGGGAGTGTCGCTATGCGAATTGTCGCTTTTTTGTGTATGATGCTTGCGGTGTCGATGGCGTCGGCCGACGTAGGAGCGAAACCCAGTGCTCCCGGGTCGGGTTGTGCTGTCGAAAACGCGCGTCGCGTACAAAATTATTACAATGCCATTTCAGATCTCGTTGCCGACTTTGAGCAGAAGTCCGAAGTCGCATCTTTGGCAGGAAAGTCTTTGGGCGGCGGGGAGAGTCGCGGCGAGGTGACGCTCGCAAAACCCGGCAAGATGCGTTGGCGTTATGTGAACTCCGACGGAAGCGACGCGAGTCTTGTCGTGAGCGATGGGAAAGTGCTTTGGATTTATGATCTCGCTGCGCGCGAAGCTCAGCGCTTTTCCGTCGAAGAAGGTTTTTTGTCGGGTGCGGCCATGCAATTTTTATTTGGCGAAGGTGATCTTTTGCAATCGTTTGTGGTGACGAGCAAAAGCTGTGTATCGCCGGTGGTGCTATCGCTCGTTCCGCGCGAAGCGGCGACGTATGAAAAACTCGAACTCGAGGTTGATGCAAAGACCGGGCAAGTGATTGAGAGTGCAGTTTTCGACATCGTTGGGAACGTGACGCGCGTTCGCTTTGCAAATTTGCGGATTAATCAAAAACCGAAGGCGCAGGTTTTTTCATTTGATCCACCCAAGGGCGTGCGTGTCCTTGAGGCGCTGCCTGCATTTTAATTTTTACGTCACCTTCGGACGCAATTTTTGTTCTACTCTGCAACGGTTGTTGCATTTTTTGCGGAGTACTCCGTTTTTTGTCATGCAGAATACAAATTTCGGCATAACGCCATTTTTCGTCTTTTTCGAAACGTCAGTTTTTCAACCTAGACGTCAACTTTACGGCAATTTATTGGCATCTTTGCTCCATCAATTTGCAATGGGAAGGCAGTTCAGCGCCCAACACATTGTTCTAAAACTTTTTTTGAATTGAATAGTAGTTTTTGAAACGCTTCTTACAAAGCTTGGTTCCGCTTTCTGTGCTTGCTCGGCAGGGAAAAGGTTTTTGCGTGTTCAATCCACTTCAAAATGAAGCAAGAAACTCACTGTGCGCGTTCGTTTTATACAATTGTTTCGACGGTGATTTCAGTTGCGGCATGCGCCTTGCAGCGTGCAACAATGCAGGTGCTCTCACCTGGAAGATGTAGGCAATAACGCTTGGCATCATCGTTCGAGGCGAGCACGAGCAGTCGGGCCACTCGACGGGAGGCAGCAATGAGTGAATCGGATTCGCAGTCGGATGCAAAAGGTTTTGTGCGCGATGTTATGCGGCGAATTTCGACGACTACCGAGGGAGAGGCTTTGCAGTCGGATGCTGGTCGCGAACAGGCGGCGAGCGGCTTGTTGCGCGCGGAGATCGAAGGGATCCAAGAGGCCGTGCGCTTTTACGGCGGCGATTCCATCGAAGTGCGCCGCAAGTTGAATCGCATCCTTGCAGAAACAGAGTCAATTCGGCGCCGATACGAAATCGGTCGTGATCGACTGGTCGATGCCGAGCGTCAGAATGAAAAACTCGTCGCGGCATTGCACGAAGCGAAACAACAGATCGAGGCCTTACGCGAAGAAGTCGACAAGCTTTGCACGCCGCCAAATACCTATGGAATTTTCGTGAAGGCGAATGACGACGCCACGGTTGAAATCATGGCCGACGGACGTCCGATGCGTGTGCACTTACATCCGAGTGTGAACGTGGAGGAATTGCGCGAGGGCCAATACGTCGTGCTCAATGAAGCCTTCAATGTGATCGAGCCGGGAACGTTTACGAAGCGCGGTGAGATTGCGAAGGTCGTCGACGTTTCGCTTGAGGATCGACGCGTGATCGTGGTGGGACATGCCGACGAAGAGAAAGTGCTTAGCCTCTCCAAGCCGCTCTTTGAAGAGAAAGTTCGCGTCGGCGATCACTTGCTCTACGATCCTCGTTCGCAATTCGCTTTCGAGAAAATGCCGAAGTCTGCCGTCGAAGAAGTGAACCTCGAAGAGGTGCCGGATGTTTCGTACGACGACATTGGTGGTTTGGGTGAACAAATTGAAGTGTTGCGCAATGCAATCGAGTTGCCGTATCTACACCCGGAAGTGTTCCGTGAGTACAAGCTTTCGCCGCCCAAGGGTATTTTGCTCTACGGTCCGCCAGGCTGCGGCAAGACGATGATTGCGAAGGCGGTGGCCAATGCACTTTCGAAGAGTATCGAAGAGCGCACGGGCAAGCCGACGCCGGCGTACTTCCTGAATGTGAAAGGTCCGGAGTTGCTCAACAAGTACGTCGGTGAGACCGAGCACAAACTGCGCGAGGTGTTTCGCAAGGCGCGCGAGAAGGCGAGCGAAGATGTTCCGGTCGTGATCTTCTTCGATGAGATGGATTCACTCTTTCGCATGCGCGGATCGGGTGTGTCATCGGACATGGAAGCGACGGTGGTGGCGCAGTTTTTGTCGGAAATCGACGGTGTTGAATCACTCAAAAATGTGATCGTGATTGGAGCGAGTAATCGCCAAGACTTGATTGATCCGGCGGTGCTTCGCCCTGGTCGCCTCGATTTGAAGGTGAAGGTAATGCGCCCGGATGCGACGGCTGCGCGTGAAATTTTCATGAAGTATTTGACGACGGATCTTCCGTTTCATGCGTCGGCGTTGCAGAAATACGGCGGTGATCTTGAGAAGGTTGCCAAGGGCTTGGTAGAAGACACGATCGAAGTGATGTATGCCGAGGGTGAAGAGAATAAATTCCTTGAAGTCACCTACGCCAAGGGCGAGCGCGAGATCTTTTATTTCAAAGATTTTGCGAGTGGGGCCATGATTGAAAACATCGTGGCACGTGCAAAGAAGAAAGCAGTGCGACGCTTTATTGAGCACGGCGAAGTGGGTGTGAAGTTGAGCGATTTGCTTGAATCCGTGCGCGAAGAGTTCAAAGAGAACGAAGATTTGCCGAACACGACGAATCCGGACGACTGGGCGCGGATCTCGGGCAAGAAGGGCGAGCGCATCATCAATGTGCGCACTTTGATGCAGAAGGTGAGCCGCAACGAGCGAAGCATCGAAAATATTTCGTCGGGTCAGTACCTCTAGGAGGATCGCGGACGCGCAAAGCTGGAGTGGAAATGTCGATTCCGAAAGTGATGGGAACAGAGATCGAATTTGGAATTACCGTCAAGAACGATCGTGACTTTGATCCCATATCCAGTTGTGTGTTACTCGTAAATGCGTATCGCGAAGATCATATCGGAAAAATTCTCTGGGATTACGATCAAGAAGACCCGCTGGTCGACGCGCGCGGCTTCCAAGTCGACGGCGAGAAGTATACGCCGAATCAGCAAGAGAATATTGCGCGCAACAAAACACTCGTGAACGGTGCGCGCTATTACGTCGATCACGCACATCCTGAATATTCTTGCCCGGAAGTGACGAACGCGCGCGATTTGGTGATCCATGAAAAAGCGGGTGAGCGCATTATCGAGCTAAGCCGTCGCGAAGCCAATCGCATGCTCGACCCCAATTCGCCAATTTTGATCTACAAGAACAACAGCGATCGCAAAGGCAATAGTTATGGATCGCACGAGAACTATCTCGTCGATCGCAAAATTGCGTTTAAGCAAATCGTTGAACATCTCATGCCATTCTTTGTGTCGCGCCAAATTTTCGCCGGTGCAGGAAAGGTGGGTAGCGAAAATCGAGCGGAGCCTTGCGACTATCAAATTTCGCAACGTGCCGATTTTTTTGAAGTCGAAGTTGCGCTCGACACGATGGTGAAGCGACCGATCATCAATACGCGTGACGAGCCGCATGCGGATCGTGAAAAATACCGTCGCTTGCATGTGATCGTGGGCGATTCGAATATGAGCGAGTACACGATTTACCTACGCAATGGTGTGACGGCGTTGATTTTGTCGATGATTGAAGACGGTGCAATCAAGCGCGATCTCGCGCTGCGTGATCCAGTGCAGGCAATTCGTCGAATTTCTCATGACCCAAGCTGCAAGCGCAAGGTATTGCTCGAGCGCGGCGTCGAACTTACAGCGGTTGAGATTCAGCAAGAATACTTCGAGCTTGCGCTTGCGTATGCAGCGTCGCACGAACTTGATGTTGTGACGCGCGATGTTTTGCAAAAATGGGGTGAAGTGCTTGAGGCGTTAGCGCGTGATCCAATGGAATTGAGCGCGAAGATTGATTGGGTCATCAAAAAAGCGATGATCGAAAGTTTTATGCAGAAAAAAAATCTCGATTGGGATTCTCCACAGGTGAGTTTGCTTGATCTGCAATATCACGATGTTCGCCCCGACAAGGGTTTATACTTTTTGCTTGAGCGCCAAGGGCGTGTTGAGCGCATCGTGACCGACGATGAAATCATGGCGGCAATTCACAACGCACCGGAAGACACGCGTGCGTATTTTCGTGGTGAGTGCTTGAAGCGATACGGTTCGCACGTTTTTGGCGTAAACTGGGATTCGATTTCGTTTGGAGTCGGCGACGAGCCGATCAAACGTGTCATGATGGTGGAACCTTTGAAAGGCACCAAAGCGCATGTCGAAGAACTCTTTCGTTCTTCACCGAAAGTTTCAGATCTTGTAAAAAATCTGCGGGCGTAATGCTCGGAGAGGAGAAAGACCATGAAGTGGATCGAAAAAAAACCAACTCGTGAGGAAGTCACCGATTTGCGTTTTGGCACTTTGGGCATTGTGGCGGCGGCGGAAGGCGGACAAGAACAAAAGAAGCGCAGTGGCGGCGGCGAGGGCTCCGATGCTGACAAGAGTGACGGTGGGCAGAAGCTCAAAAAGAAAGGCGATGAACTCAAAGAAGAGATGGATGATCTTGTTAGTGAAATTGACGATTTGCTCGAAGAGAATGCCGAAGAGTTTGTCAAGAATTACGTGCAGCGCGGCGGGGAATAACGAGGCGTTTTTAGTCAACACATTTTTGCGCTTAACATCAGAAAGTGTTGTCTGAAAAAATTAAGTAGACGAGTGAGCGATCAAAAGGGAAGGGAGAGGCGGTGTATTTCGATTTTGGGGGCAAGTACGCGGGTTCGAGTTTCTTTGAGCTTCTCGACCAAGATTTTCCGCATCTCAAAGTTGATTTTCAACGCTTGCTCAAGCAAAGCAGCGGCGAAATTTCTGTGCCGCACGGTACGACGGTACTTGGACTCAAATATCGCGAGGGTGTGCTCGTTGCCGGAGATCGCCTGGCGACCGAGGGACACCGCGTTGCGTCGCGCGATGTGCAAAAGGTTTACAGCACTGACGAATTTTCCTTGATGGCCATCGCGGGTGCGGCGGGCCCGTGTATCGAGATGGCGCGCTTGCTGCGTGTCGAGCTTGAGCATTATGAAAAGATCGAAGGTGCTCCGCTCGAGCTTGACGGAAAAGCCAACAAACTTTCACAGATGATCCGCGCGAATTTACCGGCGGCGATGCAAGGCTTGGTCGTTGTGCCAATTTTTGCGGGCTATGACCAGCGACGCGCGACGGGTCGTGTTTGGAAGTACGACATCACCGGCGGTCGTTATGAAGAAACCGAGTACGAGACTTCGGGTTCAGGTGGTTTGTTTGCCAAGGATTCGCTCAAGAAGTCGTACAAACCCGGTGCGACGCAAGAGGAAGCCATCGCGATGGCGATCGAAGCTTTAACCGATGCGGCCGATGATGATCGCGCTACCGGCGGTGTCGACTTGCAACGCGGTATTTATCCAATTTTGAAAACGTGCTCGGCGCAAGGTTGCAAAAATGTGTCGGAAGAAATGATTGCGCAGATTTATCGTGATTTGATGAGTCGCCGCGCCGGAGGACGCTAATGTCGGTCCCCTTTTATGTTTCTCCCGAACAACTCATGGCCGACAAGGCCGAATATGCGCGCAAAGGCATTGCGCGCGGCAAGTCGATCGTGGCTTTGGAGTACGCAGCAGGCATCGCGCTGGTTGCGGAAAACCGCTCGGCACATCTTTCGAAAATTGGAGAAATTTACGATCGCTTGGCGTTCGCGGGCGTTGGCCGTTTTAGCGAGTTCGATCAGCTACGAAAAATCGGAGTCCGTTACGCCGACGTGAAAGGTTATGGCTATAGCCGTGAAGACGTGCGTGGCAAAGCGCTTGCGAATGCTTATTCGCAAGCGATTGGTGATGTGTTTACGCGTGAGATGAAGCCGCTCGAAGTGGAGATCGTCGTTGCGGAAGTTGGCACCGACGAGCTTGCTGGGCAGGAAGAAAATTCTTTGTATCGAATTCAGTTTGACGGAAGCATCGTTGACCACGACGGCTACTGCGTGATTGGCGGCAACGTCGAGAATATCGAGCAACACTTGCGTGCGAATTATCGCGAGCATCTCTCCCTTGGGGAGGCGATCAAAATGGCGAAGGCGGCGCTTGAGTGTGCGAGTGCAAATCATGAAGCGATCGCACCGCAACATCTCGAAATTTGTATTTTGGATCGCGAGCGTGCGGGGCGAAAGTTTCGCCGTCTGACGGCCGATGAGATAAGCAATATTCTGGGCTCCTGAGGTGCACACCCGGCTGCGTAGTTTGGGTGCGCGTTGTTACCAAGCCCACAAATCAGGCCGCAAAGAAGAAAGACCGTGCAGAAGCGAATTTTCGGTATTGAAACAGAGTTCGGCATCATCTTTACGCCCGAAGGTCGCAAAACGCTTCCGGTCGAGAAGGCGATACGGTTTCTTTTCGAAAAGCTAATTACGACCGAACACTTCTTAAACGTGTTTCTTGAAAACGGAGCGCGTTTTTATCAAGACACCGGTTGCCATCCTGAGTACGCGACACCCGAGTGCGCTTCTCCGCGTCAATTAATTGTGTATGACAAAGCCGGGGAACGAATTCTCGAAGATTTACAGGATTATGCGGAAGAAAAAATTCGCGAAGAGCGGATTCCAGGCAAGCTCTCCATTTTTAAGAACAATACGGATTTCGTTGGAAACAGTTACGGGTGTCACGAAAACTATCTCGTGGATCGTGATGTCGATTTTTATTATCTCGCTGAACAATTGATTCCGTTTCTCGTGACACGTCAAATTTATAGTGGTGCAGGAAAGGTATTTCAGACACAAGAAGGTGTACATTACTGTATCAGTCAGCGTGCGCAGCATGTGTATCAAAAAATCTCGGGCACAACGACGAACGATCGCTCGATCATCAATACGCGCGACGAGCCGCATGCCGATCGTGAAAAATATCGCCGCTTGCATGTAATCGTCGGAGATTCGAACATGAGCGAGTTTACGAATTTCCTGAAGGTTGCAGCCTGTACGGTCGTGTTGCAGATGATTGAAGACAACTTCATCAACAAAGACTTCACGCTGCGAAACCCCGTGAAGGCGATCAAGGACATTTCGTACGATACGACTTGCAAGCGCAAGCTTCGCCTCGATAACGGCAAGGAGTATTCGCCGCTCGACATTCAGTTTGAATATCTTGAGATGGCGCAAAAATACATTGACCAATATCCCGTGAGCGATGAATTGCGCGACGGCATTGCCAAGTGGCAGTACGTGATGGACTGCTTGGCGGATGATCCCAATAAACTCGATCGCGAGATCGATTGGGTGATTAAGCGCAAAATGATCGAACGTTTTCTTGATGCACAATCGGCGAGCTGGAGCGATCCGCGCTCGTTCATGCTTGATTTGCAGTATCACGATATTCGTTTGAACCGCGGGCTTTACTACTTGCTCGAACGTCGCGGTGCTGTTGAGCGCGTGCTCAATGACGAAGAGGTGCTCAAGGCAAAAACGGAACCGCCGCACAACACGCGTGCCAAGATGCGCGGAGAGTTCATTAAACTTGCACGCCAAAACAACATTCAATACGACCTCGATTGGTCGAACATTCGGCTTGGCAATCTGCTCAACGTGCGCGTGATTTGCAATAACCCGTTTGAAACGGACACCGAAAAAGTTGCAGAACTCGTGCGGACGATTCAAAAAACCAACTTGCGCAAGACCAGTCTCTCAAAATTGGTGATTCAGTCTTAGAACCCATAAATTGCGCGTTTTCTGATTTTTCCGTCGATTCGACACATTTTTTTTCGAACGGGATCAATCCCCGCGCGGGTTTGCCGATAAGCAAGGAGCGAGTTTGGAGTTTGCGGAAGCCCGACTCTCCGGCGAGCGCAAAACCACGGGGTGAGAAGAGGGATTCGCCCATGATTCTTGAGGCCATAGCCAGAAAATTTTCAAAAGATCTCGCGATCGATCTCGGTACGTCAAACACTTTGGTGTATGTACGCGGAAAAGGTCTCGTTTGCTCGGAGCCAAGCGTCGTCGCGGTGACGCGCGATGAAACCGGTCAAGGGCGCGTGCTTGCTGTGGGGCACGAAGCCAAAGAAATGGTGGGTCGCACGCCGGGGAGCATCGAAGCGATTCGCCCGATCAAAGAAGGCGTGATCGCAGATTTTGAAGTCACCGAAGCGATGCTGCGTTACTTCATTCGCCGTGTGCACGATTCGCGTACATCACTCTTCAAACCACGAATCGTAATCTGTGTACCGCCAAGCATTACGAGTGTTGAGAAGCGCGCCGTGAAGGAATCAGCGCGCTCCGCCGGTGCACGCGAAGTCTTCTTGATGGAAGAACCGATGGCCGCGGCGATCGGTGCAGGTTTGGATGTTACGGCACCGACGGGAAACATGGTTGTCGATGTCGGTGGTGGCACGACGGACGTGGCGGTGATTTCTCTTGCGGGCATTGTTTCGAAGCGTTCGATTCGCTGCGGTAGCGATCAAATGGATGAGGCGATCATCAATTATGTGCGGCGCAAGTACAACGTACTGATCGGAGAACGCACGGCCGAGCGCGTGAAGATGACGATTGGTACGGCTTATCCCGAAGAGCATCCGATGACCATGGAAATCAAAGGACGCGATTTGGTGACGGGCGTACCGAAGGTGATTGAAACGAACAGTGAAGAAATTCGTGAGGCGCTGCTCGAGCCAATTCAAAACATCATCGATTGTGTGCACCATACACTCGAAAGTACGCCGCCAGAGCTTGCCGCCGATATCGTGGATCGTGGCATTGTGCTCGTGGGTGGCGGTTCGTTATTGCGTGATCTCGATCGGCTGCTTCGCGAAGAAACGGATTTGCCGATTTTGCGCAGCGAAGATCCTTTTACAGCAGTCGTAATGGGGGCGGGCAAGGCTCTCGAAAACATTGATCTCTTGCATCAAGTCGAGATCGACTAGCTAAGGGCGCTTTTTGCGATTTGTGGTTTGAGTCGAGGGTGACTCTTTTGTGTGTTGATTTCGTTGAAAGAGATTCACAGCATTAACGTGCTCGCGGTATGTTTCCGAAAAATAATGTGATCCATCGTTGCGTGCGACGAAATACAAGTATTTCGTTTGTGCAGGGTGCAGGACGGCGCGCAAAGCTTCGGCACCCGGATTTGCGATTGGCCCCGGTGGCAGCCCCCGAATTTGATAGGTGTTGTAAGGATTCGTTGCGTCGTCGAGTTGGCGACGGCGCAGATTGCCATCGAAATTTGCAATGCCGTAAATCACCGTCGGATCCGATTGCAAACGCATGCCAAATCCTAGGCGATTTAAAAAGACGGATGCAATCAATGGACGCTCATTGGGAGAGCCGGTTTCTTTTTCGATGATCGAGGCCAAGGTGACGATCTCGAGCATCGAGAAACGAGATTGTGTCGCCTCGGCAGAAATTTTTTTCCAGTTCTTATGAAATTCACGAGTCAATGCTGTGGCGATCTGTTGCGCAGAGACGCCGCGCGCAAAGGAGTAGGTTTCGGGAAATAAGTAGCCTTCGAGATTTTTGCCCTCGACGCCGCACTCCCGCACTGCGCGAGCACTACGCGCATAGGCTAGAAATTCTGATACAGAAACAAGACCAGTTGTTTCGAGCACAGAAGCAATTTCTTGCAGAGTGAGCCCTTCAGCGATCGTGACAGAATAAAGTTTAACTTGTCCTTCCACAATTTTGTGTAGAATTTCCTCGGGACGCATTGTGGCTGAAAATTCGTATTCGCCAGCTTGCAAGCGATGTGAAACTTGCTGCCAGCGCGCCAAAATGCGCAGAGCATAGGCGCTACGCACGATGCCTTGCTTCTCGAGATCTTCGGCGATGCGCCGTGCGCTTGTCCCGGGTTGCACAATATAGAGCGTCGGCGCGATCAATGCGTGCGCACCGGATTGAACGGGACGCGTAATCTGACACCAATATCGGTAGGTAGCAAAACTACCCATTGCAAGCATCACGACCAAAAACAAAAGGTAGCGAGTCCACCGACGCATCATCGTTGTAAGTCTTTCGTGCTTTCGAGGTAAGCACGCAACAAAATCGAAGCGGCCGTTTCGTCGATGCGAACTTTTTGTTTTTTGGAAGAAACGCCTGCTGCTTGCAAAGCGCGTTTGGCTTCGAGGGTGGTCATGCGCTCGTCGAAGAAATCGACGGGAAGTTGACAGGCCTCTTGAAGTTTTGCGCCGAAGCTTCGCACGGCAGCGGCCTCCGGGCCTTCTTTCCCATTCATATGCAAAGGCAATCCAAAAACAATGAGTTCGATTTTTTCGTCGGTGATGCGCTTTACGAGGGCGGCGATGTCTTGTTTTGCACCGTGGCGTTCAAGCGTACCTGCGACAAAAGCAAACTTTCCTTCGCGATCGGAAATCGCAAGTCCCATTCGTTTTGCACCGTAGTCGATGGCCAGTACGCGCATGCAACAACCCTAGCAATCTCGCCGGTGCTTCTCCTAGACAGAAAGCGGTTGAATTGAGTTTATGCCGATAGAATTTTTGCGACGTCGATCTCTACAAGGGCCTCTGCATTGCCGAGGATTTCGCGTGCATCGGCTTCGGGCGCAGAGAGATCGCAGAGAATCGGTGGATCAACGCGCTGACCCGCAGCATCTTGGACAATCCACACGGTCGGACTCGTCGCATCGAGATCGTTGAGTTTGGCGATGATGGCAATTTCGTCCGATGTCAAACGCACGAAATCGCCGACGGGATAAGCACCGAGCATGGCGACGAAACTGGCCACAGTTTCGGGCGCATAGGCTTTGCCAACAAGGCGTCGAATAATGCGGATTGCATCACCGGGATGGCGCGATTTTTGATAAGGGCGCGTAGTCGTTAGCGCATCGTAGCAATCGGCAAGAGAGATGATTTTGCTCAAAGGATGCGGAGTTTCTCCACTACACAATTTTGGATAACCTGTTCCATCGAAGCGAATATGATGATAGAGCACGATTTTGCAGGTTTCGTCATCGACGTTGCCAAGTTCACGCAAGAGTTCTTCGCTCAGTACGGGATGTTTTTGCATGATTTCGAGTTCTTCCGGGGTGAGCGCGCCGGGCTTTTTGATGATTTTTTCGGCGGTGCGGATTTTTCCGATGTCGTGCAATAAACCGGCGAGCGCAACACGATGCAAGTCTTCACCGGTGATTCCCAAATGACGTGCGTAGGCCAGCGCGAAGACCGCTGTTGTGATCGAGTGCGAATAAGTGTAGGGGTCATATTTTTTTAGCAGCGTGAGTCCGAAAAGTGCGGCGGGTGAAGTGAGTATCATTTCGCGCATGGTGCTCAAAAGCTGCGTTGCATTTCCGGAAGATGCGATTTTGCCGGAACGGAGTTGCGAGAGGAGATCGAAAATTTCACCGAGTAATTCTTCGTAAGCAATGGCAACCAAAGCACGCACGTCGCCTTCGTCGGGAATTTTTTCACGAAATATGACGTGCGGCATGGCGTTTTGCTGTGCGGCGTCGAGGAGAGAAATCTTCTGTACTTGATCTTGCGAGGCGAGCGCGCGCACCAAGCGTTCTAACTCGGAGAACGTAACACCCGGCTGAAAAATGATGGCCTCGACATTGGACTGACGTATAGAAGTGTAGACCTGGGGAAATTCTTCATTGGCTTCGTAGAAAGGAATTTCGTCAAATACAAGTACATCGTCGAATAAGCCCAGTACGATACGATCGCGCTCTTTGAGCATTGCGGCGAGTGCTGTTGCGAGGTGTACGATTGGTGTGTGAATTGCGGGATGTCCGGCCTCGTAAAGTTTACAGGTGCGCACGGCACTTCGAAGATGACGCAAAATAATGTCGAGCCGCTGCCGAGTTTCGCTCATGGGACAGCACGGCCTTGTGCACGTTTGCGCAATATGTGCTGAGCCTCACGCTTAAAAATGGGATCTTCTCCCTCGGCAAAGCGCAGAAGTAAATTTCGCGTTTCATTGCCTGGGATATTTGCGAGTGCCTGTAAGGCTACGAGTTTGAGTTCCGTCATCTTTTGGCGTTTAAAGAAACTTCGCTGTTCCAAAACGAAGAGCAGCGCGGGGACGGCTTCCAGCAGAGCGATTTGTCCGAGCGCACGAACTGCTTCTTGGGCAAGTTCGAAGTCACCACGTTGTGTCGCTTGTTGCGCGATGTCTGCAAGTGGTTGCAAGGCATAAGTGGATTGTGTTTTGCCAAGCCAGTAGGCAGCCTGCGTTGCGACTGCGCTTGTTTCGTGCAAAAGAGCGTGAATCAAAGCGCCAATTGCCGTCGAATCGCCGATGAGTACGAGTGCCTTTGAGGCTTCTTTGGCGAGAGAGGGATCGCTGCTGGTCATGAGCTTACGCAGTGTCGAAACGGCTGCGGGATTTTGGATTTCTCCGGCGAGGCGTGTAGCAACACGAGCTGCGCGCAAATTGTTGCCCTGCATCGTGCGCAGCAAATGAGGTGTGGCTCGCTCGCCGATGGCAATTAAAATGCCTGCAACTTGGCTGCGGTGATTGGGGTCTTGCAGCGTTTCGATGCTGCGCAGCAGGGCGGGAACAGCATGCTCAGCGAGTTGCAATAAAATTTGTGTCGCACGAATGCGTAGGCTGGTATCGGCCGAGCAAGCACGCGCAATCAAGTCAGCGAGCTGTGGTCCAGAAGCGAAAGAAATTAAGGCTTCGCTAGCACATCGACTCTTTTTTGTGTCATTTTCCGAGTCTTGAGCAGCTTGCGTGGAAAGTGCCAAGATCGTTTGATAGGCCGCATCGGAATCGCCATCTTCGAAAAGCAGCTTGGCCGTCGCGATGGCTTCGGCCGCAAGACATTCATAGGTAGAATCTTCTTTTGCCTTTTCGAACTGGGACAGCGTGTTTTTTAGGCTGGCTCTGCGTTGATCGCGCAAGGCCTGTTTGGCCGGAGTGAGATTTGGAGGGGGTGCAGCAGACAGCGAGTTGGTCGATCCAACGCTTTCAAGTGTTGGCGTATCGAGCGTTTCGGGTTCGAGCAGTGCGGCGAGAAGTAGGGCGGGATCAGCATGACCAATTTCAGCGTTGATTTCGGCGCAGGAAGGAGAATCCATGTCGAGCAAATCGAGTACGTCGCTTTGCTCTTCTTGCGCCGCTGTGGCGGTGTGGGCCGGACGCCCCAGTGTGATTTCGACGCCGTGTTCCGCCGCAGTGCGAATGCACGCTTGCCGCTTTGCATGTGTCGTTGCTGCGAACTCGGTGTCGGAGAATATTTCGAGCAGAGCTTGGAAGCCGTCTTGTGTCATGGCCGGAGTGACGCCAAGAGCACAAACGCCGTACGCCGTAAATTCACGCGCGAGTTCGTCGGAGTGCGCGCTTGTAATCGGAGATGAATTGACTAAGCGCAACATTTTTCCGTGTAATACCGCTTCGAGAGTGCCATGCCGATCGAGATCGGCGCGCCAAGTACGAAAGCTGCGATGGAGGATGGCTTGCAGCTGCGGATGCGTGCGTGGATAAAACCGGTAGCCCTTGATTGCGCGCGCGAGTTCGACCCAAAGCGTCGTGACGTCGCTTGCGGTGCGAGTTTTGGGCAAGGGAAGAATTGTAGGGTTGGCCGCCATGGTCACTGTTTCGACTTTCACTTTTGCGATGCGCGCGTAGTGTGAAAACTCTGCAAGCAAACGTTTCATCGTCTCTTACACCGAGCAGCTTGACGTCCACACAGGGACAAATTCACAGACTGAGTTTTTTACCGACTTTCTCTTTTTTTTCGCTTTTTGTATTGACGCTTCTTGCTGGCGGGCGGTAGTGTGGCTTCACGCCTTTGGCCACCACCAAGGGTTGATCCATTAACTCGTTCTTGAGTAGCGCACCCATCGAAAATTTAAAAAACATCAATAATTCCAATACCTTTGAAGGGAAGGTCGTCTTTCTTGTTGCGACGTTCTTCGGGGTTGGTCTTGCGCCGTTTGCGCCGGGAACTTTTGGATCGGCCGCTGGTGTCATCATTTTTCTTGGTTTGGCGACACTTCCTACCGGTTTGTATGCACTCACGGTTTTGACACTGTTTGCACTGGGAGTTTGGGCCGCTGAGCGCGCAGAGGGAATATTTCGTCGACACGATGATGGTCGGATCGTGATTGACGAAGTAGTTGGCCAATTGTTGACGCTTTCGCCGCTGCTTTGGTCTGCGCAGTTTTCTTCTGCGAGCGGCCAGAGCTGGCAAGTTTCGCAGTTCGCATGGAGCTGGAAAAGCTGGAAGCTTTGGTTCTTGTTGACCATGGGATTTTTCATGTTTCGCGTACTCGACATTCTGAAGCCCGGACCAATTCGCAAGGCGGAACAGTTTGCCGGCGGACTTGGTGTGATGCTCGATGATGTCGTGGCGGGGATTTTCGGTGCGATCGTGATGGGGGCGTTTCTCTGGGCACTTGGCGGAGGGCTGCACGGATGAAGGCGGAAATCTTGACCGTCGGCGACGAATTGTTGCGCGGCGAAATTCTCGACTTGAACAAGAGTTTTCTTGCTGAGCGGCTTCTCGAAATTGGAATCGAGACTCATTGGCAGACGTCCGTGCGCGATGATTGCGACGCGATGATCGATGCATTTCGAAATGCTGCCAAACGCAGTGATGTGGTTTTGGTTTCGGGTGGTCTTGGCCCGACGCGCGACGATCTGACGAGCGAGGCGCTGGCTCAAGCCTTCGGGCGCAAACTTGTTTTCGACGCTGCATCGTTGCAGGAGATTGAACGCTACTTCGCCGAACTTGGCCGCAAGATGGCCGAAAGCAACGCCAAGCAAGCTTATTTTCCGGAAGATGCAGAGATTTTGCAGAATTCCGTCGGTACGGCACCGGGCTTTTGTTTGCGCGAAGGAAAGAGTTGGTTTTTTTGTCTGCCGGGCGTGCCCACAGAACTGATGTCAATGATGCACGAAAGTGTTTTGCCACGCCTGAAGAAACAAAGTGTCCTACAAAAAGAAGTGTCGAAAACGATTTTGTTGCGCACGTTTGGAATGGGAGAGTCCTTGCTTGAGGACATGCTTGCGGATTGCTTCCACGAAGAAGGCGTCACACTTGGGTTCCGCACTGCATTTCCGGAAAATTTCCTTCGGCTCTCGGCCAAAGCACCGACGCTGCGTGAGGCACAGGAGCGGCTTGAACGGGCCAAGGCGCTTTTGTTGGCGCGACTTGGTGATGTTGTTTGCGGTGACGAAAAAACAGATCTTGAAAGCATCGTGGTTGCACTGCTTCGCAAATCGTGCCGAACGCTTTCTGTCGCAGAATCGTGTACGGGCGGATTGATTGCGCAGCGGCTTACCTCGGTGCCGGGTGCATCGGAAGTTTTTTGGGGAGGAGTCGTGGCCTACGCCAATGCGGCGAAGGAACGCCTGCTTGGCGTCGATTTCTCGCTTCTTGCCGAGCATGGTGCGGTTTCTGCGCCGGTGGCACGCGCCATGGCGGAGGGGGTGCGTAAGCAGTTTTCTACGCATTTTGGTGTTGCAAGTACGGGTATTTCGGGTCCTGGCGGAGGCAGTGCAGAAAAGCCGCAAGGGCTTGCCTACGTTGCACTGGCGAGTGATGGGGGTGAAACGCAAGTGCGTTCGTTTTGTGCTGCATTCGAACGTAGTCGCCACCGCTTTCTTACGTCGCAAGTGGCGCTTGATGGCCTGCGCCGCCAATTGCTCGGTTTGGAGTGGAATTTGAATTTTTCTGGGGGTGTTGCGCAGGCTCCGGATTGAAACAGGGATCGCAGCGATGCGAGAGGTCTCGGGCAAATCGCAAAAGGTCAAAAAACAAGAATGAAATGGAGAATGGGAAACCAAGAGGAGAATGAGAAATGACACAAAATAGTGAACAGAGCAAAAAGGCCAGCAAGAAGGGCGCAGGCATCGAGGAAAAACGCAAAGCCATTGAGGCCGCTGTGTCGACGATTGAAAAGCAATTTGGAAAGGGTGCGATCTTTACCTTGAACGAAGAGGCGATCAATCGCGAGATCGATTTCTTCTCGTCGGGTTCTCCGAGTTTGGACCTTGCGCTTGGAATCGGCGGTTATCCGAAGGGTCGTGTGATTGAAATTTTTGGTCCGGAGTCGAGCGGCAAGACGACGTTGATGTTGCACGCCGTCGCCGAATGCCAGAAAAAAGGTGGCGTTGCCGCTTTCGTCGATGCGGAGCATGCACTGGATGTTGGTTATGCGCGCAAGCTTGGTGTCGATGTCGAAAATCTTCTTGTTTCGCAGCCCGACACCGGCGAGCAAGCGCTTGAAATCGTCGACATGTTGGTGCGCTCGGGGGCCGTGGATTTGGTTGTGGTTGACTCGGTGGCGGCTCTCGTGCCGCGCGCGGAAATCGAGGGCGAGATGGGAGATGCCCATGTGGGTTTGCAGGCGCGGCTCATGAGCCAAGCGTTGCGAAAACTCACAGCGACAGCGGCAAAATCGGGCACCACGATCGCGTTCATCAATCAGATCCGAATGAAGATTGGTGTGATGTTCGGCAATCCGGAAACCACCACTGGTGGCAACGCATTGAAGTTTTATTCGTCGGTGCGGCTTGATGTGCGGCGTATTGGTGCGATCAAGGAGGGTGAGGAGGTCATTGGTAGCCGAACGCGCGTGAAGGTTGTCAAAAACAAAGTGGCGCCGCCCTTTCGTCAGGCCGAGTTCGATATTCTCTACGACCAGGGCATCTCGAAAGAAGGTGATCTGCTCGATCTTGCTGCGGAGGCGAACATCATCGAGAAGAGTGGTGCTTGGTACTCGTATTCGGGAGAGCGGATTGGTCAAGGACGCGAAAACGCGCGCACCTTTTTGAAGGGGAATCCGGAGGTCTGCCAACGGATTGCCGAGGCGGTGTATGCGACCAAGGGCTTGAAGCAGCCGGTGCCGGCGCGAGACTCCGATGAGTCGGAGGATGCCGAGTAAAAGCTGCAAAGGTTTGCGCAAAGGCGGGTCGGGGCGAACGAACGATTGGAACGTCGCAGGCAAGACCAATTGAACAGTGCGGAGGTTTGGCGAAAGGCCACCTCCGCACTGTCAATTTGCGCATCGTTCATTCAGGCAGGGCTCAAGGGACGCGGCGATTAAGTCGAAAGATATTCTCGTAGGCGAGTGTTTTTTCGCTCATTTTCATCTTCGAGCAGATAGTCGAACACAGTCTCAGAACGACGCAGATTCGTGATATGCCAAAACTGGAGGGCGCGGACTCGCTATGGAATTGAACGATATTTTGAAGGTGGCTCTCAAGGGGGGCGCTTCGGACATTCACTGCAAAGCAGGTCTGCCGCCGATGTTTCGCGTCGATGGTGCTTTGGTTCCGTTAAAAAATGGCGAACGCCTCTTGCCCGACACACTGAAGAAGATGGCTTACGGGATCATGAATCCGGTGCAGCGCGAGCGTTATGAGTCGCATCATGAAGCCGACTTGGCGTATGGCATTCCGGGTTTGGGTCGCTTCCGCGTCAATGTGTTTCAGCAGCGCGGGACGGTGGGTATCGTTTTTCGCGTGATCCCATTTAGCGTCAAGACGGTTGATCAGCTGCATCTTCCGCCGGTGGTGGCAAATATCGCACTCGAACACCGTGGTTTGATTTTGGTGACGGGAACGACGGGCTCGGGAAAGTCGACGACACTTGCGGCAATGATCGAGCACATCAATACGAATCGCACTTGTCACATCGTTACCGTCGAAGATCCGATTGAATTTTTGTTGCGCGATCGCCGCTCGATCGTAAATCAACGCGAGATCGGTGCCGACACACTGAGTTTTGCGGCGGCGATGCGTGCGTCGCTACGCCAAGATCCGGATGTAATTCTCGTCGGAGAAATGCGCGATCTCGAAACTGTGGAAACCGCACTCACGGCGGCGGAAACCGGCCATTTGGTGATGAGTACGTTGCACACGCTCGACGCAACGGAAACAATCAACCGCATTATTTCAGTGTTTCCACCCTATCAACAGCGCCAAGTGCGGTTGCAACTTTCGAGTATTTTGAAGGCTGTGATTTCGCAGCGCCTTGTGCCGCGCGCCGACGGAAGAGGGCGCGTTCCTGCACTCGAAGTGATGGTAGCGAGTGCGCGCATTCGCGAGTGTATTGCCGACAAGGATCGCACGAAAGAAATTCATGAAGCCATCGCAGGCGGTTACACAACTTACGGTATGCAGACTTTTGATCAATCGTTGATGAGTTTAGTGAAGCAAGGTCTCGTGACGTACGAAGAAGCCTTGAACCATGTGTCGAACGTCGATGATTTTGCCCTTCGGTACAAAGGGATTTCGGGAACTTCCGATGGTGGTTGGGACGACTTCGAGAAGTCGGGTGGTGATGAAGCGGCGAGCGGCAAGCAAGCCGCGGGTGGGGATGCCGCATTCTTCGAGGACGACTCCAGCACACCCGTTCCGCCCGAGGAGGGTGATCTCAACCTCGACATTGAGCGTTTTTGAGTGCAAAAATTTCGATCCATGATTGTCACGACTTGCGCTTCGTATCGACGGTGATTCGTTCAATTTGGTTTTCAAACTTTGCGTTGCTTTGCTCGGGGTCTGCCACGGACAAGCGAGTCCGGTATAGTAGGCAGCCTTAATTTTTCGGGACACTCTCGTTTCGAAAATCCAAAGCAAGGAGCGCGTCCTATGACGGTAGCGCCGCAAAAAACATCCAAAGCGCCCCAAACCAGTAGTGAGATTCGCGAAGCATTTTTGCGCTTCTTCGAAAGTCACGGTCATCGTCGTGTGGCGAGTGCTTCACTCATTCCCGCTTCGGATCCGACGTTGCTTTTCACGAATGCCGGCATGGTGCCCTTCAAGCGTACTTTTCTGGGAGAAGAAACGCGCGATTACGTACGGGCCGTATCGTCGCAAAAGTGCATGCGTGTTTCGGGCAAGCACAACGACCTTGAAAATGTTGGTCGCACACCGCGGCACCATACCTTCTTCGAGATGCTCGGCAATTTCTCGTTTGGTGATTACTTCAAAGAAGATGCGATTCGCTACGCCTGGGAGTTTTTGACGCAAATTTTGCAAATCGCACCCGAGCGAATGGTGGTCTCGGTGTTTCACGAAGACGACGAAGCCTATGCGATTTGGCGCGATCAAATTGGCCTTCCAGAGAAGAAAATTTTTCGCCTCGGAGAATCTGAAAACTTTTGGGCGATGGGTGACACAGGACCGTGTGGGCCATGCTCCGAGATTCACATGGATTTTGGCAAGCAAGATCGGTGCGCGCAGGACGATTGCGATCCGTCCTGCGATTGCGGGCGCTTTCTTGAAATTTGGAATCTCGTTTTCATGCAATACAATCGCGACGCTTCAGGGCAAATGGTGCGGCTTCCAAAACCGTCCATCGACACCGGTGCTGGGCTTGAGCGCATATCGGCCGTATTGCAAGGTGTGAAATCGAATTTTGACACAGATTTGTTTCGAAAAATCATTGCTTGTGCAGAAGAACTTTCTCAGACACGCAAAGGTGAGGATGCAGAGAAGGACGTATCGCTCAATGTCGTTGCGGATCACGCGCGCTCGGTCACTTTTTTGATTGGCGATGGTGTGCTTCCTTCCAATGAGGGACGCGGTTATGTGTTGCGTCGCATCTTGCGACGAGCCGCGCGCCATGGCGTACTGCTCGGGCTCAATGAGCCGTTCTTGTATCGCGTCGCCGAGACTGTGATTGATGAAATGTTGCCCGCGTATCCGGAGCTTTCCGAGCGTCGCGCGTACATTACGGATCGTATTCGTCGCGAAGAGGAGCGTTTTTCGGAGACGCTCTCCAAGGGCTTGGCGATTCTTGAGGCGGAGATCGCGCGTTTGCATGGCCAAGCTGTGCTGCAGGGCGATGTTGTATTCAAGCTCTACGATACCTACGGTTTTCCGCTTGATCTCACGGAGGACATCTTGCGCAGCCACGCCCTGCGCGTCGACCTGGCAGGCTTTGAAGCGGCAATGGAGGAGCAGCGTGCGCGTGCACGCGCGGCTTGGAAGGGGAGTGGCGATGCTTCCATCGACGAAGTGTATGGTCGGCTCGCGGCAGAGATCAAAACGACTTTTCATGGTTATGAAACGCTTGAACTCGTTTCGAGTGTGAAAGCAATTCTGACGAAAGAGGGGCTTGTCCACTCGGCTTCCGTCGGTGATCAGGTTGAACTTTTCTTTGCGGATACACCTTTCTATGCCGAAAGCGGTGGTCAGGTAGGCGACGTTGGCGCGCTCACGACGGCTGGGGGTGCGCGTGTGCGCATCACGAATACCAAAAAGCCCGTTGAGGGATTGGTGTCTCACATTGGTGTCGTTGAAGCAGGAATTTTGCGCATTGATGAGGATGCGACGCTTGGGGTTGATCGTGCGCTTCGTGCAGCGACGGTACGCAATCATTCGGGTACGCATCTTTTGCACGCGGCGCTCCGTCGCGTTTTGGGCCCGCAAGCGATGCAGAGAGGATCTCTCGTTGGGCCGGAACGCTTGCGTTTTGATTTCACGCACGATCAAGCATTGAGCGATGAGGAGATTGAACGCATCGAAGACTTGGTGAATTCGTGGATTGTTGCAAACGGTGCTCGAAGCGTGCGCGAGATGACATACTCGGAGGCGATTGAATCCGGCGCGATCGCCATCTTTGAAGAGAAATATGGCGACCGCGTGCGCGTGGTGCGCTTTGGTGAGGTTTCCACAGAATTGTGTGGTGGGACACACGCACAAACAACCGGAGAGATTGGTTTTTGCAAGATCGTTTCAGAATCGGGTATCGCCGCAGGCGTTCGCCGTATTGAGGCGATGACGGGCGCGGGGGCCGTAGCGCATGTGCGTGCACAAGAGCGCGTGTTGAGTGAGGCAGCGGGTCTGCTCAAGGTTTCTCAACACGAAATTGTGTCGCGTATTGATAAGCTTTTGAAAGAGCGTCGTGGTGCGCAAAAGGAAATCGAAACGCTGCGGCGTTCCGGCGGTGCAGGTGTGCGCGATTTGTCGGCGCAGGCCAAAGAGATTGCGGGCATTTCGGTGCTCGCAACGCGCGCGCCCGGTGTCGATGCGAAGGCGCTGCGCGATTTGGTCGATGATTATCGCCAGCGCATCAAGACGGGCATTGTGCTTTTGGCGACGGAATCCGACGGAAAAGTTGCGATCGCTCTTGGGGTGACGCCCGATTTGAAAGGGCGTTATCACGCTGGAGACTTGATTCGTGAAATTGCCGAGATCGTGGGCGGTAAAGGGGGTGGACGTCCCGATTTTGCACAAGCTGGCGGCAGTGATGCTTCAAAGATTGATGCCGCGATCGAAAAACTTTACGACCTTGTTACGGCGGTTGCGCAAGCAAGATAGGATCGAGTCGTGGCGGTGCAGCAAAATTCTCTTTGTCAATTTTCTTCTGCGCGGCGTATGACACGCGAAGTGCGCATTGGTGCGGTGGCGGTCGGCGGCCAAAATCCCCTGCGTATCCAGTCGATGACGAATACCAATACACTCGACACGGAAGCGACGGTGGCGCAGATCGCGGCACTAGCACAGGCAGGATGTGAGATCGTACGTTTAGCCGTGCCTTCAAGTCGAGATGCTGAAAACCTGGCAGCAATTCGCGAACGAATGACACAAATCGGTGTTTGTGTGCCGCTTGTGGCGGATATTCATTTTGCACCCAAAATTGCACTGATTGCCGCTGAGCACGTCGAGAAAATTCGGATCAACCCTGGAAATTATGCCGATCGCAAGCATTTCGAAGTGCGCGAGTACAGCGATGCGGAATACACCGACGAGATTGCACGCGTAGCAGAAATGTTTCGCCCGCTTGTGCGCCGCTGCAAAGAATTGCAACGAGCACTGCGCATCGGTACGAACCATGGCTCACTTTCGGATCGAATCTTAAATCGTTTTGGTGACACACCAGAAGGTATGGTTGAAAGTGCGCTTGAATTTTTGGATGTTTGCGAAGCTGAAAATTACTTTGATGTTATTTTCAGCATGAAGGCCAGCAATCCGCGTGTGATGATCCATGCTTATCGTTTGCTTGCTGCAAAACTTGCTGCACGCGCGCCAGGACAGCCAAGTTATCCGTTCCATCTTGGTGTCACGGAGGCGGGAGATGGTGAGGAGGGTCGCATAAAAAGCGCAATCGGTATCGGTGCGTTGCTCGAAGACGGCATTGGGGACACGATCCGTGTTTCTTTGACGGAAAGTCCGGTCGCCGAAGTGCCTGTTGCAAAGTTGCTTGCGCGCCGTTACGCCAAGCGCTGGAGCGAAGGCAGAACGACGTCGAGTTTTGACGATGCGCGCCCGCAGGACACCGCAGTTTTTTTCAAGACCAATTTTTCGGATATTTATTCGCGCCGTGCGACGCGGACTTTGCCGCGCTGGAGCGGTGTACCGTCGGTATTCACGGCACGAAAAATTGGGACGGATACGAAAAACTTTGCTTTGGGTGGTGAAAACCCGGTGCGAGTCGAACTTGCGACCGGAAAGCTGCCTCACGATATAGCATCCTACGCAAAAATGTTTTATTCGAGTTTGCTGCGTACGCGCGATTTGCGGTGTGAAGGCGTCGTCGTCGAAGTCGATTCGGAAGGGGAAGCATTGCGTGCCGAAGAGTTTGCGTGCGCGCTTGCAAGTCGCGGTTTCGAAGCCCCACTCTCTCTACTTATTGCACCCAATTGCGACATTCATCCTACGGCACGGGTCTCGCGTTGGATCGTTGTGATCACGCCGGAAAGCGACATGGCAACATTGAGTGCGTTGCGCGAACGCGCCCGAGCCGCTGCATTGCCGATCGAATGGCGTTGCCAAGGTACGCCTGCGCAGATTCAGAAACTCGCAGATCAACTCGTAGATCTGTATGGCGTTTCGACGGCAGAAAATTTTCTTGTTTCGGTGGATAGTGCATTTGCAATTTTTGCATTGCGTGCGTTGCTTACTCGATTGCACGCGCGCGGCTTCGATAAAAATCCTGTGGTTCTACACGAAAAAATGTATAGCTCAATGCGTGGCGCTGCAAGCGAACAAGATGCGCAGCTGCTCGATACGGCGATTGACCTTGGCGTGCCCCTCAGCGACGGAATCGGCGATGCAATCGTCATCGACAGCGTATTCAATCCCAATCAAGCACTCAATTTTGGATACCGAATTTTGCAAGCGGCTCGCAGCCGTATTTCGCGTGCAGAATTCGTTTCGTGTCCTTCGTGTGGACGCACGCTTTTCGATCTGGAAGAGGTGACGGCGCGCATCAAAGCGCGTACAGGACATTTGCAAGGCGTATCGATTGCAATCATGGGCTGCATCGTCAATGGCCTTGGTGAAATGGCCGACGCAGATTTTGGTTACGTCGGTTCTGGGCCCGGCAAGATCAATCTTTATGTCAGGAAAGAACTTATGCTGCGGAACGTGGATCAAGCAGAGGCTGAAGATCGCTTGGTCGATTTGATTCGCGAGCGCAATCGGTGGATTGATCCACCGTCAGAATAGTCCAAGTGACATTTTTTTGTGTTTCGAATTAATTTGATTGCGCTGGTGCCAAAGAAACGCTGGGGAGAGTGTCGCTCGGTTTTGCTTTGGCGATTTTTTCGATTTGTTCGAGTGTGGCAAGAGATTGCGAATCTTTGACGAGCCGATGTTCTTTGCCCAGCACGAGCATCGTCAGCGTGAGCAAAATCCCGGCTACGAGCAAACCTTCGGCAGCGCCGAGGAGACCTCCTGCGCTGCGATCTGCCCATCCAAGTCCGACGGCCTGAGCGCCGCGCTGCAAAAGCCTCCCGAGCAACGCAACAAAGAAAAGAGTCAACACCACAATGAGAACTCCGCAGCCGACGCGCACGATCCATTCAGGCCATTCGCGGTTGGTGACGTCGAGGAGCGCCTGCGCCGCAGGCGATGCGCCAAAGCGCACGGCAAGCGACGCAGCAATCAAGCCAGCGATGGAGAAAAGTTCACGAATCAAGCCGAGAAAAATTCCGCGCACGGTGGCTACGCCGAGAATCGTGAGCACAGCGATATCGGCGGAGACCATCCGGTTGCTCCTAGCTCGCGACCGAGATGCGTTGATCGACGTCGAGTTTCGCCAGCATGTCGAGGTACATCTTGGCTTCGCGGCTTGCGGGATTTTTTGCGAGCAAGCTTCCCCACTCGTGCATCGCGAGTTCAACTTTTCCGATGGTGTAATAGGTGAGGCCAAGTTGTACGGCCGCGATTTGGGAGTCGGGTTGTTGGCGAAGTACGCGTTGCAGTTCTTGAATCGCTTGATCGGGTAGCCCGAGGTCGCGAAGCGTCGTCGCGAGGCGGATGCGAATATCGTGAAAGTCCGGGCAGCGATACAGCGCTTTGCGATATGCCTCGGCCGCATTGCGCAGTTCACCGACATCGCGAAACGCGTCGCCAAGGCTTGCTTGCATATTCGCAAGTTTGCCACGGGTTGTGCGATCGAGTCCGTCGGCTGCGGGACTCGTTGCGCTTTGTGCGCGATTTGCGAGCACGCTCGCCTTTTCAAAATTACCTTGTTGCTCGTAAACACATGCGAGTGCCATCAAGGCCTCGACGTACGCCGGGTTGAGTTCGATTGCAGTTTCGAGACTGCGCGCAGCGGCAAAGAGGTTGCCTTGCTGTTCAAAGGCGAGCCCGGCCCAGTAGTGCACGTCGGCAAATTCAGGACAGCTCTTGGCGAGTTCGCAGAAATATTTGATCGCGGCATCGGTTTCGCCACAGGACAAGCGCTCTTGACCGAGCGTGAAGTTCAAGCGTTGCGTTTCGTTCATTGCATTTTCCTCCCGCCAATTTGGGCGTCGAGCCGCTTACACAGGCTTTTCCCGATCGAAAAAGCGTACGCAAGGGCGTGTGTTCGTGGTGGGGGGATTGACTAGAGCGAACCCTAGTTTTCTAAACCTGTCGTAACCTTGGAAGATAAACTTGAGAACTTACTTTCAGGATAATTCTTTTTTACCAAGTCAAAGGCACGGGCGGCTTCTGTTGGGCGCTTCATCTTGGTGTAGCAAAGGCCAAGCTTGTACAGCGCCTCGGCATCGAGTCCAAGCCCCGGATAGCCATCGAGTAGGGCCTGAAAGCGCTGCAGGGCCGAGGAGTATTCTGCGCGTGCAAAATAGTAATTGCCGATCATCAATTCGCGCTTGGCCAGGCGAAGCTGCAATTCTTTCCACTTCGGCTCACCTTGTTTGGCGTATTCGGATTGTGGATAGCGCCGCATCAGGGTTTCGAAGTGTTCGATTGCACTGCGACTCGCAGTTTGATCGCGTTCAAATTCTTTTGACTGGTTGTAGTAGCAAAGTGCCGATTGATAAATCGTGTAGGGCACTTCCGAGTGTTGCGGGTGGAGATCGGCAAAGTCGCGGTAGTACGACACGGCCTGGTCGTATTTCTTGTCTGCAAAATAAGTATCGGCGATTTTGAGTTCGGCGAGCACCGCTTGTTCACTGTATGGAAAATGATCAATTACGTTCTGGAAGCTTTCGATCGCTCCGTCGTAATCGGTGACATCGACGCCGAGAATGCGTTGTCGATGGGAAAGTTTCGCAACGCCTTCGTTATAGAGCTGTTCGGCGGTCGCGTCTTCGGGCACGCTTTGTTTTTTCGTCGCGCACGCACTACCGACGAGAAGAAGCAACGCAGCAAAAATGGACGCGGTGAACTTGCGATACACGGTTTGTCTCATTGGTCTTTGAATCCGAAGTTCGAATCGATGTTTTCAAGTGAGGTGCCGAATGTTTGGCACGCTACCTGATCGACTGAAACGCTGTCAATTTGCTAAGGTGCGATCCGCAGTTTGATTTTTCCTCGGTGTTTTGGACTGGCTTGGCGCATGACGTTTTCACCGCGTTGCGTCGGTGGACGATGCCGATGGAACTTCGAAAAATCCCTCTGAACGGAATAAATGCAGAATCGCCTCGGGCAAAGAGACTCGAGAAATTCAAAACAGGAGAATGACGATGCTGAGTGATGCCGCAAAACGCCTTCGAGAAGATAAGCGCCTTCACCGACGGAATGGTTGGATTTCAAGCGAAGAACTTGCGGCACAGCTTGATGCTTTGCCGGATGTTTCGCACAAATGTGCCGTGGACGAAGAAGAGACGGAAGAAACGGCGGCAGCGGACGCTGGCGCAGAGAGCGTAAATCCGTCTTAAGCTTGCGGCCCATTTGCCTTGCGAACAAAGCGGTTGATCTCGGCGTGAATGAGGTCGGGTCGAGGGCGTGCGCAGAGGTAGAACGATTCCGTAGTAGTCGAGCGTCGGAAGGCTTCGGGACGAACCGTGCTCAAAGAGAAATTTGCACGACGGATTGAAGGTTTGTTTCGCACCTTCTTTCCGTTTTTGTTTTGGCACCCAATTCCTCCAAATTTTTTAACTCTTGCAGGAAGCCTCTTTGCTGCGGTTGCGGCCGTGACCTTCTTTCGAGGCGAGTTCTTTGCTGCGGGACTGCTCGTGTTGATTAGCGGATTTTTTGATCTCGCCGACGGTGCGGTAGCGCGCTACTTTGGGTTGGCGGCGCGCTTTGGGGCATTTCTTGACTCAACGCTCGATCGGCTCGCTGACCTTTTGCTCTTTCTTGGACTGACACTGCATTACGCAACGCGAGATCATCTCGCCTTGGCGCTGCTTGCGGCGTATGCGCTCGTGATGAGCCTGCTGACTTCCTATACGAAGGCACGGGCCGAGGCCTTTCTGGCCGAGTTCAAGGTGGGATTTTTCGAGCGCGGTGAACGAATTGGCGTGCTGGCCCTGGGCGCTATCGCGCAGCCATTCATCACGATGTTCGACACGCTGACACTGGCGCTCGGTGTTCTCGCAGTTTGCGGTACTATCACGGTCGCTCAGCGTGTGTGGGCGGCCAAGCTGGCGTTCGCCAATTTGGATCGCGATGCCTCTGACGAGCGTCGTGCAACACTGCAGCAAAAAGTCGAGCCCGACTCGGTCTTACACAAAAAAGAGTAGTGACCGAGTGCTCAAATTTCGAGGAGCCGTTTCGTGTCCGATTCCGTTGAACAATCCAAAATCCATCGCGACAAAGCCCCGTCCGAATTATTGAAAGTTGATTTTTCTACCTTCGTGCTTTCGCTCTCGACGTCGGCGCTTTATCACTTGGGTGAAGTTCCAGATCCGGTGACGGGACAGATTGCAAAAAAAAATCTCGTGATCGCGCGGCAAACGGTTGACACTTTAGAGTTACTCCGAGAAAAAACCGTCGGTAATCTTGAGCCCGAAGAGGCCAATCTTTTGAATAGTTTGATTTATGAACTGCGGATGAAAGTGATTAAGGAGCGTTGATGCCGAGATTTTTGGCGCGAAGCGTGGCCGGCGTACTGAGTGTGTCGGTTTTATTTTTTGCGGCGAGTGGCTTTGCGGAAGAGAATTCGGACGCAAAAAAGAAAGAATCTTCTGCCAGCAAAGCAGAGCGTTTTTGGGAAGACGCGCCGAGTTTGTACGTCGTCGGTTCGGGAAACCCGCTTCGCGAGTCGTTGCCCGGCGACATCTACGTCACGGTGGGTGAGCGAGCGTTGCCCAGTGTTGTGAGTGTTCTGCCTCAAGCGGATACCGAAGGCTTGGTCGATGATTCTCTCGAAGAGTTTGATCCCAATCGCGAAGAAATGGGTGGAGGCTCGGGTTTTCTCGTCAGTGCGCGCGGGATGGTTTTGACCTCGGAGCATGTGGTGGCGGATTTTTCGGAAGTCCGCGTAAAACTTTCCGACGGACGCATTTTTGCGGCACGCGTACTGGGTAGTGATAAAGGACTCGATATTGCTTTGTTGCAATTGCAAGGGCTTTCGAAAGGCAAAACGCTGCCTTTTCTTAAACTCGGTCACTCGTCCGAGCTGCGGATCGGCGAGCATGTGGCCGCGCTGGGTAGTCCCTTTGGCTTGGACGGCTCTCTTTCCGTCGGTGTCGTGAGCGGGATGCAACGCGATCTGCGTTATGGAGACTTCGACGATTTCTTGCAAACCGATGCGCTGATCAATCCGGGCAGCAGCGGCGGTCCACTCGTCGACATGCGCGGAAACGTCGTCGGTGTGAATACGGCGATCGTGGCGTCGGGGAACAAAATTGGGTTTGCCGTTCCCATTGATCTCGTGCGTGCGTTTTTGCCGGATCTCAGCACGAAGGGTTACATCACGCGCGGTTGGGCGGGAATTCAAGTGCAAAACCTGACACACGATCTTGTCAAGAGCTTGCGCATGGAGCGCGAAAGCGGCGTGCTGATTACGGGGACCGTGCCGGGTAGCCCGGCGGAGAAGGCGGGTTTCCAAGCCGAGGATGTATTGATCTCGTTTGCTGGGCGTGAAATTACGTCGGCGCGTGTTTTGCACCGCGCGCTTGCGCAGTCGGTTCCGGGCAGCGAAGTGTCGGCCAAGGTTTGGCGCAATAACACAGAAGTGTCGCTCAAGCTCACGCTGGCTGAGCGCGTCCGCCCCGACGAGCGCATGCCGCAGGATAAAATGCCAAAGGACGTTTTGGGATTGCAGGTTGTGCCGAGTAGCCCCGATTTGCGCCGGGAATTTTCGCTTTCAAGTGAAGCGGGACTCGTGGTGGTGGCTGTGCACAAAGGCAGTCCTGCCGATCAAGCAGGGCTTCGCGTCGGCGATTTGCTTTTGTATGCCGAGCGGGAGCCGGGTCAGCGTGTGACGTTGCAAACTGCCAAGGATTACGCGCAAATTCTCGAAGTCTTCGAGAAGAATCGCAGTGTTTTGTTTTTGACGCGTCGTGGGCCGCAGACGCGCTTTGTCGTCATCAAAGATGAAGCGCGTGAGTAGTGTGGGCCGGCGCAGTTTGCGCTTGCAGGCACCGGCGAAGATCAATCTCGGACTCAAAATTCTGGGACGCCGGGCAGATGGCTATCACGAAATCGAGAGTGTTTTCCTTCCGCTTTCGCTTGCAGACGAAATCGAACTCACGGTGGGAGATTCAACTCAGTATTGTGTTGATCTTGAAGTGGTGCACGTGCAATCGACGCAGTTTGGTGTCGATGAAGCTGTGCCCAGCGATGCGCGCAATCTCGCTTTTCGCGCTGCACAAGCCTTTCTCGAAGCCGCCGATGTATCGGCCCGCGTTGGGCTGCGGCTGACGAAGAAGATTCCCGCGGCGGCGGGTCTTGGCGGAGGTTCGAGCGATGCAGCGGCGGTGCTGCGCGGTTTGGCGCGAATTTTTCCGCAGGCCGTTTCGCGTGAAAAACTGACCGAGATTGCGCTTACACTGGGCGCAGACTTGCCGTTCTTTCTGGATCCGCGGCCTGCACTCGTTACCGGAATTGGTGAGAAAATTTCGCCGCTGGATTCGATTCCCGAAATTGCATTGCTTTTGGCCAATCCTGGACTTCCGCTTGCGACGGCGGATGTGTATCGCGCTTACGACGCCAACTCGTTGACGATGTCCGAGGCAGGTTCTACGATGCGGGCGCTTTGGGGGCTTTGCGAAAGCGCGTGGTTTTCTGCGTCGGATACGCCGCAAGGACAAGCGCAAAACTCGAAAGCAGAGCTGCTCGTCGAGACACTTTTGCGAAATGATCTCGAACCGGTAGCGACGGCGCTTTGTCCTGCTGTGAGCGATTTGCGAAAAAAAATCGAGGCCGTCGGGGCCAAAGCGGTGGGTTTGAGTGGCAGCGGTCCGACGGTGTACGGAATTTTTGAAGATGTGCGAGCGGCGCGAATTGCGCAGGCAAGGCTTCAAGAGGGCGCAAGCTGCACGACGTCTTTGCCGCAGAACTCGCTTTGGCTCGACGTGGCGATGACTTGTTCGCAGGGAGCGCTTGAGAGCAAATAGAGCGTAGAAACAGAATTCGTCGCACGAATGAGTTTTTGAAACTTTTTGGAGATTGCTGGGGAGTCGTCTAACGGCAGGACACCGGACTTTGAATCCGAGAATGGAGGTTCGATTCCTCCCTCCCCAAGCGCTCACTTTGGTCATTTCGAGCGCGATCCTCGAACTTCACTTGTGAGAAAGCGCATGAAAGACATGAAAATTTTTGCTGGCAATTCGAATCTGCCACTCGCGAATGCAATTTGCTCTTATCTCAAAATGGATTTGGGCAAAGCATTGGTCGGCCAATTTTCCGACGGAGAAGTGAGCGTCGAGATTGAAGAAAACGTGCGCGGCATGGATTGCTTCGTGATCCAATCGACGAGTTCACCGTCGAACAATCACTTGATGGAATTGCTCGTGATCCAAGATGCCTTGCGTCGCTCGTCGGCGCGGCGCATTACGGCCGTGATTCCGTATTACGGTTATGCCCGTCAAGATCGCAAGGCGCGCCCGCGAATGCCGATCACCGCCAAGCTCGTGGCGGATTTGATCTCGACGGCGGGTGCGGATCGCGTGCTCTGTGTCGATTTGCATGCCGGGCAGATCCAAGGTTTTTTCAATATTCCCGTCGATAACTTGTATGCGATGCCGGTTTTGTTGCAGGCCATTCGCGCGCGTGTGCCGGGCGAAGTGACGATTATTTCGCCGGATGCCGGCGGCGTGGAGCGTGCGCGAAGCTATGCCAAACGCCTCGGTGCCAAGCTCGCGATCATCGATAAGCGCCGCGAGCGCGCCAATGTTTCGGAGGTGATGCACATCATCGGCGATGTGCGGGGGGCGACCTGCGTGATCGTCGATGACATGGTGGATACGGCAGGGACCCTGACAGAAGCCGCAAATGCGCTAATAAATGCCGGCGCAAAAGTCGTGCATGCGGCGCTGACGCACCCGGTACTTTCGGGGCCAGCCATCCAACGCATCGAAGAATCGCCTCTGCGCGAAGTGATCGTCACCGATACGGTCCCGCTGCGTGCCGAGGCAAGAGCGTGTTCAAAATTACATGTCGTATCGACAGCCGAATTACTCGGCGAGGCGATTCGGCGCATCAACAATGAAGAGAGCGTGAGTTCTCTCTTCGTATAGTTAGGAGAAGAGTCGTGAGCACCCGGACTCTGACAGTGGAATATCGAGAGAACAGTGGCAAAGGCGTTGCGCGCAAACTTCGCGCGAAAGGCCAAATCCCGGCCGTTTTGTACGGAAGCGGCAAAGACAGCATTGGTCTGGCTGTAAACCCAAAAGTGTTGCTGGAGTTGCTCACGACGAGCGAGCAAGGCATCAACACGGTCATTGATCTCAAGATCGAAGGCAGCAAAGAGAAGAGCGCGCATGTGATGACAAGGTCATTGCAACGCGAGCCGGTGACGGGTGATGTGATTCATGCCGACTTCTATCGCATCGATGACAAAGCGACGGTGGTGGTGAATGTGCGCGTAGAACTGCTGGGGATTCCGGTGGGCGTCACGCTCGATTCCGGCGTGCTCGACCATATGCGCCGCGAAATCGAAGTGAGCTGTTTGCCGGCGCAGGTTCCGTCGCATCTTACTCTCGATGTGTCACAACTTGGTGTTGGACAGTCGCTGCACGTAAGTGACATTGTATTTCCGCCAGGTGTTACGCCCGTGACGACTGCGGATGTCACGGTGGCGACGGTGGCAAGCACGCGTTCTGCGATTGAAGATCAGCCTGCCGCGGCAGCCGCTGCGGCGCCGGCAGACGCCAAGACGGAAACCAAGACCGAAGCCAAAGCGAAATAGCGGCAAAGGCGATGCGCAGCTTTGCGCTCGCCTTTGCATGCCGCCTGAACACTTCATCACTTTGGGCATGAGGTCGCGCTGCGGTGAAGCTCGTCGTTGGACTCGGAAATCCAGGTTCTCAGTATGCTGCGACACGGCACAACATTGGCTTTCGCATCGTCGAGAGTTTGAGTGCGCGCAGCGGCATTCGCTTGCAATATCAAAAGTTCGATTCGCTCTTTGGCCGCGGTTCTTTCGTCGGTGAAGACGTTGGCCTTTTGTGTCCGCAGACGTACATGAATCTTTCCGGCAAAGCGGTTGCCGCCGCATTGCGTTTTTTGCCCGTGGCCGATCCCGCGCAAGATTTGATCGTCGTCTCCGACGATGTCGATCTTGAGTTTGGGCAATTGCGAATCAAAGAGTCCGGCGGTGCAGGCGGGCAGAAGGGCCTTGCTGACATCATTGCGCGCATAGGGCGCAAAGATTTTCCCCGATTGCGTTTTGGTATCGGACGCTCGGCGCAGATGAGTACGGCCGATTATGTTTTGCAGAAATTTTCTCGCGCCGAAGAAGTGCAACTCGCTCATCACATCGAAGACGCCGTCGCCGCGCTCGAACTTATTCTTCGCGGCGAAATTTCTGCTGCCATGACGCGCTACAACGCGGCGGAGCGAACGCAAAAGCCCAAAACGAATTGAATTCCCCAGGCGCTTTCCTTTGCAGACGGAGCGCGCGTGTTAAATTGCCTGCCGGATTGATGGGATTGGCGAGGTGGCGGGACGAGTGGGATCGCGCCGCCGTGCGCTACGCAACAGCAAAAACGAACAACACTTTTCGGTTTCTAACGACACTTTTGTGCGTTGGATGAAAATTTCAGGAAGATCGAAAAGTCAGGGAGAGGGAAAAGATGCATTCGGAAGATTCCCGTGACACGGTAAATGAACAGAAACTCGCGGATCGCTTGACCGAGCCCTTTGTCCGATTTTCGCAGATTGAAATTGCAAGTACGTTGCTTTTGCTGGCTGCGTCGCTCGTGGCCTTGGTGTGGGCGAATCTTCCCGGTGAGCTTGGCGCATCGTATCACCACTTTTGGACGACGGTACTTACCGTCGGTGTAAGCCACGGTGCTCCCGGAGCACTTGAAGGAATGTTGCCTGTGGTTTCGCTTCCGCTGGAAGCGTGGGTCAACGATGCCTTCATGGCGGTTTTCTTTTTTGTCGTCGGCATGGAAATCAAACGCGAACTTGCGTATGGAGAGCTCGCCGATCTCAAGAAAGCCATGCTGCCAATTTTCGGAGCCGCAGGCGGAATGCTTTGTCCCGCGCTGATTTATTTGTGTTACCACGCTGGAGGCACCGCCGAGCATGGCTGGGGAATCCCCATGGCGACGGACATCGCGTTTGCGGTGGCGGCCTTGTCGGTGCTGGGCCCCCGTGTTCCGTCGGGACTCAAGGTGTTTTTGCTTGCGCTCGCCATTGCGGACGATCTTGGTGCAGTGCTCGTGATCGCTCTGTTTTATAGCGGACAAATTTCTGTGTTGGCTTTGCTTGGCGCGGCTTTTGTTTTGTCGGTCATTTGGTTTTGTAACAAAGCAGGGTTTCGTTCGTATCTCTTGTACACACTCCTTGGTGTTTGTTGTTGGTATGCGATGTTGCGTTCGGGAATCCATGCCACCGTGGCAGGCGTGATCATTGGCTTTTTGACGCCGAGTCGATCCGAGTCTGCGCCCGAGCGCGTGATGGATCGCGTGCTGAGCGCGTTTGAGTCGTTGCGCGATACACTGCAAGGTGACGGCGATGCGGACCATGGCGGACACCGACGCGTGGCGGCGTTGCGAAAAATTCAAGGTGCAAGTCGCACCGTGATTTCGCCCCTCGATTTTTTGACAAATCTTTTGCATCCCTGGGTGGCGTTTGTCGTGATGCCGATCTTTGCCTTGGCCAACGCCGGTGTGCAGGTTGACGCGAGCGTGCTCGGAAACGCCGAGGCGATGAAAGTGGCCCTGGCCGTCGGCATGGGGTTGGTGATCGGAAAGCCGCTTGGCATCACTTTGTTTAGTTTCTTGGCCGTCAAGCTTGGCTTTGCCGCACTGCCGCGAAATGCGACTTGGTTGTCTTTGTTTGGCGTGAGCGTGTTTGGCGGAGTTGGTTTCACCGTTGCGCTTTTTGTGACGGCGCTTGCCTTCAAAGAGCCAGTTTTTGCATCGGGTTCGAAGATCGGAATTCTCTCGGGTTCGATTATCGCGACGGGCCTTGGACTCGCTGTGCTGGGTTTCGTTTTGTCACGCCAAAAGCAGCTTGAGCGATAGCTGAGTTATCGGGCGCATGCGATGAGTGCGCGAGGGCGAGGAGCGCACCGAGCTTGGAACCAAGCCGATCGAAGCTCCTGGAAAAATGGGTGCTGAATTGACCCGGTTTCCGGCGCTGCTACCGTCTTTTTCCGCAAAAGCCTTTGCAAAAATCCAGCGCAGCACAAAGCACAGAAAGCAGGAAAGCAAGTTATGGCCAAATCGAAAAATTCTACGCAAACCGCGAAAGGCAGTGAAGCCGCACGTACGTCTGCACAAGCGTTCGAGATCAAAGTCGGACTCGCGGAGATGCTCAAGGGCGGTGTGATCATGGACGTGACGACGCCCGAACAAGCGAAGATTGCCGAGCAAGCCGGTGCCTCTGCCGTGATGGCGCTCGAGCGTGTTCCGTCGGATATTCGCCGCGATGGCGGTGTCGCACGAATGTGTTCGATCGAAGTGATCGTCGGCATACAAAATTCAGTGTCGATTCCGGTGATGGCCAAAGTACGGATCGGGCATTTTCTCGAAGCGCGTGTGCTCGAAAGCCTGGGCGTCGATTTCATCGACGAAAGCGAAGTGCTGACACCGGCGGACGAGTCGTATCACGTCGATAAGCACGATTTCAAAACGCCCTTCGTGTGTGGCGCTACGGATTTGGGTGAAGCACTGCGTCGCATTGGCGAAGGTGCAGCCATGATCCGCACGAAAGGCGAAGCGGGCAGCGGCAATATCGTCGAGGCCGTGCGGCATTTGCGCACGGTGACGGGCGAGATGCGAGCGCTCACGACGCTGCGCCCCGAAGAGCTCGCATCGCGCGCCAAGGAACTTCGCGCCCCGATCGATCTCGTGCGTTTCGTGGCGGAGCACGGCCATTTGCCCGTGCCCAATTTTGCCGCCGGTGGCATTGCGACACCGCCTGACGCAGCATTGTGTATGGCGCTGGGCGCCGAAGCGGTTTTCGTTGGCTCTGGGATTTTCAAGAGCGAAGATCCCGAGGCGCGTGCGCGCGCCGTCGTGCATGCGACCACGCATTGGCAAGATCCGGGCGAAGTGCTCAATGCTTGCCGAGGACTTGGTCGCGCGATGGAAGGCCTTGAAATGAAGATGCTCGCCGAGCACGAGCGTCTTGCAAAGCGCGGTTGGTAAGTGCGTTGATCGTCGGTGTGCTTGCGATTCAAGGTGATTTCGAAGCGCACGCAAAGTTGTTGCGTGCGCTGGACGTTGCGCGCGACGCAAGCCTGCACGGAAAACACCTCACCGTGCGGGCCGTGCGCAAAGTGCAAGATTTCGACGGAATTTCAGCTTTGATTTTGCCCGGCGGCGAAAGCACGACGATTTCCAAGGGGCTTGCGCGCGAAGCGCTCACAAAGCCGATTCAAGAATTTGCGGCCGCCGGCCATCCGCTTCTTGGCACTTGTGCCGGCGCGATTTTGCTTTGTCGTAGCTCCGAAAATCATCCCGTAGAAACACTGGGCCTTCTCGATGCTGTGGCCTTGCGCAATGCCTATGGCACGCAGGTCGATTCCTTTGCGCAAAACGTCGACGACGATTGTGCGCCCGAATTTGCAGGCATGCGCTGCGTGTTCATTCGCGCGCCAAAGTTTGCGTCGCTGGGCCCGCAGGTTGAAGTGCTTGCGCGCGTTGGCGGAGAGCCTGTTTTCGTGCGCGAGAAAAACTGCTTTGCCACCAGCTTCCACCCGGAACTCACCGAAGATCTTCGTGTACACGCCGCGTTCGTCGCGGCGATTTCGCATTAGGGCATTGGCCGCCGGCAGGCGCTGTGGTATCCATTGCCCCCTCGAAGCGCACCGGCGCAAGGTCGGCTGCGGGCGAGGAAAAAATCAAATAACAACCTCAGTTCTTACCTGTGCCGGCTACTTCCCGTGGCTTTGATCTTGCATCGTGGCGCAAAAATGTGTAGGAGCTCTGGCGCCCTCGAACGAGAGGGGTCAGTCCGGGAGGAGAAAACGTGATACGGGAATACGAAACTACTTTCATCATCCAGCCGGAAATCAGCGAAGAAGGCCGCGAGGCTCTTTGTCAGAAGTTCGATCAAGTGCTTGCTCGCCATGGCGCGACGCGACTCATGGTTGATGACTGGGGCAAGCGCCGCCTGGCTTACGAAATCCACAAATTCCAAAAAGGTCATTATCTGAGCTTGCTTTATCTCGACAACGGCGCTGCCGTGCGTGAGCTCGAATACGCACTGCGCATCGAAGAGTCGGTGCTGCGTTTTCTGACGGTGCAAGCAAAAGACGAAGTTCTCGATATCGAAGCCCGCAAAGCCGAGGCCGCCGAGCAAGAGCGCGTGCAGCGCGAACGCCGGGCTGCCGACAAAGCGGCGCGCGAGGAAGAGGAACGCCAACGCCTCGATGCGGAAGAGAGCTTGGGCTTGGGTGGCGCTGGATTTGGTGATGACGAAATCGATCCCGATGCTCTAGATGACGTCGATTCCGACGAGATCGACGAAGAGTAAGGGGAAGGAGTAAAACGATGGTGGAACGACCTGAACGCAGTGAACGGTCCGAACGCTTTGAGCGCGCGGATCGACCGGAACGAAGTGAACGCGGCGATCGTGGTGGCGACCGCGGAGATCGTGGCGATCGTGGTGGCGACCGCGGAGATCGCGGCGATCGCTTCGAGCGTCGCGAACGCACGCCGATGACAGCCAAGGCGCGCTTGCGCGCGAAGTTTCGCAAGAAGGCGCGCAAGAAGAGCAAAGGCATGTTCAATCGACGCAAAGTTTGCCGCTTCTGCGCCGACTCGAAAATTGTGATCGATTACAAAGACACCAAGGCGATCCGCTTCTTTGTGACGGAGACGGGCAAGATGATTCCAAGCCGCGTTTCCGGCAACTGCGCGAAGCACCAACGCGAACTCAGCGTTGCGATCAAGCGTGCACGTCACTTGGCGTTGCTCCCCTTCGTCACTGCGGGGATTTAAGAAAAAGGAGATCGATGATGGGCCAGCATTTGCAGGTCATCTTGACGGAAGACGTAAACAATCTCGGTAACGCCGGCGACATCGTGCGAGTGAAGGCGGGCTATGCGCGCAATTTCCTTTTGCCGCGCAAGCAAGCCGTGCTCGCGACGCGAAGCAAGGTGAACGAGATCGAGCATCACAAGCAAGTGATTGCCGCGAAGGTGGCACGCTTGCACAAAGAACTGGTTCACTTTCGCGACAAGATCCAGGGTCTTGATCTCACGATTGCGGCGCAGGCCGGCGAAGAGGGCAAGCTCTTTGGCTCGGTGACGGCAACGGCGATTGCGGAATTGATCAGTGAGAAACTGAATGTTCCCGTGGACCGACGGAAAGTCGCGCTCGAAGACCCGATCAAAGAAGTGGGCGAGCACAAGGTTGCGATTCGTCTCGGCAAAGACGTCGTGGCGAAAGTCGTGGTCAAGGTGGTTGCAGCGGCCTGAGTGTTCGGGGCATCCTGTGAACTCGCCGAGAGCCTTCTCATAAGCGGAGGAAATCGCGTTGGCGCGGGAGCAAAAGAACACAAAAAAGCGTCAAGCCGACGCGGTCGTTTCGGGCCGCGTTCCGCCGTACAACCTCGATGCAGAAAAAGTGGTGCTCTCCGCGATTTTGCTCGACAACGATGCGCTGTATCGCATTTTGAACGAAGTGCGCGACACCGATTTCTATCACCCCGCACACCAGACGATCTTTGCGGCGATGCTTGCGCTCAAAGACGCCAACCAACCGGTCGATCTCCATACCCTTTCGGATTATCTAAACGGCGCCAAGACGCTCGACTCCGTCGGTGGACCGGTGTTTTTGGCCGAGCTTGCGGATTACGCCGCAACGAGCGCAAACATCGTGCACCATGCGCGCATCGTGCATGACAAATCCGTGAAGCGCGCGCTGATCTCGGTGGCGTCGGAGATCGTCGAAACGGCTTTCGATCAAGACGACTCGGCCGAGGGCTTGCTCGATGTGGCCGAGTCGAAAATTTTTGGCCTGAGCCAACAAAAAGGTCGAAGCGATTTCACGGCTCTCCACACCGAGATGACCGCAACTTTCGATCACATCGAAAAGTTGATGCAGCGCGCAGGCTCGCTCACGGGAATTCCGACGGGATTTAAGGCGTTCGACGAAATGACGGGCGGTTTGCAAAGCGGCGAGTTGGTGATTTTGGCGGCGCGGCCGAGCATGGGGAAAACCGCGCTGGCTCTCAATATGGCGCGCCACGCAGCGGTCGAACACGGCAAGCGCGTGGCCGTGTTCTCGATGGAAATGAACACACAATCGTTGATTCTGCGCATGCTTTCGTCGGAAGCGCGCATTGACGCATCTATGTTTCGCCGTGGCATTATCCCGATGAGCGATTATCGACGTCTTTCCGAAGCAGCGACGGTGCTTAGCGAAGCGCCGATTTACATCGACGAAACCGGCGGTCTTTCGATTCTCGAAATTCGTGCGCGCGCAAGGCGGCTGGCCGCCGAGCATGGGCTCGATCTCGTGATTCTCGATTACTTGCAGCTTGCCCACGGCGAGCGGCGCACGGATCGCAAGGATCTCGAAATTGCAGAAATCAGCGCGGGGCTCAAAGGCCTGGCCAAAGAGCTACGCATTCCTGTGATTGCTCTGGCGCAGCTCAATCGCGGCCCCGAGCAGCGCGATCCCGACAAACGCCGCCCGATGATGGGTGATCTGCGCGATTCGGGTGCGATCGAGCAAGATGCCGACGTGGTTTGTTTTATCTATCGCGATGAGTTTTACAACAAAGAGAGTGAAGACGTTGGCAAAGCGGAACTCATCATTGCCAAACAGCGCAATGGTCCGACGGGAACGGTGAAATTGAGCTTCCAAGGTCAGTATGCTTTGTTTGGAAATTTGACCGAACGCGAAGAAGAAGCGATGCCGCATCGCGAAGCGAGTTTTTCGGGTCCGCCGAGTTACACCGACGAAGACATCGAGCCGTTCTAAGTGATGGATCTCAAAAAACCCAAAGCCTTGTCTCCGGGTGGCACGATTGCAATCATCGCGCCCGCAGGTCCAGTGAACCAAAACTGTGTCGATGCCGGAGAAGTGAAGCTGCGTGCCGCAGGTTTTCGCACGCTGCGCCGCGACGATCTCACGGATTGTTGTGGTTATCTCGCCGGTGACGATGCGCGGCGCGCCGACGAGTTCATGCAGTTTGTTGGCGACGAGCGCGTGGATGCGATTTTTTGTGCGCGCGGCGGCTACGGCTCGGCGCGAATTTTGTCGCGACTCGATGCGCAGCACGTGCGTGCTGCGGCAAAACCGCTGCTTGGTTACAGCGACGTGACGACGCTGCTGCTTTGGCAGCGCGCTTGTGCTGGGCTCGTCGGTTTTCATGGCCCGATGCTCGAACGCGGCGAAGATCTCAGCGACGAAGAACTTGAGGCATCGCTTGCGCTTTTGATGGGCCAGCCGGCCGCCCTGCAACCGCTCGAAGGCTGTGCTGGCGCCGGTGCGCGCGCCGAAGGGCCGCTCGTCGGTGGATCGCTGAGCTTGATCGTCGCGAGTCTCGGTACACCGTGGGAGATCGACACGCGCGGCGCGATTTTGCTCATCGAAGAAGTCGGCGAGCGCCCGTATCGCATCGATCGAATGTTGCAGCAACTTGCAGCGGCAAAAAAACTCGAAGGACTCGTCGGGATTGCTTGCGGTTCGCTGACGTCTTGCGAAGATCCTCGCTATCCCGCTCCGACGGCAGAGGCCGTCGTGCGCGAAGTTTGCGAATCGCTCGGGCTTCCGTGGGTGATGGGTCTGCCGTTTGGTCATGCTTCGCGCAATTTGCCGTGGGCCTATGGCGTGCGCGGTGCGATCGACGGTGAACACAGAAAAGTTTCGATTCTCGAACAAGGTGTGGTGTAGATGAAGCAGAGTGTTTTGCAAAAGAAACTTGCGCGCGTGGATCAAGCGCTCGACAAAGCCATCGAAGCCGCGGAGATTTCGGGCGCGGTGGTGCTGGCGCGAATGCCGCGTCCCGGCGCTCACGGAGAAAGCCACAGCGAAGGTCTTGGAGAAGACCGCAGCGAAGGCCACGAAGAAACTCTGGGCGGCGTTGCGGGCGACGGCGCGGCCGGCAGCGACGGAAAAAATCGCGAAATTCTCGAACATCTCTCGGTGCGCGGGCTGGCCGTGATGCGGCCCGAGCGCGTGGCCATGACGCGCGAAACGATCTTCGATCTCGCCTCGCTCACGAAACCGATCGCCACTACGACGGCCATTCTTTGGCTGATCCACGACGGTGTCATCGCGCTCGACGATCCCGTGGCAAAGCACTTGCCCGCCTTTGCCGCTCGCGAAAAAGAAGGCGTGACGATTCGCCATTTGCTCACGCATTCATCGGGAATGAAACCGTGGCGCGCGTTTCACGAAGAGTTGCTCGAACGCGAAAAGAAAAAAGGCGAGCGTCTGATTTGGACGCCGCAAGCCAAAGACTGGATCCTCGAGCGAATTTTTTCAGCAGGGCTCGTGCATCAACCCGGTGAAGCGGCGGTGTATGCCGATCTCGATTTCATCACGCTCGGTGCGCTCGTCGAAACGGTGGCGCAAGAACCGTTCGATCAGTTTTGCGAGCGCCGGATTTTCGCTCCGCTTGGTCTCAAGAACACGCGCTTCATTCGTCTGAACGAAGAGGGCATCGGTCTCGTCGATCCCGAGCGTCGCCGCGTTGCAGCGACGGAAAATTGTCCGTGGCGCGATCGCATTCTTTGGGGCGAAGTGCACGACCCGAACGCTTCGGCGATGGGCGGTGTGGCCGGGCACGCGGGTTTGTTCGCGCCGGTCGATGACGTGATGCGCTTTGCGCAAACGCTCGTCGACGTGTGGCACGGACGCAGCGACGCATTACCCAAAGATTTGTTACACCGGTTTTTTACGAAGCAAGGCCTGCCGCCCGAATCCGACTGGGCACTCGGTTGGGATACGCCGACGCCGGGTGCGTCGTCGTCGGGCCAGTATTTCGGGCCAAATTCCGTCGGACATTTGGGTTTCACGGGCACTTCGCTTTGGATCGATCTCGAGCGCGAGGCAATCGTCGTGATGCTCACGAACCGCGTGCA
>CAYRID010000004.1:54049-56775 GCA_964424225.1 uncultured Geobacter sp.
GAAAATCTCGTCGGTGCAAACGGCGAGAAGCCCGAGCTCGTCATCATCGGCAACGCCGTGCGCGCCGATAACCCCGAGGCGCGCGCTGCGATCGACGGTGGCTATCGCTATCTCTCGTTTCCCGATGCGCTGTATGAGCTTGCGATTCGCGGCAAGCACTCGATCGTCGTGTCGGGCACGCACGGCAAAACCACGGTGACGAGTCTCATCGCGACGCTGCTGCTCGAAACCGGGCAAGACCCTTCGCTTCTCGTCGGTGGCATTGCCGCAAACTTCGACGGAAGTTTTCGCGAAGGCAAGGGGCCGCATTTTGTGGTCGAAGGCGACGAATACGACACGGCCTTTTTCGATAAGACGCCGAAGTTCTTGCACTACCACCCACACAGTTTGGTGATCACTTCCGTCGAGTTCGATCACGCCGATATTTACCGCGATCTCGAGCATGTGAAAGAAATGTTTCGCCGCCTTGTGGCCGCAATGCCGAAAGACGGCGTCATCGTCGCCGCACTTGACCATGCGGGCGTGCGCGACGTCGTCGCTGATGCGCCGTGTCGCGTGGTTGGCTACGACCTTGCCGCCGCAAGCGCGTCGGCGACCCCTTCGCCCGACGCGCAAACGTCGCCGGATGCGCGTGCGACCGACGCTACGGAGCCCTCTGCGCGTACACAACGCCAAACTGTGTCGAACGATCAAGCGGCATCGAAGCCCGCACTGCCCAAAAAAGAAAAAGCATTTTGGCGTGCCAAGGAAACAGGCGTCGATGCCGAGGGAACATCCTTTACACTTTTTTGCGACGATGAAGAATGTGGCGTTTTGAAAATGCCGCTCTTTGGCGCGCACAATCTTGAAAACGTGCTTGCGGCCTTGGTGGTGCTTTGCATGCAAGGCGTCTCGCTCGAAGCTGCGGCCGCTGCGCTCTTGAGGTATCGCGGCGTGAAGCGCCGCCAAGAAGCGCGCGGCGAAGTCGGCGGCGTGCTCGTGATCGACGATTTTGCACATCACCCGACAGCAGTGCGCGTCACGCTCGATTCGATCCTCAAGCGCTTACCGACACGCAGACTTGTCGCCGTCTTCGAGCCACGCACGAACACGAGCCGCCGCAAAGTGTTTCAAGAAGCCTATGCGCAGGCGTTCGACGCTGCCGCGCGCGTGCTGCTTTCGATCGTGCCGGACGAGCCGATCTACAGCGCCACCGGCGAAGTGACGGAGCTTTTTTCCGCGCCGCAGCTTGCGAGCGACTTGAACGCGCGCGGCATCTCGGCCACCGCGTTGCCCGGCCCCGACGCCATCGTCGCGCAGCTTCTCACCGAATTACAACCTGGCGACGTCGTACTCATCATGAGCAACGGCGCCTTTGGCAACATCTGGCAAAAACTCCTCGACGCCCTCAAGGCGCGCGAAGCACGCTGAACGAAATCGAAATCAATCCGCGCAGTCGCGTGCTTACACGAATGCACTTGCCAGCATTTGCGTCGCCAAGCGCAAAGTTGATTTTCGAGCGCCGCATTGTGTGCAAAGGCATGCAAAACTTTTTAGTGTAGATCGAGAAGCTTTGCGCCGGCGCCGACGCATTGGGCGCGCGCGATGGCTTGCGTGACGAAGGCTTTGGCGCGCCGGATCGCGACTTCGAGTGCGTCGCCTTGCGCAAGCCGCGCTGCGATGGCCGACGAAAGCGCGCAGCCTGTGCCGCGCACGGGGCCGCAATCGAGGTGCTCGCCCTCAAACCAAGTGAAGGTGATTTTCCCGTCGGACTTTTGAGCGAGCAGATCGCGCGCGCTATCCGCAGCATGACCGCCCTTGATCAAGACGGCCGGCGCGAGCAGCTCTTCGAGAAAGTACACCGCAGTGTGTTCGATGTTTGCAGCCGTCGAAACGTCGAGCCCGCTAAGGCGTTCGGCTTCAATCAAGTTGGGTGTCACGAGCGTCACCGACGGAAAAAACTCGATCAGCGTGCCCCAAGCGCGGCGCTCGAGCAGCGGCGTGCCGTCGCTCGCCGCAAGCACCGGGTCGAGCACCGTCGGTGGGCGCGGCTTCTTGAGCGCTTCGAATTGCGTGAGTCCAAGCAAAACATTGCGCGCCACATCGTCGCTCGCGAGCATGCCGATCTTGATCGCCGCCGGCGTGATGTCGCGCAAAAGCACGCGAAGCTGCTCCAGCACCACCGACGGAAAAATCGGCAAAACCTGATGCACCTTCGCGGTGTCCTGCTGCGTAATCGCCGTCACCACCGCCCCGCCGCGCACGCCCAAAGCATGAAACACCTGCAAATCAAGCTGCAACCCCGCGCCGCCCGTCGGATCCGACCCCGCAATGCTCAAAACAAATTTCATGGCGCCAATAGTACCGAGAAGGAGACCCATCACAAAATGAGATAGTCATTCAAGTCTTTTTGCCTTCGGGAAAAAAGTTTGAGATTCTTTTGGCCTGATCGAAACACGGTCCCTACCCCACGTCCCTGATCCAAGTAGGCTTGCCTACACGTGGAGTAGGGGCCGCATTCGTTTCAGGAACTGTCCATGAACTGGATTGCCCACTTTGCCATTTTGATCGACGGTGAGTTTACGAAAAAGACACTTCAAAAACACAAGAAACACTTTCCCACCCCTGAAGATTTGCTGACCGAATGCGCACGCATTCAGTCGACTCCACCATTCACTGCGTTGGAGTTGTATCGGATTCCCTAGAAAGCTGCCGACACAATAGACTGTCATTTCGCTTAGCACAGA
>CAYRID010000005.1:0-47489 GCA_964424225.1 uncultured Geobacter sp.
TGGCTTTTGCCCTGCCATGAATCGGTCCGCTCTCCTCGCCACTCGATAGCTTGCGCTACGCCAAGCGGCAAAATCCATCGAGAAGAGAATTGCTCGAAATCATCGCTACGCAAGCTGCAGTGCAGGCGCTGCGCTCCAATGCCTTACGAGGATTTCCCGTTCGAGAGAACGATTTGCCAATTGAGCCCGCGGTCAGTCGTGCGCATCACCAAACCCTCTTGGCCAATGATGAATGCCGCCTTCTCGCTCGGCTCAATCGAAAAGTCGCGCATATACGTAAACACCGACGGAAAACCGCTTTGCACAGGCGACCAACTACGGCCGTGATCTTTGGACGCGCGCACCATGCCTTTCTCGCCGATTGCAAGCAAGGTACCCCCCACCTCATGCACAGCATAGAAAGCGCGCTTCGTGTCCGTCGGTGCGTAGTCCCAGTTTAAGCCCCCGTCTTCAGAAAACAGAATCACACCGCCAAGTCCCGCAATCACGCCATGCTTCGCATCGGTGAAATAGCTTTGGAACAAGTACGGGTTTTGCATCACGAAAATCGTAACTTGCGGCCGCGCGCTTTCTCGACCATTGAGATAGCGCGTCAAAAACTGCGGATCATCCGCGAGAAAATCCTCGTAATCCCATGGCGGACTTCCGCGCATACGAATGCGATCCGACAAAATCCCTTCCGCTTCGAAGATCGAACGTACATGCTCGGCGCGGGACTCGACCAAATCGAAAAATTCCGACGGATCGCTCTCTGGACTCATCTTGGCGCGCTCTTGTTTCGTGACATACGGGAAAATTTCAACCTTGAGATGCGGCTGATCGATAATTTGCGCAATGAAGTCACGGAGCCGTGCCTCGCCCGCAGCACTCACCTCCGACGAAAAACTTGCAAATTCGATCGGATCGACGCCGATGCGGCCCACGATCTTGCCTTGCTCCCAAGTCTTGAAGCGATCCGTTGAACGATAGATCGAACCAAACTCACCGACGATCCAACAGAGATCCGAGCCGGGCAGGCAGTTGATATTGTTCAAGCCAACATCTTCATAAACACGATCGCCCTCGCGCACGCGCTGCTGCTGCACCGGCGCAAGCCACACAAATTGCGGATGTTTCTCATGAATCAAAAACGAGCGATCTTCCCAAGTTTTACCGGCGTTTTCGGTATAGAGAATCGAACCCCACTCTCCGATGGCAAGCGCCGTATTCGCATCGATGGCATACACCGAAAAGAGATGCGAGCCTTCTTTTTTCTTCGGATTCTCTTGTGCTGCCCACGTTCGCCCGCCGTCTTCCGTACGCAAAATCGTACCCAGCTGCCCGACAATCCAACCGCGCTTCTCGTCTGCCATCGCAATGCCGTAAAGCGAAGCTTGGGTATCCGCCGAGCGACGCACCCATTTATTGCCCCCATCCTCGGAAAGAAAAATGGCGCCGAAGTAGCCAACGGCAATCACTCGATTGTTACCTGGAGAGGCTACGGCGTACAAATCGTCATGAATACCAATCTCGCCTTCCGCGACACGTGGCGCGAAGTGCGTGTCATGGCAAGCGCTCAGGAAAAAGGCAAACATCACTACCGCAAAATGTGTAAGGCGCCGCAACTCCATCGCTTCCGGTCTCCCTGTTTTGAGTCTCAATCTTGAGCCTCGATCGAGCCTCAAATCCTTTCGCCTCAAATTCAACATCCAGACTTTTTCTGTTTTCTGTTTTCTGTTTTCTGTTTCTCTGCTTCTTTCTCTTTTCCGCTTGGACTTGCTCGGGAGACTTCAAATGCCGCGAAGATTTTTCCTGAGCCTTGCCATTCCTACTTGCCCGCCGTCAAGCGACCCACGTCGATATAGCGGCGAACCTTGGCTTTGCTCTCAAGCGGTGTACCCGAAGCATTCCAGAACTCGATGCGATTTCCGGTGCCCGTCTGCACGTTCAAAATCACGTCGCCGATGTGCTTAAGATCGTTCGGCTTCGGCACGCCATCCCAACCCGGGTAATAGTTGTCGTCCGTCAGCTTATCTCCGCTATAGCGCGAATTGTGATAGACGATCTTCCAAAGTTCCTTTTTCTGGTCGTAGGCAAACGAATACAGCGCCATCGCCGAATCTTTATCGATGTAAATATCTTTGTAGCTGTACGGATGATCCGGTTGCAAAGTCGTCATGCGAACTTTGAAGGCGTGGCGCAATTCCCAACGATCGCTCGCAAACGAAAGTCCGTAGGGACCAAAGTTCTGGTTTTTTACATACGGATAGCCCTTCACGATCGTATTGGTCGGCGCCAACACATCTACATCGCCAAGACATTCCCACTTGTATTGCGGAACGATACCGCCAAAGCTCGCAATATCGTCAAATGTAAAGTCCGTACCCGAAATTGCGTCGGTGCGTTGCGCGGTGGAAATGCGACGTACACGGCGCAGTGACGGAACGTAAACCCACGTATCATCGTTGCGCGTTGTGGAAGCTCCCGGCACGCCATTCGAACTCTTATAGCGATAAGTCAAAACCTGAATACCGCGTGAATCGTACGGCGCATCGACTTCGGCACCGAAGGCGTATTTCCGCGTTTCGTTTTTGAAAAGATCTCCGCCTTGCGTATCGAGATTTTCCTTTTCGATACGACCCGAGAGCATTACGACCTTGGCCGTACCTTCGTAATACAAAGGCAACTGCTCGCCGCGATCCCAATAAGTGTAGAGGTAATTCGTCGCGTTGCCGTCGCCCTCCCATTGCGTATCAAAATCCCACATGATTTTGACGCCCGCATCGGGATCTCCTTTGCAATTGATTTCATCAATGGGGAACGGCTGACCGGCAGTATAATTCTCAAGGCTTCCCGACGGACCGAGCTTCGGCTTGCCCTTGAAGCGTGCCGTTGCAGCATCGTACTCCGGCGGAAGTGCATACTTTCGGAACAGGGGCCCGATCTGCATTTTCATGCCTTCGTAAAACACAAAATCGCGTCGGTTCCAAATCTCCGGCGGAAGATAATTCTTTATCTTCTCAACCTGATCGAAGGTAATCACATCTCCCTGCTTAAAGGGATAAGCGGTTGCGGCATCGGCAGCATGAGCAGAATGGGACAAGAACAAGGCCGCTACAAAAGTCAGCAATGCCATTTGGAACGAACGCATGAAGGACCTCCTTCGGGTTTCAATTTCTTTCTTGCACTTCGATGTGCGAACTTTTCGGCCACACCCGTATTTTTCTGGACTGCGTTTTCTGGATTTCTGCTTTGTGAACACCACGCCAATAAGACGCAATGCGAAACACAAATCATTCAAGCGTCATGCAAAACAAAGTATTTAACGCGAAATTCGCAATGTTCTCGACGCACGATTCTGCGTGTGCGATCCGAACCTTCTACGCCTTCCCCCGGAACTTTCGGCGAGGGAGTTTCTAATCAACTGCCGGATTTACGTCAAGACAAGGCCGCGGCGCGCAGAAGAGTGCGAGCCGCGGCAAAGAGTCGCAAAAGGACATGCGCCGCGACGAGACTATTTGCTGCCGCAACCACAGCCGTGCGAGGTATTCGGGTTGTCGATGCGAAATCCCGCGCCGTCTTCGCCTTCTTCGAAATCGATGACAGCACCCTGCATTCGGCTCAGCGTCTCGGGATCGAGATAAAGCGAGAAGCCAGTGCCTTGCACGAGAACGTCGGTCTCTTCCTTCGTTTCGTCGAAGTACATCTGATATTGAAAGCCCGAGCATCCGCCCCCCACGACGCGAATGCGCAAGCCGGCCTTGCCAAGCTTGCCTTCTTGCTTCAGTAGCGCATGCACCTTTTGATCGGCGACTTGCGTAAGCGTGACCATCTCTCTTTCTCCTTTTCCCTTTTCATAAGCGAAGTTTGCGAAACACACTTCGCTCAAATTTTGAGTACTCGACCTTACTTTTTCCCAGCGTTCTTCTCGGCGCCATACCCACGAAGTCGCAAGCCTTGCAAACGGATGAAGCCTCCCGCATCGGCTTGGTTGTACACATCGCGATCGGCATCCTCAAAGCTCGATAGCTGTTCCGAATAGAGCGACACCGGAGAGCGACGGCCTGCAATCGACACGGAGCCCTTGTAAAGTTTCACACGCACTTCACCGGTTACATTTTTTTGTGACGCAGTGATTGCAGCGCGGAAGAAATCCATCTCGGGCGCAAACCAGAAGCCATTGTAAATCAATTCGGCAAAGCGCGGCGCCAAACGATCGCGCTCGTGCATGACTTCGCGATCGAGCGTAATCGATTCCATGGCGCGGTGCGCCGCGTGCAGCACGGTGCCGCCGGGTGTTTCATACACGCCGCGCGACTTCATGCCGACGAAGCGATTCTCGACGAGATCGACGCGTCCCACACCGTGCGTGCCAGCAATCTTGTTGAGTTTTGCAAGCAACGCCGCCGCCGAAAGTTTTTCTCCGTCGATCGCAACCGGAATGCCTTGTTCAAAAGCAATCACAAGTTCGACGGGATGATCCGGCGCTTTTTGCGCCGACTGCGTCAGCAGAAACATGGATTCATCCGGCGCGCGCCACGGATCTTCAAGCAAACCACCTTCGTACGAGATGTGCAGCAAGTTGCGATCCATCGAGTACGGCTTCTCTTTCGTCGCAGTGATGGGAATTTTGTGCTTTGTGCAGTAATCGATGCAATCCGTGCGCGAGCGCAAATCCCATTCTCGCCACGGCGCAATCACTTTGAGCTGCGGCGCGAGCGCGCGATAGGCCAGCTCAAAGCGCACCTGATCGTTGCCCTTGCCCGTCGCTCCGTGCGCCACCGCATCGCAGCCCGTCGCGAGTGCAACTTCAACCTGATGCTTTGCGATCACCGGTCGCGCAAGCGACGTTCCAAGGAGATACACACCCTCGTAAATCGCACTGCCTTGAATCGCCGGAAACACGTAATCGGCAACGAATTCTTCGCGCAAGTCACGAATCACGCAGTCGACAGCGCCCGTGGCTTTGGCCTTCTCCGGCAACCCGGAAAGTTCTTCTTCTTGGCCGATGTCCGCTGCGTAAGCCACAACTTCACAGCCGTATTCTTCAATCAGCCAACGCAAAATCACCGACGTATCGAGACCACCGCTGTACGCCAAACAAACTCGCTTCACCGAACCCTTCCGCGCCATGACGCCTCCATCTTCTGCGGTTGCACACACTTCCGCGCTTTCAACGGCGGCGCATTGTAACGCACGGGGTTGGCTTGCCAATTCAGCCTTGTGCGTGTGTACAAAGATTAAAAAGAAAGCGGAAAGCGAATCGAAGTCGTTCGCCCGGCGATCGGGTCGGCACTCGTGCGCACCGTTGCGCCGCAGCTTTCTGTGACCTCGATTAACGTGCGTGGCGTCCGCAAAGAACGATAAGGCTCTGCGTCGGAAAGCGCGGTGTCCGTCAGTTCGATTTGCAAGCTCGCTCGCTCGGCCTTGCCCACGACTTTGGCCGAGAGCGTGAACCAGGCATCCTGCGGCACTTGGCGAATGCGCTCATCGACCAATTCGATCAAGGCCTCTTTGAGACGCGCCGCGCCGACAGGCAGCGACGGAAGTTGTGCCGGCAAAATCAATTCGAACTTGATGCCAAACTTCATCGAAATCGCGCTGGCGTGCTCACCGACTTCACGCAACATCTGCACGACATCAAGTTGTGTATGGTGAGAACGATCGGCCGTGCGTTCCAGAGCGCGGCGCACGACTTCGCGCAAATCATCGAGGTGCCCTTGCACCTGTCCGAGTGCGACCACGCCCTTCTCGACGAGCTCCGCGTATTCTTCGGCGCGACGACCGCCGGTTTGGTCACGCAAAGTCTCCAGGCAATCTGCAATTTCCTTGATCGGGGTCTCGATCTCTCGTGCCAGATTCAAGAGCTGCTCGTCATCGGCGCATTCATTCAAGAGAATCATCACGCCAACCACTTCGCCGCCCGCTTTGATCGGTGAGGCCGTTGCGATGAAGCTAATCCCTTTTTCTCGCACACGGAAACGCGTCACTCCGCCGCGCTCATAAACTTCGGCAACGAACATCAAAATTCGCTCGCGCGAGCCACCATCGAACAGCGCTGCCATGGGACGCCCGGTAACATCATCGAGTGTAATGCGGAACAATTTTAGAAAACTTAAATTTGCGTAGACCGCGCCGCCGTCGAGATCTCCGACGAGCACGGGAGTATCGAGATAATTCAATAAGGACTGCGAGCCGTCACCTAACATCTTCGTCAACCTTCTCTCGTTCTGCCTAATTTTTCAGAATGCTCGCGTCAGCCCTTCAGCATGACCGCATCGAGTTCGTGCTCCGCAATAATGCGATTGATTTCCTCTTCGGGTAACGCCGCCGTCGCGCTCACGGTAATCGACTGCTCTTTGCCCGTCGCTAGATCCTTGGCCGACACCGACACAATACCGTTGGCATCGATGTTAAATGTCACATCGACTTCCGGCTCGCCCTTCGGCGCAGGCCGAATGCCCGCCAGCACGAACTCGCCAAGCAAGTCATTCTCCAGAGCAAGTTCGCTTTCACCTTGCAACACACGAATTTTCACCGAGTCTTGGTTGTCGCGCGTCGTCGTAAAAATGTGTCCCTTCTTCACCGGCACCGTCGTGTTTCGCTCGATCAGTTTCGTAAAGTGTCCACCAAAAGTCGCAATGCCGAGGGAAAGCGGCGTCACGTCGAGCAGCAAAACGCTCTGCTTGTCATTTTCAAGCAGCTCACCTTGAATCGCCGCACCAATCGCAACCACTTCGTCCGGATTCACACCTTTATGTGGGCGCTTACCAAAAAAGTCTCCCACCGCACTCTGCACCTTCGGCATGCGCGTTTGTCCACCGACGAGAATGACTTGATCAATTTCTTCTTTGCTCACGCCTGCGTCTTTCAAGCACTGCGCAGTGACTTGAATCGTGCGATCAATCAAGTCTTGCACCAAACCTTCGAGTGCATCGCGCGAAACCATCACACTTAAGTGACAGGGTCCTTTGGGTCCCGTAGCGATGAATGGCAGGCTGATTTCTGCTTCACCGCGCAGTGAAAGATCGCACTTGGCCTTTTCGGCCGCATCTTTCAAACGTTGCAAGGCCATCGAATCGGTGCGCAAATCCACGCCTGACTCCGCTTCGAATTTCGAAAGCACATACTCCACGAGGCGATGGTCGAAATCTTCTCCACCCAAAAATGTGTCACCTTTTGTCGCCAGCACTTCGAGCACGCCCTCGCCAATTTCGAGTACCGAAATATCGAAGGTGCCTCCGCCCAAATCGAAGACGGCAATCTTTTCGTTGCGCTTATTCATGCCGTAGGCCAGCGCGGCGGCCGTGGGCTCATTGATGATGCGTAGCACTTCAAGCCCCGCGATCTTGCCCGCATCTTTCGTCGCTTGGCGCTGCGCATCGTTAAAATACGCAGGCACCGTAATCACGGCTTTATCGACCGGACCGCCAAGGTATTCCTCCGCGACGCGCTTCATTTCGTGAAGAATGATTCCGGAAATTTCTGGACAGGTGAATGTCTTGTTCGCGATCCGAATACGCGCATCATCATTTGGACCACAAACGATTTCGTACGGGCAAAGATCAATCGCGCGCTGCACTTCCGGCGCATCGAAAAAGCGCCCAATCAAACGCTTCGACGCAGAAACCGTATTTCGCGGATTCGTAATGGCCTGGCGTTTGGCAAAATGCCCCGCCAGCCGCTTGCCGTCTTCGGTCACGGCAAAAATCGACGGTGTCGTCTTGTAGCCACCGGCGTTCGGAATGACTGTCGGCTGTCCGTCCTCGAACACTGCGACACAAGAATTTGTCGTTCCAAGATCGATACCAATTACGCGACTCATTTTTTCCCCTCTCGCTGCTGAAACACAAACTACGATCGAAGCCCGGGACCCGAACGTACCCCTTTCAGTTCTGCTTTGGCCTCCAGGTTTTTCGGGTCCGCCTTCAAAATCGCTTCAAACTCGCGCTTGGCATTGGCTGCCATCCCCGCATCGCGATAGATCCGCCCAAGCAAAAGACGGTATTCCGTATTTTGCGGTTCGATCTCTACCGCCGCTTTCGCACACTCGCGTGCAAGCCGCAAACTTTCCCCGCCAAGCGCCCACGCCAAGTCCGCAGTCTTGTAATTGAGCAAAGCGTCGTGCGGACGCAAACCCACTGCATCTTCGTAAGCTCGAAGCGCATTGCGATGATCGCGATATTGCAGCGCCGTATCGGCCTCCTTGATCAAGCGCTCTGCGCGCAAGTGATTTGCTTTCATTTGAATCGGCCCAAAAGCCGTGTGATAGATCTCGTTTTCCGGAGCAAAGCTGAGAGCCAAACGCAAATTGGCCGATGCATCGATCCAATTTTCTGCACTGGCTGCAGCCATGCCGAGTTCATAAAAACGCTTGGCCTTGAGTTTTCGCTCATTGATCGCACGCGACAGTTGCGCGAGTTTTCGATACTGCGGACGCGCCGTGGGCGCAGTGCGTAGCGACACGGCCTCAGCGGGAGAAACCGCCGCGCTCTCCGTTGCCGCGCGCTTGGCTTCCTCCTTCGCTTCCTGAATTTCGCGACGAGCAATCGGATCCGAAAGCAATTCGTACGCCTCGGCCACGCGCATAAAGATGCGCTCGAGGCGCGACTCGAAATCACCAATTCTTCGGCTGTGATAACGGTCGGGATGGAACTCGCGTGCAAGCGCAAAATACGCCTTCTTCACCGTCGCAGCGTCTGCGTCTTCTGCAACACCGAGAATTTCGTGATAAGACCTGTCGAGGTTTCCTTCGAAAGTCAAAATACGAATCTGCTCTGCCTCAGAAATTTCCACCGACGCATCCCATGTGGCAGCGCGCTTCGCGGCGCGCCCTTCGACATTTGAACGAACGGCGAGCACTTTGTCCTGCGACACAATTTCGAGTACGCCCTCCTCAAGCCAAGACTCGAGGTGTTCATCCACAAATTCGGACGGAAGCCCGCTCAGTTCGCGCACAAGCTTCCAACTTGTCACACCGTCGATGCGTGACAACAAGAACCCCTCTTGCGGACTCAGCACAAGTCGTGTCGGATCACAATGGTGCGCCAGTCGCAAAGTTTGCCCCTCGGCCTCTGCAATGCTGCGTCGAGCCATTTCCCTTTTCCCCAATTTTTTCGGCGCGTTGACCGCCCAGTCACGCATACGAAAAAACCCGTTCGCGCTTCATCGGCCTATCGTCAGAATTTCGTAAAGAATTATTTCAAGAAAAACCGGATAAACCTCGGGTTTCTCTCTGCGAGTCATTTCCCCGAAGAACAGCTCTATCGCAAAGAAGAATCGAGAAGAAGTTCGAGCAAGACCGCCTTCTGAGCATGCAAGCGGTTTTCCGCTTGATCGAAGACGATGCTACGTGGACCGTCGATCACCGCCGAGCTGACCTCCTCGCCACGGTGCGCGGGCAGGCAATGCATGACCCAGGCCTCGGGCGCGCATTTCAAAAGCGACTCGTTCACCTGATACGCCGCAAAATCCCGAAGGCGCTTCGCGCGCTCGGCCTCTTGGCCCATGCTCGTCCACACATCGGTGTAAACAAAGTTTGCGCCCTGCACCGCTTGCTTGGGATCCGTGCCCCACGCGAGTTTTGCACCACTCTTTTGCGCAAAGCTTTGCGCACGCTGCCAAATCGCTTCAGGAATGCGGTAGGCCGCAGGCGTTGCAACGCGACATTCAAGACCCAAAATCGCCGAGCCCATGAGCAACGAACTCGCCACGTTATTGCCATCTCCGACATAGGCCAACACAGCCTGCCCGAGTGGCATCTTTTCGGCCATCGTCTGAAAATCCGCAAGCGCCTGACAAGGATGCAAGCGATCCGAAAGCCCGTTGATCACCGGTATCGAAGCCGACCGCGCCAACTCTTCGAGAAGCTCGTGCCGAAAGGTTCGCGCCATGATGGCATCGACCCAGCGCGAAAGACTACGCGCCACGTCTTCGACACTTTCTCGCGTACCAATACCCACCTGCTCGGGGCGCAAGAAAATTGCGTGACCACCAAGCTGTGTAATACCCGCCTCAAAAGTGACGTGCGTGCGCAGTGACGGCTTTTCAAAATAAAGCGCAAGCGTCTTGCCGCGCAAAAGCGCAGGTTCGTCGCCCTGCGCGCGGCGCTGCTTTAGTTCGGCGGCACGCGCAAGGCAACGTCGCAGTTCTTCGGCCGACCAATCAGCAAGCGTTAAAAAATGTCGCATCTTCGTCCATCACTTTCTTACGTTACAGAGTAATCAACGTGCCAATGCCATGATCGGTAAAAATTTCGAGTAAAATGGCATGCTTCGTACGCCCGTCGACGATATGTGCACGCGACACTCCTCCGCGTATGGCATCGAGACAACACTCCACCTTGGGAATCATGCCTTCGCGAATCGTACCTTCCGCCTTGAGTTTTTTGATCTCCGTTTCGGAAAGTTGATGCAACAATTGACCTGCCGCATCTTTCACGCCTTCCACATCCGTGAGCAAAATCAATTTTTCGGCACCGAGGGCCGCCGCCAGTGCGCCCGCTGCATCGTCGGCATTGACGTTGTAGCTTAGCCCCTGCACATCGACACCAAGCGGTGACACAACCGGAATAAATCCTGCATCCGCCGCCGCTCGAATCGGATACGGATCGACGCTGCAAATTTTCCCGACGCGGCCGACATCTTGTCCGTCAACGAGCTTGCGTTCGACACGAATCATCGAACCATCTTTACCCGTAAGTCCAAGCGCACGCGCACCACCGCGCTCGATCAATTGCACGATCTCTTGGTTGATACGCCCGCCGAGCACCATCTCGACGACTTCCATCGTTTGATCGTCGGTGACGCGAATACCTTGCACAAACTGCGGCTTCAAACCAAGCCGCGTCATGGTCTCACCGATTTGCGGTCCACCGCCGTGCACAATGACCGGACGAATGCCGATGTGCTTGAGCAACACAACGTCGATGGCAAACGACGCGCGCAATTCTTCTTCTGTCATGGCATGACCACCGTACTTGATCACGATGGTCTTGTTGACGAAACGGCGCATGTACGGAAGCGCTTCAATCAGCACCTCCGCTTTGTCGATCAGAGCTTTCATCGTTTGCCTCGCGTTGCGTCTTCGCGCCGAATCGTGGCGACTTCATCCATCGTTTCGACGAGACTTCGATACAACAAAACATTTCGCACGGCAGCGGATAGCGCGGCCGCCAGCACTTCGCCAGTACGCGGCGACGTCATACCCGCCTCGCTCGGAAACACACGCAGCACGCCCAATACTTTGCTTCGAAATTGCAACGGCACACAAAGTAGCGGCGTTACGCGACCATCTTCCGGTGTGTCCACGCCCGCTTGAAAACGCGGATCCGACTCGGGGTGATCCGCCGCCACGAGCTTGCCCGTTCGAAACACCGCACCCGTCAATCCCGTATCGAGGGCAAGAGCGGCGCGATCTTTGCGCTCTGCAAGAGTCGTTTGCGCTTCGAGCACAAGCGCGCCTCGCGTCGCGTCGGCGAGATACACTGAAACGGGCGCAGCACCGAGAAGCTCGGCAATCGGCGCCAGCGAGGCTTCCAAAATTCGACTGGGCTCCACTTCCATGCTGAGGGCTTCGCAGATCCGTCGCGCCAGTTCGACATCAAAGTCGATTGCATCTCCGACAATGATCGCCTCCGCCGCCTCACCGGCATTGGTAAGTTTTGCATCGAGCGCATGCATCTCGACCGTGCGCTCCATCTCTTCGGATCCACTCGCCTTCGCGGCGAGTGCATCGCTTTGCAGGCGCTCAAAGAGCGGCGCAACCTGCAACGCAATAATGTGTAAAAGCGCAAGATCCATTTCGTCGAAGGCTTCACCACTGGTGCGATCGGCCGCACAAAGTACGCCGAGGTTTTTTTGCTGCGAAACCATCGGCACCGCGAGAAAGGAATGCGCGCGATACCGCTCATGCGACTTGAAGCGCGTGTCCTCGCGCACGTCCTTCACAAGCAAGGCCTCGCCAGACAAAAAAACTTTGCCCGCTACCGGATCGCCCACCTTCACGGTATCGAAATCAGCCGGTTTGAGATCGCGTCCGACGGTAGCCAGCACATGCAACTGTTCGTGTTGGCTATCAGCGAGCATCACCGAAGTTTTTGCAGCACCCACCACCTCGGCCGCAGCTTCCGCAGCACTCGTCGCAAGCAACTTCTGCGCGTCGTCACCTCGGAGTGTACCGGCCAGACTCGACAAGGCGGCCACACGCGCTTCCAGCGCACGCAGTCGCGTCCGCAAACGCGTCGATGTCTCGATCACGCGAAAACTCTCTCCAGCGCGCTGCACTGCCAGAACCAGCTCTTCTTCATGAACGGGTTTTGCAAGATAATCCGCTGCCCCGGCCCGCAATGCTTCGAGTACGCGCTCTTGATCGGTGTGCGCCGAAAGAATGATCACGCGTAACGCCGGTCGCATCTCGCGCAAGCGCGCCAGCACTTGCAAGCCGTCCATCCCCGGCATTTGAATATCGAGTATGACGACACCAAAATGTGGATCTACGAGTTTCGCTAGCGCCTCGCGTCCATCTTGCGCAACATCCGTTGCGAATTTCGCAGCCGTCAAAATATCGGTGAGTGCTTCGCGGAAAAATCGTTCGTCATCGACGATCAAAACGCGCGGGGCTGCTAACGCCATCGTTTCGCTCTCCTCTTTGCTGGATCTCTTCGCTCTTGTGTACGGCTCGCAAGCCTCTTCCTTTTTCTAACTCTGCACTTCAACTTCGCACTCGAGCACGGTACCGATTTCAAAATTGGACAACCTGCGCTCCTCGGCTTCATCTTGCATTTTTGACGCGATGCATTCGTTCTACACAATGATTGGTGTCATATCAAATTTGTGTCACTTGGACACTTCGTCTCCCATAGCAGGGCGCTCGAAAACCGGCGTGCGATTTGCACGCGGATGCGCACGATCATACACATCGAGCAAGCGTTGCACCGAAACTGCTGTGTAACGCTGCGTCGTCGATAATGTCGCATGTCCGAGAAGCTCTTGAATCTCGCGCAAGTCTGCCCCCATATCCAAAAGATGCGTGGCATAACTGTGGCGCAAACGATGCGGGTGCACATGTTCCGTCAAACCCGCTGCTCGCGCACGCGCCTCAAGCAACCGCGCAATGTCACGCGAAGAAAGTCGCCGCGGCTCTTCGCCTCTGCGCGCACGCAAAGCGCGAAACAAAGCGCCCGTCTCCGACGAGCGAAGTCGAATCGCAAGATACTCGCGCAGCACCTCACAAACGAGTGAAGGCAGCGGCACGATGCGCTCCTTCGAACCTTTCCCAAAAACTCGCACTTCGCTGCGCGCAAGATTCAAATTTTCAATATTGAGCGCGGTCAGCTCACTCACGCGCATTCCCGCACCATACAAAAGCTCGACGATTGCACGGTCGCGCAGCCAACGCGAAAATTCCGCACGATCCTCGGCGCTTGGCGACGCAGCGCCGCGATCAAAATCAAGTAACGCTTTGCAGTCATCAACCGCAAGGGGGCGTGACAAACGCTTTGGAATTTTCGGAGCAGGCAGTCCACTCGTCGGATCAAGCATTTGTTCCTTTTCGTGACGCAAAAACTGAAAGAAAGCGCGCAGCGACGACAGCTTGCGACTCAGCGTCGCTGGATGCCGCACTGAGTGCAGCCTTCCAAAAAATTCACGCAAATCTTCGATCGAAACTTCTTGTGGTGCGCGCTCAACACCAAAATGTGTTGCAAATTGCAAGACGTCGCGACCGTACGCTCGACGCGTGTGCAACGAAAAGCCACGCTGCGCCGTGAGATACGTTTCGAACTCTGCGATCGCTTGTTGGAAATTCACAATTCACTCTTTCTTAATTTTTCTACCTCATACGACACTCGATCGAGCCAAAGATCTACCGCCCGACCCTGCAGGATACGGCTACGCTGGCTTGCACTCTCATTTCCAAAGCTTTTTGATTCTTGACTGCGCGACACTGCAAAATCAACATACAGCGCAAAATGAATCCCACGACCCTTGGATTGAGCACGCGCACTCGCGCAGCCTTGGCTGTACTCAAATGACAAAGAACAGCTCATCGCTACTGCCGTTGCCGCCGTTTTCCGCGCGACGCGGACAATTCGTGCAGGGCGTTTCGATCAGCGTATAAGCGTGGCGAATCGCAAGCAAAGTGCTGGTTTGACGTACAGGTTGCTCAATGAAGAGCTGCTTCTCACCAATTCGCGCGTCGAGTCCCGTGCGACGCAAGCGCGCAAGCAAATCGGCGCGCACTCCGCACATCAACACTTGCACGCCGCGTGCGCGCAACCCCGCAATAAAGGCTTCAAGCAAACTCAGTCCCACCGCATCCGGATTGCGTGCGCGCTTCATGCGCAATACAACGACTCGAGTTTCTGGCACAACGCGTGACTCAATTTCGTGTAGATTTTTTTCTAAACTCGACGCTGCACCAAAGAACAATTCGCCTTCAAGGCCAAAAATTAAAATTTGGGCACACGGATGATCTTCCGGTAGTCGCTCGTGCACATTACCGTTTTTTGTGACAAGAAATTCGGTCAGTAAAATTTGCCCAACACGCGGCACGGCCAACATGAAAGACAAAAACACGCCAATCAATACACAAAACTCCACCGAAATTGCGACCGCAGAAACTGCTGTCACCAGTACGATGGCAGCATCAAAGCGCGTTGCGCGCAGGTGATACGCAAGGCCACGCCAATCCACCATACGCAGCGCTGTAACCATCAAGATGCCCGCCAGAGCTGCCCGTGGAATATCTCGCGCAAACGGCGCAAAGAGCAGTATGACAATGGCCACCGCAAGCGCCGAGAAGGCACCCGACCACTGCGTCACCGCTCCCGCTTGCTGATTGATGGCCGACCGCGTCAAAGAACCCGAACCCGGAAAACACTGAAAGAAACTGCCAACCAAGTTGGCCAAGCCCTCGCTCAGACACTGCTGATTCATGTCCAAACGCTGACGCGTCACCACTGCAATGGCCTTGGCCATCGAGAGCGCTTCGAGCAAGCCAAGCAAGGCGACTGCTAGTGCACCCGAAGCAAGACTGCGCATGACACGAGGATCGAAGTTTGGCGATGCAAACGCAGGCAGCTGCGCCGGGATATCCCCAATCACCTTCACGCCGCGTTGATCCAGCGCGTAGTGCCCTACGATCCACGCCGACGCAATCACCACGAGAAGTAGCTCAGGCAAAAGTTTGAAATCAAAGCGCCGCTTGAGCGCGCGCAATAAAAGCACCAATACAATAGACCCTACACCAATAAGCGTAGTAGGCCAATGCACTCCATTGCTTTCCACCAGCGTGTGATAAAAGCGTGTCACGAAACTATCGTGAATGCCGCCAACCGCTTCGAGACCAAGCAGATTCTTTAGCTGATCGAGCACGAGCAAAGCACTCGCACCCGTCGTAAAGCCAATAATTACAGAATGCGAAATGTAACGACTGAGATCTCCCAGCCGAAACGCGGTGATTCCAAGCTGAATCACACCGACCATGAAAGCCAAAAGAATCGCCAGGGGTATGCGCGCTTCCGGCGGCGCCAGCGGTGCGAGCACACTAAGTGAGGCAATTGAAATCGCATTGGTTGGACCATTGATCAACTGACGCGACGAATCGAACAACGCCCCCACCAAGGTGACGACAACCGCCGTATAAAGGCCGTGCTCCGCAGGCAAGCCGGCAATCATCGCGTACGCCATCGCCTGAGGCACAGCGACAGCCGCCACCGTAAGCCCTGCCACGGTGTCGGCGCGTGCAGATGCCCAGGAGTAGTGGCGCAGCGAATCCAACGCGGGCACCACGCGAAAAAGCCGCCCGACTTCTTTTTTCGTGGGCGGCGACGTGGGATCCGTCGGAGAACGAGTCGGTATGCAATCAGCGTTGGACATCCAGGGGCTCAATTTCGCGTATTTCGGTACGCAGTCAAATCACAGCAAACGACTCGCACATCAATCCTGTTTACGTCCGCAAAAAACGCGTTGTTTGCAGACGCATCGGCACGTCACACACGGCGTACCAAAATCTTCTCCGACGAAACGCTTCGTCGAAAGAACGAGCACCGAAGCAAAATATGGATTCAACACGCGGCAAAAATCGCTTGGCGATAGGCTTCCAGATCTTCAAGCGCACGCGCTGCAAGCTGTGCATTCTTCTCGCGCTTCTTGATTTTTATCCTGACACCTTCAAGCGTCGGAAACAATCCATAGTTCACGTTCATCGGCTGGAAATTTTGTGGATCCGCATCCCGCAAGTGTGCGCGCAAAGCACCATGCGCCGTCGTTGCCGCCGGCTCGGGTGCAATTTGTCCATGCGCATGAAACGCCGCATTTACGCCCGCCATCAACCCCAACGCCGCCGATTCGACATAGCCTTCAACACCGGCAATCTGACCCGCAAGATAAAGGCCGGGCCGCGCACGAAGCTGCAAATCGGGTGTGAGCACCGTCGGAGCATTCACATAAGTATTGCGATGGATCGAACCAAAGCGTGCAAACACTGCGTTCTGCATACCGGGTATCGTACGCAAAACGCGCTTTTGTTCGCTCCAGGTCATCTTCGTTTGGAATCCGACCAAATTATAAATCTCACCACGTCGATTTTCTTTGCGAAGCTGAGCGACGGCTGCAGGCCGCAAACCTGTTCGCGGATCCATAAGACCGACGGGTTTCATCGGTCCAAAAGCAAGCGTTTGCGGGCCACGACGCGCCAACTCTTCAATCGGCAAGCAGCCTTCAAAATACTGTGGTTTTTCAAAAGCATGTAGCGGCACCGTTTCGGCATTACACAATTTTGAGACAAAATCCAAGTACTGCTTTTCTGTAAACGGAATGTTGAGATAATCTCCTTCTCCATCGGACCAGCGCGAGGCACGAAAAACGATGTCGTAATCGAGCGATTCCGCATAAACAATCGGCGCAATCGAATCGTAAAAATACAGATATTCTACACCAAGAAGTTTCTGCAAATCTTCTGCAAGCTCAGGCGAAGTGAGAGGGCCTGTCGCAAGTACGATGTTTTCTGCATCGGGAATACACAAAACTTTTTCATGGCGAATCTCGATGTACGGATGCGCTTTGATCGCCGCCGTGACTTCCGCAGAAAACTGTTTGCGATCGACAGCCAATGCCGTGCCCGCCGCCACTTGAGTGCGGTCTGCTACACGCAAAATCAGCGAACCCAAACGCCGCATTTCCTCTTTGAGCAAACCCACTGCATTCATCAACGAAGCGCTGCGCAGCGAGTTGCTGCACACGAGTTCGGCAAATTCCGGCATCAAATGTGCGGGCGAGAACTGCAAAGGCTTCATCTCTAAGAGCACGACCTCTACGCCGCGCTCTGCGAGCTGCCACGCCGCTTCACATCCAGCAAGTCCGGCGCCGACGACGACAACCTTCGGTTTCATGACTTCCCCGTTTTCAGCATACTTTCAGCATACTTTCGACATATTCTCAACACATATTTGAGTCATCACACTTTGATGCTTTCTTCATCTAGCTCGTGCGCACCGGTTTCAGCACCGCGCAAGTTAGAGTACCTTGTTCCGTGCGTGGGCAAAAACAACCCAGCTCATCATCAACTCCGCAACTTTGGCCACGGCATCAAAGCCGCGCAAATCCAACATGAAGAGTCGTCTTGACACCCTGCGCAAATCGCATCGCGTCACTCACCGCACGGCAACACAACAAAGCAAGCCATTGCGATCTGTCTCAATTCGTCCTTCGAGTTCGAGTGCGACCAACGCTTGCGCAATCTCTTCGGAAGAAAGTCCCAGCTTTCGACCCAGCGCATCCGCGGTCGAGGCACCCAGTGAAAGCTCGCGAAGAATGACTTGGGAAACTTCCGAAAACGAGTCTGCCACCTTGTCCACAGATGCAGCCGCACCCTTGTCGCCTGCCGCGCCTATACACACCAACGGTTTGGTAGATGCCATGGCTGCGGACACCGACGGGAAAAACGCCAAAAGATCCGATCTGTCAAGCAAAGGCACCGCACCATCGCGAAGCAATCGATTCGAGCCCGCACTCGTCGAAGACGTAATGGGCCCCGGAACGACGAGCACCTCGACACCTTGCTCGAGTGCATGCGAAACCGTAATCAACGAACCACTTTTCTCGCGTGCTTCCGCAACGACGACCGCCTGCGACAAACCGCTGATCACGCGATTGCGCAAGGGGAAATGCATACGCTTGGGTTCGGCACCGAGCGGCAACTCGCTGATCACGGCACCGCGTTCGAGAATTTCTTCGCTAAGCCCGCGATGCTCTGCGGGATACACACGATCGAGACCACAGCCCAGTACAGCAATCGTTTCTCCTCCCACATCCAATGCCCCGCGATGAGCCTCCGCATCAATGCCGCGCGCAAGTCCCGAGATCACAACCAGGCCAGCCCGTGCCGCCTCCCGCGCAATATCACGCGCTACCGAGCGACCATACACACTGGCCGCACGCGCACCGACGATGGCTACCGCCGGCTTATGCAAAATGGCGGGATTACCACGGCAAAGTAGCAACGGCGCTGCGTCTGCAAGTCGCTTAAGGCGCGCCGGATACGCCGATGACAAACAGGGCAAACCCGTGATCGCAAGCTTTGTAATGAGTTCGAGCGTTGCGGGTGGCACCGTCGGAAGCGAGCGAGGATCAATCCCCAATGCACGCAAAGCCTGCAAGGGATTTGCATTCCGGCGCAAGGCTTGCAGCGCCAATGCTGGACGTAACACCATTTCCTGTTGCAAAATTAACCATTCGACAAAGCGCTGTCGCGTTTGCGGTAGTCCGTCGCGCAGATCAAGCAAACCCTCCCCGATCTCAGACTTTGCCGGCGCTGGCTTCGCCACGCTACTCTTGTCTGTGTCGGATGACAAATGCAACTCGGCTTGCAGTTCCTGCCGAGCACTCATCTCGCCAAAAATTAAATCCGGAATCGTCGATTTCAAAGTCAGAACTCCTCGGGACCGGGAGTCCAGATTGATTAGCTCGAATTCTTTATTCTGCAAAGAAAACAAAGATCATTCATCGCACCACAACAAAAACCGGCGCATGCCTTTTGCCATGCGCCGGTCCCAAAAACTTTCTTGGTTTCATCGAAACCCAAAACTTTTGCTCATTGTGTTTCGACTGTGCGGTAGTAGTCCCCAATCTCAAATTGATGCTCACCCGTTCGAATCAATGCAACCGAACTCGCCGGCTGCGTCGACACGACAACCAGCGTACCCACTACAATATCCGGTGTTTCGCGCGGAATGGTTTCATCCGTGCCGCGATCTGGCGCGATCTCAAGTTTGCGCACAATTTCGAGTGTTACCCCCGGCTGCAAACCTGCATTCTCGCCTTTATCGAGATACACAACGTCATCAACCAAGGTGTTGAGTCGCTTGTCCTGCATCTCCACGATCTGGCCTGTCACATGCTGCGTCGGTGAAACGAGCTTGATATCCGTTACCGGCTTCTTACGCGGCATCACGACATCGCCAATCAACATCTCACTGCGTGCAGACTGGATCGTCGCTGCCGCAGTCTCTTCATATACTGCAGTGACTTCGGCCCAACCAAGAAAATCCATCAAATGGCCAAAAACACGCTGTGATCCAGGATAGTGTACTTCTCCAGCATCGCGATAAATCGAAAGCTGATCACCCACTTTTACGCGACCCTGACCACGGCCAATGATGATCTGATCGCCTTCGGCGAGGCTACGCATCAACGAACGCGTGCCGACGATACTGGCTAACGGCTCAACGCCCTCGGTGGCAATGAAATCCGTGTTCTCCGCTGCACTAAAACGCAAAACGTCTTTGGGAACTTGGGTTTCATTCGGCGAAACATACTGATCGCTACCTTTGGCTCCTGGCTTTCCGGCGAGATAAGCGCGCGCCTCTTCTGCTGTCACGGGACGAATTTGATCGGCAGTAATCCAAAGTGTGTCACCCGGATTGATGCGATGCGGATTAACGATCGCTGCACTGTTATCACGCCAAACGGACGGCCAAATCCAGGGTGTTCCGAAATAAGCGTCGGTGATGTGCCAGAGCGTTTCACCCTTGCGCACTGTATGCAGCCAACCACGCTTGCCCTCCGCGTCATATCCCACAATGCCAAGCGGAATTTTCGTAGCGGTTGCGAGCGACTCTCGGGACTCCGGCGCCGCAGCGTTCACCGTTGAGGACGCCGGTTCCACCGCCGGTGCGCTGATCGCTGCCGGCGCGACTCCAGCCTCTTGCTCTTGCGCAAACGCGGATCTCCAACTCGATCCGCAAAAAATCAAAGTCACGACCAGGCCATATTGAATGGCCTTTTGAACGGCTTGCTCTTTCATACTTCTCCCTCCGGAAGCAGGCGCAAAACGCGCCAAGCGACACGCGCACTCGAAGCTATCGGCAATTCAACCAGTTCGCTTAACAAAGAGCAGATTGTTCCAGCGGAAAAAACCGCAGATCGGATCAATCCCCTAGCTTGGCCAGAAGCTTCTTGGCATCCACCGCCCAATCCGGCATATCTGCCTCGAGCCCGGTTTTCTTCTGATAAACCCGACGTCGTTCTTCGAGATTTTCGAGAGACAGTTGTAGCAGCGCCCTCGCTTTCCCCGACTCCCCATTCGCGTGATAAGCAAGAGCCAAGTGATAGCGAACCGAATCCAAAACTGGATCCTCGCTCGACAATCCCTGTTCGGCCTCTTTCAAATAAGGAATGGCAGCCGACGGCAGCTGCTTCTTGTAAAAAACCCAGCCCAGCGTATCTGCCACATTGGCGTTATTGGGCACGAGCGCCTTGGCCTCCTGAGCCAAGGTCAACGCACGATCGAGTTCCTTTCCCTCTTCCGCCAGCATATACGCAAGATTGTTCTTCGCTGCGGCAAGCTTTGGATTGAGTTGAATCGCCTTTTCGTACGCTGCGCGGGCCTTGGCTTTTTCGTTGAGGCCCTCGTACAAGGTGCCCAAAAGCAAACGCACCGTCGGCTCATTGGGAGCCGCTGCGGCCGCTTCTTCGAAAATCTTCACTACCTGATCTGTCTTCCCGGCGCGAGCATACACTTTTGCGAGTTCCGAATAAGAATCAATCAAATTGGGATTGAGCTCAATGGCACGACGAAACGCACGAATCGTCTCCTCCTCGCGACCGGCAGCATTTAACACCATGCCCTGCAAGTGTGCGAGTGCTGGAGATTTTGGATCCGCCTTCACGGCTGCATCTACGCGTTGCAGTGTATCCTGAAGGCGCCCTGTCGCAACGTCGACACGAAAAAGTGATCCAAGAATTTCCGCATTATTCGGTGCCAATTCATTGGCTCGCAAGAGATTCTTTCGCGCATCATCCAACTTGCCTAAAAACAAATACGCACGGCCCAGTGCGTAATACACTCCCACCCCGCGACGCTCTTCCGGAATTGCATCCAGCTCTTTGATCGCTTCGCTGGGCTTGCCTTCGCGCAAAAGTCCCTGCGCAAGAACAATCCGCACATCATCGGCATCTGGTCGCTGCTGAAGAATTTTGCGGGCCTCACTGATCGCAGGAGCACTCTCTCCCAATCGATCATAGACTTGCGAAAGAGCCTTGCGGGCTTCGAAGAGAGAACTATCGAGTTCAAGTGCACGCTCCAACTCGCTGCGCGCGCCCTTCAAGTCTTCTTTCGTCAGCAGAGCTGTTCCGAGGATGAAATGCGCTTGGGCCCAGTCTGGGCGTAGCTCGATAACCCGGCGCAAGCGACGGACGGAATCGTCTTTTTTCCCCTTGTAAAGATCGAGCTTTGCTCTCAGGTACAACGCTTCCGGTTCATTCTCATCTTCGCCTAAAACACCTTCGACCAGCGCTGAGCCTTGGTTCACCAGCGCCTCGTCTTTCGATCCAGATCCCTTCTCGAAATACAAATCGGCTAAACGCAAACGTGTAGGGATACTCTTGGCGTCGATCTTCAAGGCATCATTCAACGCTTTGATTGCACCCTCGTCATCGCCTTTGCGATATCGATACGACGACAATGCCAAATACGGATCCACTTTATCGGGCACCGCTTTGATCGCATTTTCCATGAGCTCATCTGCTTTTTTCTCATCGCCGCTCATCGCATAAAAACGCGCAAGCATATAGACGAAGTTCAACTCTTTGGGAAAGTGCTCGATTGCCTCGAGCAAAACTCGCTCGGCGTCAGCGAAATTGTTTTGTCGAGAATAATAATTGGCAAACGAGGTGTAGCCCTGGATCAACAAGTCATCAGAACCTGTTTTCGCCGCATCAATGGCCTTCCTCCACCACGCTTCGGCTTCTTTCGCACGCTCCGGAATGTCCGTGAGATAAGCCGCCATCGCTGAATAGGAGAGATATCCGGGATCACGCTCGACAGCCGTGAGCACCATCTTCTCGGCCTCTTTCATGTTACCCAATAATGCGTAATAGAGTCCTGTCGCGAGGTAATATCGGGCCTTATCCGGAGCCGCTGCGATCGTCTGAAGATATGCCTGTTCGGCTTCTGGCTTTTTCATATCTTGCAATGTGCGTGCTTTTAGAAACAACGCTTCCGCGTTCGTCGGATCCACAGCAATTACCGCTTCGGCCTGTTCGAGTGCAGAATCGTATTCTTGAATGCGGCGGCCAAGCTCGCCGTATTCCAAACGCAAGTCATTGCGCTTCGGATCAAGGCGGATCGCTTCTCCAAGCTCCCACTGCCCGTCGCGCGTCTTTTGCATTTTGAAATAGACTTTTGCAAGCGCGAGATGCGTTTCAACCTTATTGGGATCGAGCTGTAACGCATTGCGATATTCGATGACGGCCTCTTCGTACTCTTCATTGGCGTCATACGCTTCGGCGCGTTGAATGTGTTTTTTGATTTTTTGCTCTGCAGAGCACGCGACCAATCCGACCGCGAGAAACAAAAACAAAACCCAAATTCCATATCGCTGCATAGCCTGCATGATCTTCACGCTTTCCCCCATTTCACACTCGAGTCGCATTCCATCTGTGATCTATCACAAAAAAGTGACATTCTTTTTTATTCTTCGGATTCGATGGTCACGAGATAACTCTTGCCCTCTTGCACGAGCCAGCCCTCGCTTTTTAGATCCTTGACGACGCGTGTCACCGTTTCGCGCGAGGTACCAATCATGTCGGCGATTTGTTGGTGCGTCAGCGCCGGCGTTACATGACGCCCGTCACGTACCACACCTTCCCGCGCCAATCGTGCCAGCAAATCCTTGGTGCGATCTCGGACATTTAAAAAGGACAACGAACTCGCGTGCTCACTCGCTTCGCGCAAGCGACGCGTCAACTCTTGCACCACCGCCATCGCCAAATTCGGACTCGAGCGCATGCTGGCCAGAAAGTCATTGCGCGCGAGCGCCAACATTCGCGAAGCATCGAGGGTCTCCACCGACGCCGAACGCGGCGCGCGATCAAGAAGCGCCATCTCTCCAAAAAAATCTCCAACTCCTAAAAACTTTAGAATTTTTTCTCGGCCGTCCTCGGAAAGCTTGGTGACTTTCACGCGCCCTTCACAGATCACATACATATAATCGCCGGGTAATCCTTCTTCGACGACCACCGAATGCCGCGGATATCGCCGCTCGATCATGTGCGAAGCAATCGACTCGAGATCCGCATCACTCACATTCGCAAAAAGAGGAATGTTGCGCAGCGACTGCAAAGCTTCGCGATTGCGCGCCAGTTCGGACAAATTCTCTTCCTCCCCTTCTTTCCTTCACACACTTTTTCACACACTTCACATATTTCACTTACTTTTTGCAGTTTCGCACAATCACACGCAATTTTTTCAACACAATATTGTGATAAAATCAAAGCAACTCTTTGCGTGCATTCGCCGAAAAGTACTCGACCAAATTTTTGATCTCGGGACTGCGCGCAAGATCGGCCACAAGCAAAACATCTCCTGTATCAATAACTGCAAGACGACTCGTCCCCAAGAGTACAACGAGACGCCTTTCTCCCCAAACGAGATTCCCGTGTGCATCGAGAAACTTTACCTCGCCGCCAAGCACGCCATTCGTCTGCGCATCGACGCCAATTTCGGTCGCCAGCGATGCCCATGTACCCACGTCACTCCAGTGAAAATCAACCGGCAGAGTCCACACGCGGCGCGACTTCTCGAGTACGGCAATGTCGATAGGTAGCGACGGCGCACTGTGATAGGCCTTCGCCAGCACCTCTTTCGCATGCGCTCCGCGCGGCTTTCTACGAATCGGGATCAACGCACGATGCAACGCCGGTGCGCAAGTCTCGATCTCTTGCAGAATCACTGCGGCCGGCCAAACGAAAACACCCGAATTCCAAAGAAATTTTTTGCGTGCAAGAAAACGCTTCGCTTGCGCCAGATTGGGTTTCTCGACAAAGCGCCGCACGCTATGAAAGCCTGGGTCCTTCGCATCCGTTTCGTTTCCAAGTTCGATGTAGCCATAACCCGTCTCGGGACGTGTTGGTTGCACACCCAATGTAACAAGTACTCTTTTTTGCGTAGCCACCCGCGCTGATCTTCGAATTGCGGAAGCAAAGGCCTTTGCGTCGGGGACACGATGATCCGCCGGCAAAATGGCGAGAACCGCAGCGGGATCTTCAGCGGCAATGCGCGACGCAGCATAACCAATCGCCATCGCTGTATTTCGCCCCTGCGGTTCGATCAAAATTCGCGACGCAGGTAAACCCGAGTCGCGCTTAACGGCTCGCGCATGGCTTGGCGCACAAACAACCCAAATGCGTTCCGGTGCCGCAAACCGACGCGCACGCTCAAGAGTCGCCGCAAACAAACTCTTCCCATCGAGGATTTGCAAGAAAGGCTTCGGCAATCGGTGACGCGACTTGGGCCAAAAGCGCATTCCCGCACCACCGGCCAAAATTACCGCATGCAAAGGACCGACCGACAAATGTGTCACCTACCGACGCTAACGTACTCAAAACCGGCTTCCTGCAACGTGGCGGGAAGATAAATGTTACGCAAATCAATCAAGATCGGCTGACGAAGCAGCTCTTTGATGCGATCAAGTTCGAGCATGCGAAAACAATTCCATTCCGTCACGATCACCACGGCATCCGCACCTTTGCAAGCTTCATAACTATCTTCGCAGTAGCGAATCATCGGGAGGATTTCTCTCGCACGCAACATCGCTACCGGATCAAAAGCTTGCACGCTAGCGCCACGTTCGAGCAAACCGCGAATGATATCCACCGACGGCGCATCACGCATATCGTCTGTTTCGGGTTTGAAGGAAAGACCCAGTACTGCAATCATTTTGCCTTCAAGTACACCGCCAAGTGTCTTTTCAATTTTCTCGATCATTCGTAGACGCTGCTTTTCGTTGACGCGAATCACCGATTCGATGATTTCAAACGGCTCGCCAGCGACTCGCCCAAAATGCGCTGCCGAACGCGTGTCCTTCGGAAAACAAGAACCTCCAAAGCCAGGCCCAGCATGCAAAAACTTCGGCCCAATACGGCGGTCGAGCCCTATACCGCGAGCCACCGCTTGCACATCTCCACCGACGATCTCACAATAATTTGCCATTTCATTGATGAATGAAATTTTCGTCGCCAAAAATGCATTCGCAGCATACTTAATCAACTCTGCCGTCGGAATATTCGTAAGCACAAAGGGGGTTTCATTGAGATAAAGCGGGCGATACAAATCCTTCAAAATAGCCATCGCCTGTTCGTCCGCCGCACCAATCACAACGCGGTCAGGGCGCATAAAATCTCCAATCGCAGCACCCTCACGCAAAAATTCCGGGTTGGATGCAACACTAAATCGTGTCTTTTTGCCTGCTTTTTCGAGCTCGTCCTCAATCCAACCACGCACCAAATCGGAAGTACCGACGGGCACCGTACTCTTCGTCACGACGACTTTGTAATCTTCAATCGTGCGCCCAATTTCGCGCGCCACGGCTTCCACCGCAGCAAGGTCCGTCCCTCCGTCACTTTCGCGCGACGGCGTTTGCACGGCGATAAAAATGACAAGGCTCGCGTGAATCGCGCGCGCCGTGTCGGAAGTAAATGACAAACGCCCTTCCCGCACATTGCGCGTGACGACGGTTTCGAGGCCGGGCTCGTAAATCGGTATTTCTCCACGTTCGAGCGCAGCAATTTTGGCGCCGTCTTTGTCGACGCAAGTCACGCGCAATCCAAACTCCGCGAAGCAAGCACCCGTCACCAACCCGACATATCCCGTTCCGATCACGCATATATTCATCGTGCAACCCTTTTTCTTTTTTTCGCTAGGCATTCTGCATCGACAATGCAAAAGCTCTTTATCCGAGCATTGTGACACTTTATGGTTTCAATTTACCAATCCTTGCAGCCCACCCAAGTGCGAAGAGAGCGATCCTGCAATGCAGAAATGAAACTTATTTGTGTACAAGTGAAACAACCTTAATCTATGCACTCATTTTGCTTTTTGCTTCGCGTTCCATTCTAGCAACCAAGCTACAAATTTTTCGATGCCCTCTTCGAGTGTCGTCTGCGGCGCATAACCAAGTGCCGCGCGCGCAGCAGAAATATCCGCCCAGGTACGCGAAACGTCACCAGTCTGGCGGGGCAAAAATTTGCGCTTTGCCGCACGTCCAAGCTTGCGTTCGAGCATCTCGATCACCTCGAGCACCGTCACCATGCGCCCTGCGCCCAGATTCAAAATCGAAAAACCAAGTGGCCGATCAATCGCGCGAACAACACCTTCTACTACATCACCGACGTATGTGAAGTCGCGCAAGCTCGAACCGTCGCCATAAATCGGCAGTGCCTCATCTCGCAAAATGCATTCTGCAAAATGACGAATCGCGAGATCCGGGCGTTGACGCGGGCCATAGGCCGTAAAGAAACGCAAACATGTGACGGATGTTGCGAAGGCATGATAAAAAGTGTGCGCAACCAACTCCCCCGCGCGCTTCGTAGCGGCGTACGGTGATATCGGGCGCTCGACTGGATCGGATTCGCGGAAGGGACCCTCCGTGCGTTCGCCATACACCGACGAAGAAGAAGCAAATACAAAGTGTGGAACACTGTGCTGCGCTGCCGCTTCCAGCAAGACAGATGTGCCCGTCACGTTGACATCCGCATATTGTGTCGGACGCTCAAGACTTGGCCGCACACCCGCTAGCGCCGCGAGATGGACCACGGCGTCAAAATGCGTCGACGAAAAAATTTTTTCCACAAGATCGCGATCGCGAATATCGCCCTCAATCAACGAGAAGCGCGCTAAACACTTTGCAGTGTCGAGATTGGCGTACTTGGCGGCCACATCATAAAACGGATCGAAGGAATCGAAGCCGATGACTTCGCGACCTTCCGCAAGTAAGCAGTCAACCAAAGTCGATCCAATGAAGCCGGCAGCCCCCGTCACAAAAATGCGTTGAGGTCGCATCATCGACTTTTCGCATCCCCAACACGACGTCCCGTGATCTTCTCTTGTAGCGCCAAGTCGGAATCCACCATGAGACGCACGAGATCTGCAAAATGAGTCTGCGCGCTCCAGCCCAGTTCTTCACGTGCCTTCGTCGGATCCGCGAGCAAAGTATCCACCTCGGCGGGTCGCACAAAACGCGAGTCGATGCGCACGAAATCTGCCGGATCGAGCCCAACGTGCGCAAAAGCAATTTCAACAAATTCGCGCACCGAATGCTGCGCACCTGTGCCAATCACAAAATCCTTGGGAGTTGTTTGTTGAAGCATGCGCCACATTGCATCGACATACTCTTTTGCATAACCCCAGTCACGCTTCGCATCGAGATTTCCCAGCGGCAAAGTGCCGAGAAGACCAAGTTTGATTTTCGCCACATGCTCTGAAATTTTTCGTGTCACAAATTCACGTCCACGGCGCGGCGATTCGTGATTGAACAAAATACCCGACACAGCAAAGAGTCCATAGCTCTCGCGGTAGTTCACCGTGATCCAGTGTCCAAAGAGCTTTGCAACAGCGTAGGGACTGCGTGGATAAAACGGTGTCGTTTCGCTTTGCGGAACCTCGCGCACTTTGCCAAACATTTCTGAACTCGACGCCTGGTAGAAACGAATCTGCGGATCGACCCAGCGCACGGCTTCAAGCATACGGCTGACACCAAGTGCTGTAAATTCACCAGTGAGATCGGGTTGCAACCACGATGTCGGCACAAACGATTGCGCAGCAAGGTTATACACTTCTGACGGATCAACTTCCTTGACGATTTTCACGAGCGAACTTTGATCGAGAAGATCGCCTTGATGCAAAAAAATTCGGTCACGCAAATGATCAATGCGTTCAAAATTTTCGACGCTGGCACGACGCACGATTCCGTGCACCTCATAGCCTTTTTCAAGCAAAAGCTCGGCCAAATAAGAACCGTCTTGCCCCGTAATCCCCGAAACCAATGCACGACCGGAAATCATTGTGCGTCCTTCACACTCGTTGATTCATCCTGTTGCACTGCCGACGTCACCGTGTGAATGGCAGCCCCGTCTTCCGCTTTACTCGCAATTGGATTCAACACTTTTTCATGTCGGCCTGGCTCCATCTCGAAAAAACGAAGATTCACCAACAGCCGCAGCGTTAGCAAGATAACAGCCATCAGAAACACAACCGCCACTACCCCCTTGAGTCGCATAAGAGAAATTGCAATCACGCAAAAGCAGGCTGTTAGAAAATAAATTGAAAGTACAGCAGCTCGATGGGAACCATGCATATCAAGCATGCGATGATGAATGTGCGCCCGATCCGCCGAAAAAACGTGCATACGCTTTCGAACACGTCGCAAAACAGAAAGGCTCGTATCAAGAATCGGCACAGCCAGCACGAGCAAAGGCACGATAAATGTGAGTACGGTGATTTGTCGATAACCCTCCAAACAAGTGAGGGAAAGCGTAAAACCAATGAACAATGCCCCTGTATCGCCAAGAAAAACACGTGCTGGCGGGAAATTGAACGGCAAGAACCCAAGTAGTGCACCAAGCAGCGGGATGCCCAACAAAATCGTCCCGACTTGCTCCATCTGAAGTGCAATCACGATCAAAGTCAACGTGATAATCGCAGAAACACCAGTCGCTAAACCATCAAGTCCATCAATCAAGTTAATGGCATTCGTAATTCCGACAATCCAAAGTGTCGAAATCACCCATGTCAACCAGGTTGGAAAAAACCAAACTTCTCCCCAAAAAGGATCGGTGAAATATGTAATTTTATAGCCATAGGCGATCGCAATCCAAGCCGCGATTCCTTGCGCTGCCAGCTTAACGCCCGGGCGCATATTGCCTTTGTCATCCCAAGCCCCAACCACCAAGAGAAGGAGCCCACCAAAAAAAAGCCCATTGATATGTCCTCCTACCTCAAGCTGTGTCAAAGTATTTTGGTCCACCATGACAAGTGCAACGGCCATGCTGACATAAAAACCGAGCGCAACAGCTACTCCACCAAGTAGAGGCATATTCGCGCGCTTACTCACCTTGCGTTCATTGGGCCGATCGACAACCCCCATCACCAACGCAGCCCATGCGACGAGCGGCGTCGCCGCTGCAGATACACCGATCGCGACAATCCAGGCAATTAAAATCACCATCAGATCGGTGCCCGCTATATTTCCCAACATTTCCATAGGCTTTCTTCGCCAGCACTTTCATTGGAGTACGCCTTTCGCACACCTCTCCTTGTATGCAAGCAGCACGTCCATCGTGCTATGCCAACCCCATCACCCAGAAAAAGCTCTGCCAAAAGAGATACACAGCATGTGGCTCGAAAGTACTCAACACAGGGCAGCGCGAAACTAGTAGTAGTAGCCGTAGTAGCGAGCGCGATCTTGTGTCGCGCCGTTCAGCAAGATACCCAGCACGCGCCGGCGATCGAGAATATCGAGCGCTGTACCCACGTCTTCTTGCGGTGTGTAGTCGGCGCGCACGACCATCACCAGTCCGTCGGTGTACTCGCTCACCGTTTTCGAATCCGGCAGCGGCAATGTGGCGGGAACATCGAAAATCACCAAATCGTAGAGTCGCGCCACTTCTTCAACGAGACGCCGCATTCGCTCCGAAGCAAGAAGTTCCGACGGATTGGGCGGCTGCGCACGCACCGGAATGACATCGAGCTGGACACCATCTACGCGCACGATCGCTTCCTCAATCGTCGCTTTGCCCGTCAAAATTTCGCCCAGTCCCAACGTCGGACGGATGCCGAGCGCTTTGGCAACCGTCGGCTTTCGAAAATCGCAATCCACGAGTAAGACTCGTTTTTCAACATTCATCGCAGATACGATGGCGAAGTTAACAGAGGCTGTACTTTTGCCTTCACCCGACAAAGCACTCGTAAACGCAACCGTACGAATCGGACGCTGCAATGCAAGGGCATCAATGCGCGCACGCAAAGTACGAAATTGTTCCGACACAAAAGAGTTTGGCTCAAGAAGCGAGATGCGCTGTTTATTGGTATCGCCAACCTCTGTATCCATCGACGCAATAGTTTGTCGCCCAAACCAACGGCGCCAAAACGGCATCTTAACATCAATCGGGACCAAGCGATCTTCCATCTCGTGCGACGAAGAAAAACCAGAATCTCCCTCAAATGTCGCATCGCTCGCGAGATTCTTCTCGCGCTCGGCTCGCCGAAGTGCATCGTATACTTTACCCATGATGACGCCGCCTCTCTTACTTCAGTAATCCGAAAAGTTTAGCTTGCCCTCGTTCCGGAACTTCTCGAGAACCGCCCTCTGCATCGGCGAAAACCGCCGATGTCTCAAGCTGCATATCGGCAGCCGCCTCGAGAATTTCCGCCGATCCAATTTCGGCAATCTCCCTGGAACATCCAAGCGCCAAAGCGCTATGGCAAAGCAAATTCACCGACCGCGGTACACCGCCGGTAGCTGCATGAATTTCCTTGAGTGCAGCCTTCGTAAAAATCTCTTTGCCACTCAATCCCGCAAGTCGCAGACGCGCCTCGACGTATCGCGCTGTCTCCTCTTCCGTAAACGGGTCCAAGTGATAGCGAAGTACAATACGTTGGCGCAGCTGTTGCAAGTCATCGCGTGCAAGAATTTCATTAAGATTTGGACTTCCAATCAATATGACTTGGATCAACTTCGACTCTGGCGTCTCAAGATTTAAAAGCAACCGAATCTCTTCAAACAATTTCAACGAAAGATCTTGTGCTTCATCAATGATCAAAAGCGCAGGCTGCGCCTTTTGCGAACGAGCGACCAAAAAGCGATTCAACTCCAAGAGTGAATCCGCCGCCGTGCGACTCTCGCTATCAATCCCAAACTCGTCGAGCAGCAAGCGAAAAAAGTCAAGCGACTCAATCTTAGGATTAAAGATGAAAGCGGCGGCTAAGCCTTTTTCGAGCTGCGAGAGCAGTGCATGAATCAAGGTCGTTTTACCTATGCCCTCGGCACCGGTAAGTAGCACAAAATCTTTGCGTGCACGCACGCCATAAACGAGTGTCGCAAGAGCTTCACGGTGCGTATCGCCGAGATACAAAAAATTCGGATCGGGAGCGATTTCGAATGGGCTACGCAAAAGGCCGTAATAAGAACGGTACATACTTGCCTCAGAGGGGGCGTCGGCCAGCTTCAAACCAGGAAAAATCAGCGACGCAAGCGAACTTATTGTGGCGCATCCTCTGCCGGGGCCACCGCAGGATCTTCGCCTATCGAGCCAGCGCTGTCGGGACTACTGCTGCGGGGAACCTCTTTACTGGCTGCTGCTGCCGTCGCAGTTTTCTTCTCTGACGAAAGCAAATCGATGCGGTTTACAGAAACGTAAGCAATCGCAGAAACGACCACGGCAAACAAAGCGACTCCCGCAGCAGCAATTCCTATCCGCAAACGCTGACGACGCATCGCCACGATATCCGACTCAAGCAAAATACTCGGGATTGAAGCCAAAACAGGAATTTTAAGCCGCTCTTGAATGGTACGGGCATCATGGAACGATGAATCGACCGTCTCGAGCACCATTCCGGCTACACCACCAAGGACGATTCCGACAAAAAAGCCTAACACCAAAAGCAAAGGTCGATTCGGCGCAATCGGCTCCTGCGGCGTAAAGGCCGTCTCTAACACACGAAAGTGTTCGCCCTTCATCTTGCTTTCGAGACTGGTTTGCGCCGAAGCACTACCGAGCTTGCGTTGCAGCTCTTCATATTCCTCAAGCATAGTTTTGCGCGAAACTTCGAGGCTGGCGATCTCTTCACCCACATGTGGCGTGCGCGCAATCTTGTCTTCAATTTCTGTCATTCGCGCTTCGAGAGCAGAGATTTCAGTACTCGTGTCTTTTACACTTGCCTCTGCTCGGCGCAACTGAATCACGCTGGCACGCTGATTGTCATTCAGCCCATCAAACTCTGTCCCACTGCTCTTTTCTGCTTTAAGACGTGTCTCGAGCGTTGCAATTTCTGCGATTTTATTTCTCACATCTGGATGTTTTTCGGTTTTTCCGTCGGAGCGAAATTGATTGAGTTCTAAACGCAAGAGCTCGAGCTGCTTCTCCGGAGTTGTCTCTTCAAATGAAGCGGAACCCGCTAGCTGCTGATACACCAAGATTTGATCCATCAGTGCTCGCTGATTTTGTTTCGCGCGGCGCAGATCATCTCCGGTCCACTGCAAAAGACGGCGATTCGAATCGAGGTCCTCTGGCAGCGCACCAATATTATCTTGTTTGATTTGTGCTATACGCCGATCGGTGTCTTCAAGATTTCGCATTACGGATTCAAGGCGCGAACGCACGAAATCCTCGGTTCCTTCAGCGACCTCAACTTTTCCTTTGATATGTTCGTTGATGAAGTCTTGCGAAAGCGCGTTCACAACATCTGCCGCTGCTTTTGCCTTGAAGTACTTGTAGTTCAACTTAAATGTGTTGATCGTAACATCGCGGAAAGCGCCGCCCTGCATCATCTCGAGCTGATACTGAGGAATAATCGGCTCAAGCGAAATATCCTCGCGCATTCGCACGATGATCTCTTCGCGCGTGTAGTCATCCCAATCGTCAGAATAAAGCTCAAATTGATCGATCAGCTTCGATAGCCGAGGGCGGCTCAAAATCTCCATGGACATGATGTGCAACCGTCCGGAGATATCCATCTCCTTCTTGTTGGTCACACCATGTCGCACGAACATTTCATCAATGACTTGCGGCTCAATGAGTAAAACTGAGGACGCCTCGTACTGACTACGCAACACAAACGCCGTAATCATGAACGCTAGAAAAACCAGCCAGGCTACCGCCACCATAACGCCTTTGCGCCGGCGCCATATCCCCTTGAGATCCTTGAGCTGGATTCCTACAACCGCATCTGTACTCGCATTCATGTGTTACGCCTCTCCGTGTCGAAACCGACCCCTAGATATCAATCGGCTCGAAGCGGAACGTATAGCCCACCCACACTCGGAAGATGTCATTGCGCAACTGATTATCGCGGCGACTCGCCTCCCATGAACTATCTGAAGTGCGATACAAATAACTCGATCCAAAGGACAATGTGGAGCGGCGATCAAGCTGATAGCGAAGCGAGAATGCGGCGCGATACGTTTGAATATCAATGCGCTGGTTATCCTCGACATAGAAAACATCCGTCGCGGTAAAAACATTCCCGAGAGTTCCAATCGTACCGACGGCACCCACTGCCCCAGGACGAGTTATATCCGTCGACGACTCGTACCGATTCCACGTCAGCGTCAACACGCCATTTAGACGCTTGGTGAATTGGTGCCTGCCCTGCAACTCAATCATGTCCTGAATCGTGCTTGACTCAAACCCAACAAGATGCTGCGCCGAAGTCGAACGGAGATAGTGAAAACCGAGCGAGCTTCGATCCCAACGTTTGATGAATTCGATCTCAGCAAAAACGCTGAGTGTCGTATCATCTTCCGAGGGGCGACCATAAGCCCCTGAGGCACTCGTACGATTATTCAAAGCAGCCCTGACTGCGCCGTAGTTCGGATCGCCCTTTGCAACCTGTGTCGTTTGGCACCCTGCAGTACCTCTTGCCATGTTTACACAGCCTGTAGTGGTCAACACATCGAAGTTACCATCGTCGTCCATCGTAATTTGATACGTCGAAATATCATTGTTTGGGCGTGAGTCGTTCTTAATAAACGCCGGCCCCGCACGGAAGCTCAACGCAAGATCGCGGGACCATTGATGCTCCCACCCGCCATAAAGATAATAAGTTTGTTCGTCGGAATCGCGTTGCTCACGAATTCCCTCATACTCCTGGTGCCCAATATCAACACCAATGCTCAGTTTATCGCGCTTCGTCATCGCGCGTGTAAGAGATGCTCCAATCACATAACTTTGCTGGTCCGCAATCCGGTCCGAACCACTTTGTCCATCCAAGAGCCCCGTGCGGAAGTCGACATTGAGGCGTGTACGTGGCGTCAGAAAGTGCTCTACTCCAACATCGAAATAGTTGCGCTTAACGTCTTCGCGCGTTGCATCGACAGCCGCATTATTGACCAACATGCCGTCGCTCGATGCATCAAACCCTTCGAGAATATACGGTGCAATCACAAACGACTCGGAAGCATAAAAGGCAGTTCGCGCATTCGGACGATAATCAAGGCGCCCTTGCGCTCGGTGTCGCCAACCGTCAATACCATTCGTGTCGACAAAAACTTCATACATCGGGTTGTAACTCACCGAGTAACTCAAATTGCCCGGATCAGAACGAAACTCGAGGTAAGGACCAAACAAGAAAGAAACATCGTTCTCCTCCTTGTGTGTACGATTGAAGATGTTGTCATCGTATGTAGTCAGCGCATCTGCACCGAAAACCAACTCATGCGCACTCGCGGCTACCGGCGAGAGCACCAACCCACAAACAAGAAGCCAAACAAAACGTCGCATTCTTTCCCCCTTTTTCAAATTTCCAGATCGCCTCAAACTTTCTCAATGCTCAAACTGTCTTGATTTCGCGCCCTGTTTCTGTGTATCTCTGTGTATCGCATTGACCACAAAAACGGCGAACTGCACGACAACCTGTGAATCGCAAAAAGCGACTTCAGGCATCACTCATTGCTCTACGCAAAAAGCGTAGAGCAGGCACTTACTCCGAAACAATAACGGTATCCCCCGGACGCAATACTATATTCGACTGCGGCGCTTTCCCGTCTACAAATTTATTGTAATTAAACCGAAATTCCTGCGGAATTTCGTTTTGATAGCGAATAATTTTTATTCTGTACTTATTTGCATAAGGCGTAAACCCACCTGCCAAACTCAAGGCATCGAGAACGCGATATTCCCGATCGAGCGAGAATGCGCCAGGGCGGTTCACCTCGCCGGTCACGTAGATCATTTTGCTCCCCATCTCCATGACGACGACGGTCACATCCGGAGAAGCAATATATTCTTCAAGCATCTGTGCTAAAAGGGTTTTCAACTCGAGCACCGTCAGCCCAGACGCCTGCACATCGTCAATCAACGGCACAGAGATCATACCGTCCGGGCGCACCGGAACGATATTGTCGAGCGTCTGCTGACCCCAAACCGAAATGCGTAGCTTGTCGCCTGCTCCGATCCGATATTCCTCTGCCATCGGAGTCGTCGAGACCGGAGGAGCTTCCGAAAGATCCGCCAGAAATGCGCAACCTTGAAGCAACTCAGCACAAAATAAAAATACGAGAACAACCGCGACGGCACGCAATCGCTTCAACACATTCACTCTGCGCATTGAGCAGATCGCACTCAAATTCGCCATACCCGGAAGCATCGTCTTCGTGAAACCGACTTCTTCGATCTCTCTCTCGAAGTGCGCAGAGCCTTCATCCTTCATCGCGTCAATTTTCCTTTTTACGTTTCAATGCCATGACACTGCTCGACCTACGTTCGGCAGCAATTGATTTCACTCATTTTTCAAAGTTCACCGACGAAAATTCGCCGTTTGGCGAGTCCGCCGCGCCCCCCTGCAACCGCGTAAGCACAACAGCAGCCACTTGCCCATTTTTGCTATTGCCGATTGGCGCATTTGCGCATAGCAGAGATCGCGCTTCGCAAAGGCGACGCTGTATAGCAAACTTGCTTCCGCCGAACAGCGCTTCCAGATCGGTTGCCTGACTCGAAAAATTAAGTTTTATCTCTTGCTCACATCTCGCCCCCGAAGCAGCCTGCGTGGCGACCCTCGGAGCGGCACCCTCACCCCGAGAAAAGTTTCCGCTTTCCCAGAATTGCGTATATCTTTTTGCCGAATTTTTGACACGAACGAGGATCTGAAGCACTGCAATGAGTCAAGCAACGCCTGAAAATCAAAAAACGCTCACACCGCAAAAGGCAAATTGGCTTGGATTTGGCCTCGCCGCGTGCGTGGCCGCCGCCATCTATGCACCCATTCTTTCTTCGATGGTTCGGGTCTGGAAACTCGATGCGAACTATTCGCACGGTTTTCTCATCGTGCCGCTTGCGATCCACTTCGCCTGGGCAAAAAAAAAGAAACTGCTGCGCGCTCCTCTCTCTCACAGCGGGTGGGGCATCGCCGCCTTGTTGATTGCAACGCTCTTATTGAGCTTTGGCCGCCTCGGCATCGAACTCATGAGCATGCGCATGGCCTTCGTACTGACTTTAATCGGGCTCGTACTCTTGATCTTAGGCAAAGAAGTGTTCCGCATTTTAGTGTTTCCGCTTTTCTTCTTGTTTTTGATGATTCCTTTGCCTCAGTCGATCGTAAATATCGTAGCGTTCCCCTTGCAATTGTTTGCCGCCCAGATGGCCGTCGCCGTGATGCAAACCGCCGGCATCCCTACATTGCTTGAAGGCAATATCATTCATCTTGCGACGACACAACTTTTTGTCGCAGAGGCATGCAGCGGACTTCGCTCCCTCATGGCGCTCATCACGCTCGGTATCGTCTTTGCATATTTTTTCCGCAAAAACCCTTGGGAACGCGCGGTGTTGGTCGCCTCGACAATTCCGATCGCCATCTTGGTCAACGCCTTTCGCGTTGCGCTAACCGGCTTTCTCACTTATTACGTAGATCCAAAATTTGCCGAGGGTGCCATCCACGAGTGGCAAGGCCTCTTTACTTTCGGCATTGCCTTCGCATGCCTCTTGGGTGAAGCCTGGCTTCTCGAAAAAATAACCTCCCAGCGCAGCGCAAAATCGGCGAGAGGATTGCAGGCATGATCAAAGCCTTCCTTGTAGCATTCGGTTTTCTCTCTATTCACTTTTATGTGTATTATTTTTTTGCTACTACCGAAGTGCACCCTGCACGCAAAGATTTTCAAAATCTCCCTCTCGTCATTGGAGATTGGCAATGTCAAGCGCCGGAGCGGATGGACGTCAAAGCCGAAGCCAATCTTGGCGTGACCGACTATTTGATTTGTGTTTATCGCAATGCAGCGCTGCAAAAAGAAGTCGGCGTATATCTCGGTTACCACGAGAGCCAGGTGCGCGAAGGAGGGGGCGGCGGGGGTGAGCGCGTCATCCACACTCCCAAGCATTGCTTACCCGGTTCGGGGTGGGACATTATTCAGTCCGGCACTCTCACGCTCGACATGGCCGGGCTGCCGGAGCGCCCTGCAGAAATCAATCGCTTCGTCATCGCCAAACAGAATCAACGGCAGGTCGTGTATTACTGGTATCAATCACAAGGTCGCGTAACAGGAAAGGACTGGCTCAAGGCGCTGTATTTGTTTTGGGATCGCGCAACGCACCATCGCACCGACGGTGCATTGATTCGATTTACAGTCCCCCTGGACAAAAGCTCGCAACCTGCCGAAGTCGATGCTGCGTTTGAATCACTCGCGCAAGCCATGCTGCCGTTACTTGGCGAGTACATTCCAAACTAAAGTTATGTACACGCCAGGTAGGTCAATCACAAAAATGTGTCGATCCATCACTGCACAACAACCAAACCTTTGAGAACACCACGATGATGCAAGCTCTCTACAATCGGCTGCCCATTGCTGCACAAAATCTCGCTTGCACCTATGCGGGTTATCAACGTGCCAAAAATCGCTACACACCCTATTTTGAAGCGACGCTCGCACAATGGAAAAAAAATCTTTCCTGTGGCGAGGATGCGCTATACGCAATTCAGCGTCAGCGGCTCGATGTGCTCATCCAGCATGCGCGAACAAATGTGCCGTACTTTCGCAATTTGCCCCCACCATCCGACGATCTCGACCATCGCGAGGCCATGGCTGCGACGCTCGCCAGGATTCCAGTGCTTGAAAAAACGCAACTCGCACAAAGTGCAGACGCGCTACGCGCTACAAATTTATCAACGCAGCAAATGATCCGCGGGAAAACCAGCGGCACGACAGGTACGGCACTAAGTTTTGTCTACACATTGGAAGCACTGGCAGAAGAATACGCCTGCATCTGGCGGCAGCGACGGCAAGTCGGTGTACAACGCAGCGACTGGTATTTTTCTTTCGGCGGTCAACCGCTCGTCCCCTTCACTCAGACCAAGCCGCCTTTTTGGCGCATGAATTACTACGGAAGGCAAACCCTTTTTTCGCTCTATCACATGACCCCTGCAAACTTGACCCACTACGGCGACGCGCTGCACGAGTTGCCTGGAAAATACGTGCAGGGCTATCCATCGTCGCTGTATTTGATTGCTCAAAGCTTGCTCGAACGCGGAAGACCGATTCCACGCGGAAAACTTTTAGGAATTTTTTCTTCTTCCGAATCGTTGCTGGCATTTCACCGGGAAACCATCGAAAAAGCCTTTAACGCACCCGTTTACGACCGATACGGCGTGAGCGAATTCGCCGTCTCAATGACGCAATGCGCACAGCGTCAACTGCACGTCGACATGGAATTTGGCATCGTGGAAGTCGAAAGCCAAGAAGAGACTGACACGTACGTGCGTGGTCCTTTGATCGTGACGGGATTCAGCAACCTGGCACAGCCGTTCATTCGCTACCGCATCGGCGACGTCGGCACACGCTCGAAAAAACCATGTTCTTGTGGACGTGCTGGCGAAGTTTTTCTGGATGTCGATGGACGCATCGAAGACATCGTCGTAACGCCGGATGATCGTCAAATCGGCCGTTTGGATCATATCTTCAAGTTGCAAACGGACGTCGCCGAAGCTCAAATTTTGCAGCACAGTCGCGATCGCATCGAAGTTTTGCTCGTGGTACGCAAAAGTTATGATGAAGCGAGCGAGCGCGGTTTGTTGCAAGAATTTCGTTCACGGCTCGGAGACCAAATGCAAATTGAATTTCGCAAAGTCGCAGCGATTCCGCGTGAAGCCAATGGAAAGTTTCGTGCCGTGAAAAGTTTACTCAAAAAGGATCTCCCTCGATGATTCGCGTCGGCCTCAGCTTCGCCAAACACGACTACAGCACCACGCCGCCGCCCTTTCACCCGCCTGCGGCCTACCCTGAGTTGCAAACTTTGTTCGGATCACAAGTAACACAAAATTGCGATAACGATGCTTACGCAGCCGTGCGCGCTGCACTCTATGGTTTGGGGCTCGACCGCGAAAACTTTGGTACGCCGCACTGGAATCCAATTGGCGCACTCGTTCCTAAAGGCAAAAAAATCGTTCTCAAGCCCAATTTGATTCGCCACTGGAATCCAGAAACGCGAGGAACCGTTCTTAGTGTCATCACTCACGGAAGCATTTTGCGTGCAGTACTCGACTATGCGTTCCTTGCCGCCGGACCTGATGGCTCCGTAACCATTGCCGAAGCTCCGCAGCAAGATTGTGATTTCGAGCAAATTCGTCGTCTCGTCGGATTCGATGCACTCGAAAAATTTTATCTCGACACTTTAGGGCGTAAGTTCAAAATCATCGATCTGCGACGCGAAGCCGTCATCATGCAAGACGCAATCATCGTTTCGCGCAAAGCGCTTCCCGGTGATCCGGCGGGCTATCGCGATATCGATCTCGGCGCCAAGAGCTGCTTTGCGCAAACACGCGATGTCGATCCGCAGCGCTTCCGCGGGGCAGACTACGATGCAAGTGTCACTACGAGCCATCACACCGGCGGTAAACACGCCTACCTGCTCTCTGAAACCGTGCTCTCTGCCGATCTCGTCATCAATTTGCCCAAACTGAAAACGCACAAAAAAACCGGCGTCACGCTCGCGCTCAAAAACATGGTCGGCATCAACGGCGACAAGAATCGTTTGCCGCATCACTCGGTCGGGTCCACTGCCGACGGCGGCGACGAGTTCCCAAATCAAAAACTCATCGATCGTATCCGCAGCCACCTCACGGAAATCGCACGTCCCTTTTTAAAACGCGGCATCGCGACGAGTGTGTTTCGTCTCTACCGCCGTACCGAAAACGCAGTGCGTGGCGACACATTTATTCGCTCTGGAAATTGGTATGGCAATCGCACAACGTGGCGCATGTGTGTCGATCTCAATCGCTGCCTCTATTACAGCAACGCGCAAGGCAACTTCTTCGATGCCCAAGAACCCGTGCGCACGGTGCTCACCATTCTCGATGGAATCATCGCCGGCGAAGGAGAAGGACCGCTCGCGCCGCTCGACGTTCCGCTTGGCGCAGTGCTCGCCGCAATGGATCCCGTCGCCATCGACATTGCCGCCGTGCGTTTGATGGGTTTTGACGAAAGAAAAATTCCAAAGGTTTGTGAACCAATGCAAATGAATACTCTGCGCGTAACACAAATTCGTGATGCATCCGATCTTTGTATCGCCGAGGTTGCCATTCCAGATTTTTGCATCGCAGAAAAAGCGGTTGATCAGCTCGTAAGTCACCGCACCTTCGTCCCCCACTACGGTTGGACGAATCATATCGAGCGCTCGGCGCATGGAACTTCATCATGAACGGACACACGATGATCGGGCACGAAGGCATCACCCTCGGCGGCTCCGTCGCGGCATGGTTCCTTTTTTTGATCCTTACGATCGCCTTCATCGGCTTGCGCAGCCCTGCCGAACGCAAAACTTTGCTTGGCCTCGCAATCGGTGCGTACGTTTTAAAGACAATCCTTGCCGTGCTCTACTTCGACGTTCTCGTCAAAGTAGGCCTCAACGGATTTGCCGGAACTGACCCCACGAACTACCACCGCTGGGCCACCGAAATGGCGCGCGAAATTAAGAGCGGCCGAGGACATTTCAGCACCGGATGGAGTGCGGTCGATCCTGGCTACTCCTACATCTGTTCATATCTATACGCAATTTTCGGTAACAACACTCTCATCCCACGCTTTCTCGGCTGTGCTGCATCGTCGGCCGGAGCGCTTTACGTTTATCGCACGGCCAATCACTTTTTTGGCGAATCGACCGCGCGCCTTGCAACTTGGCTCTATCTCTTCTTGCCTTTCACGCTTCTAATCGTAATCGATCAACGCAAAGACTCCGTCGTCACCTTCCTCGCACTCGGCTTGCTCTGGCATGTTGTACGCTTGGTGCAAGTTTCCTTCGGTAAATGGAAGAGCGTGTTCGTTGTGGTTGTTTATCTCTTCTGTATGCATTACATGCGTTCCGCCTTCATTTGGCCATTTTTGGCTGTCTTGCTCACCACTTTTGCCACTTCCTCACGAAACATTCTTGTGTCGATCGGAGGCATATGTCTCGCGCTAACCATTATTGTGGCAGCGCAGTGGATTATCCCGAAAGATAGTGCCGGCACCCTGGAGCACTCGGCAGAGCGCTTCGCTGGCAAATTGACCGAATCCGAACATTTTGCAAACCGCGAATCAGGACTTCTTCGCTTCGCACGCGTAACTTCAGTCGCCTCGCTCTGGAAAGCGCCCATCGCAGGCGTTGCCGTACTTCTCTTGCCCTTTCCGCCACTCTTTACGCTTCAGCATTTACCGGGTTTCCTCATGTCTTGGGCCAATTTATTTGTTGTCGCGCTCTTGCCCGCACTATTCTGGGGTATCTATCTCGCGATGCGGCGAGGTGAATGGAGGCGACATTTCGTCCTCTTGCTCTATCCACTTATCTTCGTCGCACTCATCGGCATTCTGCACCCCGACGTAACGCGCTACCGCGAGACTGCTTTTCCTGCCATCGTAATTTTGATGAGTCGCGGTTGGACTGCCCGCGTCCCCGCAATCATTGCGGTTCCTATCTACGCTGCACTTTCGTTACTGGCTGCATTTGTATATTTATCGCGGGCAGGGCAGCTTTAATTAGAACTCTTCACCTCCGGCACGACGCACGAACACCGAGTTATGACACAAAGAAGGGTACATTCGAAGCTGCCCTTCCCAGTACACAGTTCGAAATTGTCGGACTGGAAGCACCACTTCGTCAAAGTGAAAATCTCGACCACAAAATTGTGTAAGGCAAGTTTCAACTTTATCGAGTGCCGCACGTGATTCACCACGAGCAAGCCATGCGATCATTTCTAGTGCAGAGAGCCCTGCCCACACTTCTTTTCGCTCAAGCCACCAAACGCCGCGCTGCAATACAGAGCCATGCCCGTGCAACGCGGCTCGAAACTCGCCTCCTATCCGCCGTAAGGAGCGTTGCGGGAGAAGTTTTTTCAACCGTGCCGCTCGCGCATTGATAGAAACCGAATCCTGCAAGGAACCGAGATTCAAATAACACAATACGATGTCAAGCACTGTAAGAAAGTCAGGCCAGAGATCCGCACCCTCCACTGCCCCAGCGCGACGCATCGCGGCAGCACGCATCACAGCAGTCTGAATCGCTGAGGTTGCCAAAGGATGTGCCGTCGCTGTCAGTTCGCAAAAGGCCTGCGCGCGTGCAAAATGTCCCGCGATAACGTTTTGCAATTCAGAAAAGACAAGCAGTGGAACATCCAGGATCAAACGCGCCAAAATCCACTGAAAACATTCATACCGTTCTGGATTTCCGTCCGGCCAATATAAAATTGCTTTCCACAAGTTCAGTAGCAGCGACTGCCGTGAAAAACGAACATCTGCTTGCGACGGAAACAGTGAACGAAAATCTTTTCCCCAAAGCACCGAATTCACTTTGCGCAACTCAACCATTTGGTAGCTCGGTGCAATCCGACGCAGTGCCCGCATCGGATTAATAGGTAAGTCAATATGAAATAAATTTGTATGAAAACGCGATTCGAGTTCGGACACTCGTAATGTGAAGTCTTCTGCAATCTTGGGCGTATCTGCAAAGACTAATAAATCGAGATCCGAAAAAATTTTCAAACCATTGGCGTCGCGACGATAAACAAGGTCGCCGGTCGCAACGCTCCCGCTCAGCATCAGAGAGCGAACATTACTCACCTTTTCCTGGGTTAGTCTGCAAACATCCTCCAGCAACGCCGCAATCTCAAACGGATAGCCGTGCTGCTCACAAATCTGTTTGACATTATTGTGCTTAATCACGCTCGCACCCTTCATTCACAAGTACTTTGTACTAACACCCTCAATGTCCTCTTGGCTATTTATTATGCGGCGAGATTTACAAAACGAAATGCGCAATCGCATCACGGAGGTGTTCGCGTTGAAGTACTACAATCGCTTCCATTTTACATTCAGTGCTTTCTGTATTCTCGCTTTTTGCACCAGCACAAGTGCTTCCAACACGCTCACACCCTCGGAAAAATCCGAAATAGCACAAGCTCTCGTAATCAATTCGATGATAGATCAACAAGATCGCGTCGAAGAAATTCTGACCGCCGCACAGCCCACAGTTAAAATACAACAAATCAAAATCGCACGGATGGTTGACGCGCAAACCTACTATCCCTTCGTGCAAGGGCCGGTCGATTTGGCAACAAAGCGCCTGGTCGTTCTCGAAGACGTCCCCCTGCTTAATCTTGAAAGCATACCGACAACCTTGGGGTCGCCCTTACTCGCCGCCTTACCGACTTGGATTGAACAAGGTGGGCACTTGATCGTAATCGGCGGACCACTCAGCATTGGAAACTATGCCGGTAGCACCCTCGAAGCAATCCTGCCCGTCAAAATCAAACCTGATCCCCAGGCAAAGCAATTCCTCAAAGCCCAAAAAAGATCTCTACACGGAATGGAGTCAAATGGGGTTGTCATCAACTACCTACATCCAATTCAGTCTACAAGTGGTGACATTTGGCTCGAAGCCAAAGGTGCACCATTCGTCGTACACCAAAGAAGAGGCCAAGGTTCAGCAACGATCATTTTATCAGGCGTGTATGGGCAATTATTTGAGGATCAATTCGCCAGCGACGAAAAAGAATTCTTTGCATCATCTCTCTGGGAGAAAGTATTGTTGCGCGTTCTTGACACAGCAACTCATCAAACTCATACGCTCGAACTGCAAGAACACAATTATGATATTCCAGCATATCGTTCTGGAAGCGTAATTTCGCTCGATACACTTTTCCCCGAAAAAACTCTCGGCACCGTCACTCTCCTGACACCCCAAGAAACGGTTGCGCAAAAAGAAACAATCCTGCGCGAAGCAAACGGGAATTTGCTACTTGCAGATTCGCTACGACCTGGCGTCTACACGCTTCGCTTGAATCAAAACAGTGAGCAGTTTTCAACAAAAATTCGTGTCGGGACACCTGCGGACCCGAAACGATTTGAAATTCGAAATTTTCGAATTAGCAATAGCCCATATCCTTATGCGTTAAGTCGCGGTGAGGCTTATCAAACCGCTATATCACTAAAAAGTGTTGGATTCACAAGTTCTGTCTTTGCTATAAATCCCAACCGGCCTCAAAATGACCGTCGAGCGCTCTATGAACTAGCTGCTGCGGAGATAGACGTCATTGACTATCTAAGCGTCCGGCGCAATCAGCCGGAGTCACTGTGGACACGCTACCAGTTTCCTTTACCGCTTCGCGCCAACAAAATCGATGGAACAGCGACAGGCTGGTGGGATGTTCACGATGAAAACTTCCGACGCGGAATCGCACTTGCACTCCGTGAGCGCAAGGCGGATTTCACCCTACCCGGTTTGCGCGCTATGCAAGTGATCGAAGAGTTTGAAGATGGTGGAATGCACAGTCCATCACTGACGCAACTCATGCATCAGCAAGGAATCACCGGAAAAGAAAAGCCGCAAGAAACAGGGTGGTTATTGCATCAACGTCTGCGCTCTGATGCAACAGGGAAAACTTTTCAATACTTTCGCTTTGCTACACAACAATTTGTACCAAACATTGCTCATGCGAGTTACTGGCCTGGATCTTATTGGGAAGCGACCGAGCAGTACACCTATCGCCCACAAGAACTTGCCAATGCCGTCGATGAACTTTTGGGACCTGGATATGGCTACACCGCAGAAAAATATGATCGCTCATTTGGATGGCTTTCCGTCGCACGTTCAGCTGCAGAAATTTTTTCTGTCTTTGACCATGGGCAACGTCCCAAAACTGCCACTTATGTCTATGCGCAAGGGCAGCGCCTTCTTAACGATACTGATCCCGAGATCTCAACGTGGCAAGAGACTATCTGGACGGCTTTGGCGCATGGCGTAAGTGGACTTGCATATTTTGCTCTACCACCCATCGAATGGATAATGCCAATCGGCAAACTACACCAAGAAGTGTTGGAATACGGAAACTGGATCGGAAGTCTCCCACGCAAACCCGCCCCAGTTGCCATCCTCACCTCTTGGACCACCCGGACAGCCGGGTCCCCTGAACAAGTCACGGCACAAAGCGAATGTTCAGCAGCCTTCTTTGCAACCTTATCTCTCGCCGGCGAAAGAATCGATTTTCTCCAAGAAGAGCAGCTGGGAAAACCACCCCAAGAGCTCAAAACCATCTTTTTAACGGAAACGGCTTTCTTGCAAGAGGAAGATTTACAGTCTCTCTCTCAGTTCGTAGAACACGGTGGCTCAATTTTTCTTGATGCAACTTCCTGGAATATGCAAGATCCGCAGACGAAAAAACAATATACCGAACACTTCACAAAGCTTGCTGAAACAACGAAACGTGTACATACGATTCCGATTCTCGCTGGATGCACTGCAGCGCGCGGCGCGCGACGCATCACTGCACAGTACTGGGCGAAACGCTTGCGAGAAGAAGTCGTACTCGGAGAGTACGTCACCGAAAATCTTGATACTGAGATCGCGCTGCGCGGAAACCACGACGTCGTCGCCGCTCTCGGAGTCAATCATGCACTCGACCCACAAACACTTGCGTTTTCGCCCTCAAAAGATCTACTCAATTTTGCGTGGATCAACTTGCGTACACAAAAAAGAGTTCATCTGGAAAGCTCTTACGAACAGATCCTCGCCGGGCGCGATGCTTTCGCGCTACTCGGCGTTCGTAAACCCGCCGTAAAACTAAGCATGACGGTCTACACCTCACCCAACCGTTTCGTCTTTCGAACCTGTGGAATCGATGCAAACAACCAGCCACTTGCCGATGACTACCCGCTCGGACTCCGGGTGACCAACGAATTAGGCGAAGACCGAATCTTGCCTGGGAATCGTTCGCGAGTAACACAAAATGGATGCGCCGACTGGCGAATTTTCATTCCACTCACTGACACGTCCAAACATTGGAATTTCGAAGCTTTTGATCCCATATCCGGCAAAACACTGGGGGATCGCGTGCCAATCCCCCAATATCCATCTACTCTATAAAGCGCGATTTGCCGTCATATTCGACTCTGAACTTGTGCGTAGATGATCCAACAAAACCATACTTTGCAAGAAAGAAAAACTACATGACGCCTTCACTGACGATCTTCATCGACGGCTTGCCCTATCAACAACTCGAAAAAATGGAATTTGCGAGTCAATTTGCTAGCCGTGCAGCACTGGTTCCGGGCTTTGGATATAGCGTCAACTGTCAAACTGCACTCTTCACAGGCAAAACACCTGACGAGCTTGATTATTGGTGTGAGTGGTCGTTTTGTCCTGACGCTTCGCCTCTGCGCAAATTCAGCCCAATTTTCAAATTGCTTTCAATTGCTGAAACATCTTACACTTCAAAGCGTATAGTGCACCGTATCCTTGACAAGCTCTTTGCACCACTTTGTACGAAAAACATTCCGCTGGCCTATCTCGCCGACTTTGCAGAAACAGGCCATTCCGTTTTTTCAGGACAGTTCAAGCACCCATCACTTCTTGACCGAAGTGATTTGAAAAAGTTTCTCTACCGAGATTTTGTCTCCGATGAAAATCTTGATCGACGTATCTACGAAGCCGCCAAGCAATACATCGAGGCCACGCCTACGCCGGGTCATGTTCTGCTCACGCTTGTGCGCCTTGATCATTGCTCACATTGGGAGGGAGTCGGAACCGCACCCTACCTGCAAATGCTCCGTGAAAACGATCGTTACATTCGCGAATTAACGGAGGCATTTCTGCGCAAACACGCCGACGGCGTCGTCTTTGTCGTATCGGACCATGGCATGGCCAATGTCAAACGCACGGTCGCCGTGGATCTGGAAAGTCGCTTTGGCAAAGCCTCAAAAGATCGATACACCTATTTCAGCGAAGGAACGATTTGGCGCGTCTGGTGCAAAGACACAAATCTATGTACACAAATCGATGCCTACATGAACTCTCTACAAGGCGTCGAGCGCCTCAGCGAATCTGAACGAAAAGAATTTGGTATTACCAACCCAAAATTTGGCGATCGAATCTATCATACACACGAAGGAGTGATGTTCGTACCAAGCTACTGGGGCCCTAAGCCGTCTCTCGCCATGCATGGTCATCATCCGCGCTTTGCAGGTCAGCAAGGAATCTGTCTCAGCACACGAAATGGTGATTTCG
>CAYRID010000005.1:47499-51139 GCA_964424225.1 uncultured Geobacter sp.
GCGAAGTGCATGCAGCCGATTTTTATCGCGTCCTTGCAAACACTCTTGGCGATCAATCGCTTGCTTCGTGATTCTTCACTCGCCACGTGTTCGCGCAATGCCGAAGAACTGCACGCTTTTCTTGACTTCTCCGGAAAGAACGAGAACGAGTAGATAAAGCGCAAAAGCTAACGACGCAGCCAAAAGACTACGCATCCATGTCAACGCGGTTTGTGTCAAAGCCAAATAAATTACAACGGCGCCGCCCGACGACAAAAGAAAGCAAAAGGCAGCGCGGCGCAGCAACCTTGGCGAAAGAAAATCTTGCATGAAAAATCCAAGACAAAGTAACAGCACAAACTCGCTCAAAACCAAAGCGAGGACAGCCCCCCAAATGCCAAACAGCGGCACAAACCCAAGCACAAAAACGGTCGTCGCAAGAAATCCGATACCTAGAGCTCGCGCACGCTGACTTTGACGCCCACACGCAGTCAACAAGGATTCTAAAACCGAATTCAAAAACCGAATGACGAGATACACCGATCCGAGTTGCAACAATGGATACAGATTGTGAAACTCGGCTCCGTACACCAATTCGATTAAGTAAGGCGCACAAACCAACGCCCCGAGCATCGCTACGCCGCCAAAGTGAAGCGCAAAACGCAAAGTTTCATTGACGATGTTGCAATATCTCTCTGTCGTTGCCGTCGCATAAATACGCGTCGCAGCCGGCAAAATTGCTGATACAGCCAGACCCGACATCGTGCCTACAACAAGAAGCAGGCGCGACACGGCCGTATAGCTTCCGACAATTTCTTGTGTTGTGATGAACGAAAGAATCAAAATATCGACTTGAGCAAAAGCCGTAATGGCCAGCGAGGTCGTAACGTAAGGGAAAGCTTGCACGAGAGTCGCCCAGTGCGGCGGCCAGCGAAAGGAGATCGGAACAAATCTGCGAATCCAAAAAATCGAAACAAGCCACTGTACGATATAGGCCATCAAAGTCGCGATACCGACGGCACGAGCAGAATATCCCCAGAGCAAAAGCAAGCAAACCGGCCCCACGAAAAGTACGGCATAGACCAACTGCAGAATACTTTCGAGTTCGAAACGCTCGCGCGCGCGAAACACCGATTCGTTCAAATAGGTAAACGAGCGAACCACTGCCCCAAGCGAGAGCCAAACGCAAAGCTCTCGAACCCACGGCTCGTAATTCAACACAAAATAGAGTATGGCAATCAAGAGGATGGAGAGCGCGGCGGAGATCAACTTCAGTCCCAAAGCCCGCGCATATTCTTCACCGAGTGCCTGCGGCGCGACGGCTCCTTCGCGCACGAGCCGCGGCGCAACACCGCAATCGACGAGGAAAACGAAATACACAGAAATCGCAATCGCCGTCGAATAGCCGCCAAGCCCGGCTTGACCCCAAAATCGCCCCAGCCCCGCTTGCACAAAAATCATCAGAAGCCGGCTCACCAGATTTGAGCCAGCAACGAAACCAATATTTTTCAAAATGGTTTTGAGCTGAGAACCAAGATGTAAGGCGCGCAAAAATTTTTCCAATCGATTGCTTCGCGGAGCCAGTCTTGCCGCAACACAGTCCAGCAATCTTTATGCAGTTATTTTACCCGCTCGTTTTGCCATCGAGCTGCGATACAGCTCTTCAATCGCTGCAATATGCCGTTCCATACTAAACCGACTGACATGCTCAAAACCACCGCGTCCAATCGCATCGGTCAAGGCATCATCGGCCAAAAGTTTTTCAAGTACGCGCTGCAAAGCCGGTACATCACCCGGCGGACAAAGAAATCCACTTTGTCCGTCGCAAATCATATCTTCATTTCCACCCACGCGAGTTGCCACCACGGGGCGCGACCAAGACTGCGCTTCGCAAATTACGGTATTCATCGGCTCGTGCCAAAGCGACGGCACCACCACGATGCGACTCGCTTGATAACGCTTTGCTACTTCTTCCGCATTCTTCCGACCTAAGATGGCAACGCGTGGATCATCACGGGTCGCGCGACGTAACTCCTCCAAAAATTCTCCATCTCCGACGTATTCCAGTCGAGCCGTTGAATCTTGGATTCCACGAAATGCTTGGCATAGCTCAAGCAAACCCTTCGAGCGCGTGGCGCGCCCAACAAAAAGGATCGTGCGATTTTTCGACGGTGGAGAAAACGGTCGTAGCGTTAAGTTTGGAACGCCATTGGGCAGATAAACGATTTTATTTTCCGAAAAACCACTTTGCAACAAACGTGCTTTCATGAATTGCGAGATCGCAATCACATGATCAACATCGCGTAATTCATGAATCATTTGCCGACGGAAAATTCGACACGGCAGCGGCTTTGCCGAGCAGATTTCTCCTCGCTTGCGATAGAGCCCACCCTTCGGACACTCGAACTGATAACCGTGAAATGTCACAATATGAATGGCTGAAGGGAAAATCCGACGAAAAGCGCCGTACGAAATCCGCGGAATATAGTGCGCGTGCACGACATCGGGCTTAAATCCAGCAGCGGCCTTCGCAAGCGCATTCTGTGCCTGTGGATTCCAAGGCATGGCGAGCATTTCATACGCTTTATCCACAAACGAGGGAACACCCTTTCGTGTCATTGGATACAGCGGCATACAGCGATGCACACGCACACCATCGCGCATTTCGACCTGCGGAGTCGCATCGCGCGTGGATGGATAAGTCGTTAACACCGTAACTTCGTCACCACGTTCGACTAAGGCTCGCGCGTGATACAAAGCAATGCGCTCAGCGCCTCCAATGTCATAAGGCGGATAGCGATCCGTCAGAATCAAAACCTTCAATACGATTCTCCGTGTCGTGATGCACAAATACTGCCTGGAAGCTTCGCATCGAAATCAGCGCGCGCCCAACGGCACGCGCGGACTCGAAGCCTCAAACCAAGCAGGAAATCAAACTCGATGTATGTGAAACCTTGCAGAATTTTTCAATGAACACTTGACTACCAATCGTCTTCAATCGACACAAAATAGCGTATTCATGGAGGATTGATATTGTCGCGCCAAATGGTATTGGCACCAACACCGCCGCGCGTCGGGCCTCCCTCGATAACGACACCGGACGCGTTGTTGTACGCATTGTTTTCGACGATCAAATTCCAATTGGCAGAACCAACCTCGTCAACACAGCGAGAACTCACATTTTGGCAAATGTTATTGCTAACGATCACGTTGATTCCAGCCAAATAAATTCCCGCTGCCGACGAATTTCGAATCGTATTGCGACTAATCATCGTCGCTTGCTCGGTGGAGGTGATACCGAAGGCTCCACAATCCTCGAGCGAGTTATCCGTAATCACCGTTCCGCCTTGAATGCAATGGTTACCTGTGCCTCGAATTGTGTTGGATCGAATCAGCACGCGGCTTGTCCCCGGCACTCCGGCAAGCGCGATTCCACGCTTCGAACCTGCTGCAGGCACGAGGTAATTGTCGGCGACCAACCAAGTACCCAGAACCTCGCCGGCCAGAGTGTAAGAAATCACATTGACGCCGTCTGCCGCAACGTTGAGACAATGATTGCCTTGCGCCATGACATCCGTGCCGCCGAACTTCAAACACTCTTTGCGAAAGCCCGAAACCGTATTGCCTTGAACACGCAAATTTTTTCCGTAAGCCAAAATTC